>NZ_JAVYAB010000001.1:0-514498 GCF_032337075.1 Novosphingobium sp. APW14
ACGATCTCCGCTTCACGCAGCTTGCCAATGATGTCTTCCGGCTTGTGCTTTCTTGCCATTCCATTCCTCCTTCGTGGCCATTCCTAAAATAGAAATTGGGCCACTCAGAAGGGGGCAGATCACCTCGGCTTCGGGTCCGCTGTTTGGCCTGCCGGCCGGTGACGCCCAGCTTGCCGTTGGCGTCGACTACCGCCGTGAAACCTATGAGTTCAACGGCTCGGCCGCTGCAGCTGCCAGCTCGCCAAACATCTTCAACGCCGCGTTCGATAACGTGAACGCGCTGACCCCGAAGAACCGGACGATCAAGGCGGCCTATGCCGAAGTTTTGCTGCCTGTGTTCGATGGTTTCGAGCTGACCGGCGCGCTGCGTATCGATGATTACACCGGCTTTGGCACCACCACCAATCCGAAGCTTACCGCTAAGTACCAACCGGTTGACTGGCTTATGCTGCGGGGTAGCTACAACACCAGCTTCCGCGTGCCGAGCTTCAACCAGATCTTCAATGGTGTGACGATCTCGCCATACTCAGGTAGCGATCTTGCCGACCCTACCAAGTGCCCGGGCGGCGTGCCGACCAGCGCTTTTGGTTCGGGTCAGCCTTGCGCCCAGATCCGCCCTGACATTGCAACAGGCGGTAACCTCGTTCTGCGGCCCGAAACTGCGAAGCAGTGGAGCCTTGGCGCCGTGCTGCGTCCGGCCCCGAAGTGGAGCGCTTCGGCCGATTTCTGGGTGATCAACGTTGAGGATACCATCCAGACGCTGACCCTGCGCCAGTTGATCGACAATGCTTCTACCTTCCCGGAAAAGTTCATCCGTGATGCGAGTGGTAATGTAACCCAGATTGACCAGCGTTGGATCAACGCCGGTGCGCGCCAGACCCGCGGTATTGAATTCGCCCTGCGTGGCGGTTTCGATTTGGGGGGAAGCTCAGCGGTGAATATGGGCTTTGATGGCACTCTGCTGCTGCGCAAGCTGGAGAAGGTGGCGCCATCGCTGGCCTTCACCAGCCAACTCGGCGTGTTCAGCTATGCCGGTGACCTGGGGCTGAAGTGGAAGCATAACGCTTGGGTTAACTGGTCGAATGACGATTGGTCGGCCACGCTGACCCAGGTGTTCCGTGGCACCTATGCCAACCAAAAGCTGCCTGGCATCGCGGCTGGCACGGTGGTTCGCGCTGGATTCAATGAAAAGGTTGATCCCTATTCGATCTATCATCTGGCCGTCAGCTATCTGGGCTTTGGCCCCAACTACAAGGTAACCTTGGGGGTCAAGAACCTGCTCGACAAGGATCCGCCGTTCGCCATCACATACGATGGCAACACCGGGGCCGGCAGTTCGTGGGAACCGCGCGTGGCTGATCCACGCGGTCGTTCCTTCACTGTGGCAGTCGAAGTGAAGTTCTGATCGTTTCGATCAAAACCGGAAAATTTGGGGGCGCGACCGATGGTCGCGCCCCTTGCCATTTTGGCGGCCAAACGTCTGTATCATAGGCAAAATTAGGGGGTATCGTTAACCGTCGCTTTACTCAATTGCGCCAAAAGGCGCGTAAACTGCATCATCGAGCAACGCCAATGGACATGAGCCCAGCCAGCCAGCCCCAATTGAAAGCGATAGGTGGGCGCCGGGCGGATCGGCGGATCTATGACGCGCAGATCCAATTCCGGAAGGGCATGAAGCGGGCAGTGGTGAAGCTGCGGGATATCTCGCAGTTTGGAGCACGGATATCAGGCGTGTTTCTGGTTCATGAGCATGACCACTTTTACGTGACATTGCCGGGCCTGGCGCCAATCGAGGCGCGCGTTGCCTGGGTCGCGCAATTCGAGTTTGGCTGCGAATTTATGCAGCCGCTTAGCCCGGTCATCCTTGAAGCCATTATCAACCGCAGCTGAGCCGTTTTGGCTTAACAAGCTTGGTTCGCCGCCGGCCCGATTGCCCGGAACTTAGGAAGGCTGGTTAATGCGCTCGCGGTGAGGGCTGGCGAACTCTTCGCCAAGCAAGGAAACAATACGTTCACCGACGACCGAAGGCTCCTTGTTCCTTAGCGGATCCTCGCCCGGATAGGCTTTTGCGCGCATTGACGTGCGCGTTGCACCCGGATCGACGATTGCCACACGGATCGGGGTGATATTGCGCACTTCCTGCGCGTAGCAATCGACCAGCACCTCCGCAGCGGCCTTGCTGGCCGCATAGGCACCCCACCAGGCACGGGGCGACGTGGCAACCGAGGTCGTAAGGTGAATGAATCGCGGGTTCTTGCCTTGGCGCAGCAGCGGATCGAACCGGGCGATTAGCGCCTGGGTGGCCGAGGCGTTGATCGTCAGGGCATTGGCCAGGCTTTTCGCTTCGATATCCGTCACGCCGGTCAACTGGGGGAGGACGGCAGCGGCATGGACCAATACGTCAAGCGCCCCCCAGCGACTGGTGACGGCCTGCGCGAGCCGGGCAATGCCATCGCCTTCGGCAAGGTCTACCGGCGCGATCGTGGCGGCGCCGCCGGCCTCGAAGATGGCTTCCTCAACCGCCTCAAGCGCCTTGGTGTCACGGCCCGTCAGGATCACGTGCGCGCCTGCTGCTGCCAGCGCCTGCGCCGTCGCCGCGCCAATGCCGCGGCTGGCGCCCGTTACGAGCGCAATCTGCCCGGTAAGGTCAGTCATGCGACCTTACCGACCGGGAGATCGAGCTGATCGGTTTCCGCCGCGCGGTCCGCCAAGTCAGTCAGTTTGGTCGGATAGTCGCCGGTGAAGCAGGCATCGCAGTGCTGAGGGCAAGCAGAATTGCGGCTCTTCTCGCCCACGGCACGGTAAAGCCCGTCAATCGAAACGAAGGCCAGGCTGTCAGCGACGATGAACTTGGTCATTTCATCCAGGTTCATCCGTGCCGCCAGCAGCTTGTGCCGCTCAGGCGTGTCGACGCCATAGAAGCAGGAATTGTTGGTCGGCGGGCTGGCTACGCGGAAGTGGACTTCCTTGGCCCCGGCATCGCGCATCATTTGCACGATTTTCATCGAGGTGGTGCCGCGTACGATTGAATCGTCGATCAGCACGATCCGCTTGCCTTCGACCAGCGCGCGGTTGGCGTTGTGCTTGCGCTTAACATCGGCGTGACGCGCACCATCCGACGGTTGGATAAAGGTCCGCCCGACGTAGTGCGAACGGATGATGCCCAGACCAAAGGGAATGCCGCTTTCCTGGGCATAGCCGATGGCGGCGGGAACGCCACTATCCGGCACGGGCACGACCAGATCGGCCTCAACCGGGGCTTCGCGCGCCAGCTCAATCCCGATCTTGCGGCGCACTTCGTACACCGATTGCCCGCCTGAAACCGAATCCGGCCGGCTGAAATAGACGTGTTCGAAGATGCAGGGGCGGGGCGGGTGGCTGCCGAAGGGGCGGTGGCTGGAAACCCGGCCATCCTGACGCACTTCGACAATCTCGCCGGGCTCGATCTCGCGCACGAACTGCGCGCCGACGACATCGAGCGCAACCGTTTCGCTGGCAAAGACCGTGGCATCACCAATCTTGCCCATAACCAGCGGGCGGATGCCCAGCGGATCGCGGCAAGCGATCATCCGTTTCGGAGTCTGGCAGATCAGCGAATAGGCGCCTTCCACCATCCGCAGTGCATCGACAAAGCGATCGAGCAGCGTGGGATAGCGGCTGGTCGCGATCAGGTGGATGATCACTTCGGTATCGGATGTCGATTGGAAGATCGCACCCTTGTCGACCAGCTCCTGCTTCAGGCGCATGGCGTTCGAAATATTGCCGTTGTGGGCGATCGAGAAGCCACCGCGCGCCAAATCCGCATGAAGCGGCTGGACGTTGCGCAGGCCCTGTCCGCCAGTCGTCGAATAGCGCACGTGGCCAGAGGCCATGTGGCCCGGCAATTCATTGATGATCGTCTGATCGGCAAAGACCTGGGCCACGTGGCCCAGCCCGCGCCGGGCGAAGAATTCCTTGCCGTCCCAGCTGACAATGCCGCAGGCTTCCTGCCCGCGGTGTTGCAGGGCATGGAGGCCCAGGGCGGTAATGGCGGCGGCTTCGGGACTACCGATAACGCCGAAGATGCCACATTCCTCGCGCAGCTTGTCGCCGTCGCTGTCCAGGAACGGGTGAGTAATGTTCATGATGGAATCGCCTGCCAAGTGCGCTCGCGCTTCGCCAGCGCCTTTGGCCGGACTCGCGCTCCAAGGCAAGCATGGGTTCGTATCCGTCCCCAGAGGCGGTCCAAAGGCCGGGTTGCAAGCCGGCCGGCGGAGGCCCAATTCCCGCCGCTCTGGGCAGGAAGGATCGCACCATGAACTATATCTCGAGCCACATCGACCACGACGAGGGCGAGACCAAGCTGTTCGTGCCGGACGAAGTCCAGGATGCCCTGCGCACCCTGCTGCACTGGGTGGGTGAGGATCCCGCCCGCGAAGGCCTGCTTGATACCCCGGCGCGCGTCGCGCGGGCATGGCGCGAATACTGCCAAGGAAACGAAGAAGACCCGGCGCTGCACCTTTCCCGCACCTTCGAGGAAGTGGGCGGCTATGATGAGGTCGTGCTGCTGAAGGACATCCCGTTCCAGTCTCACTGCGAACATCACATGGCGCCGATCACCGGCAAGGCGTCGATCGCCTATCTACCCAAGAACCGGGTGGTTGGCATTTCCAAGCTTGCGCGCGTGCTCCATGGCTATGCCCGCCGCCTGCAGATCCAGGAACGCCTGACTGCCGAGGTGGCCGAATGCATCTGGCACCACCTTCAGCCGCAGGGCGTGGCCGTGGTGATCGAGGCGCAGCACGGCTGCATGACCGGGCGCGGGGTCCGCACCCCCGGCGTCGGCATGGTCACCAGCCGCATGCTCGGCTGCTTTCTGGATGACGAGCGCAGCCGCAAGGAAGTGCTCAGCCTGATGGGCTATTGAGCCAGGCGGTCATCTTCGGGGCCAGCGGCGGGATCGGCGCGGCGCTGGCTGCAGCCGTGGCCACCAGCGGGCGTTATCAGCGGGTCTGGGCCGGATCGCGCACAGGCTCTGGCGCTCCGGCTGGCACGACACCCTTCGCCTTTGACCTGACCGACGAGGCCAGCATTGCCAAGGCTGCCAGCGCGATCGGGCCGGAGGTAACGCTGGTAATCGTGGCAACTGGCATTCTGTCCGATGGCACCGATTTCCAGCCCGAAAAGACCTTCAAGGCGCAGGACCCGGCCGCCTATGCCCGCGCCTTTGCGGTCAACGCCACCGGCCCTGCGCTGATCGGCAAGCACTTCCTGCCCTTGCTACCCCGGCGTGAGCGGGCCGTGTTTGCCGCGCTTTCGGCGCGGGTCGGCTCGATCAGTGACAATCGCCTCGGCGGCTGGCACGCCTATCGCGCCAGCAAGGCCGCGCTCAACATGATCCTGCGCAACTTCGCGATCGAACTGGGCCGCACCCATCCGCAGGCCGTGGTCGCCGCGCTCCATCCCGGCACCGTTGCGACAGAGCTTTCCGCCCCATTCACCGGCATGCGCGAAGGGCAGCGCCTGTTCACGCCGGACGAGGCGGCGGGGTATCTGCTGAATGTGATCGCCGGGTTGAACCCGGTCGACAGCGGGCAGGCCTTTGCCTGGGATGGACAATCCATACCGTTCTGAGAGCTTGCCCTGATCGCCCGCGCCCCCTAAGTCCGGCCCACGCGATTTCTCCCCATCCGAGGCTATCCTTGTTGCTGTCTCCGTTCGAAAAAGTGCTGGTTAAGCGCTACCTCCTGCCGGGGCGGAGCGAGGCGTTTATTGCGCTGGTGGCGGGGATCAGCCTGGTTGCGGTTGCACTGGGCGTGGCCGCGCTGGTCATCGTGATGAGCGTGATGAACGGCTTTCGTGCCGAGCTGTTTGACAAGATCGTCGGGCTAAACGGCCATGCCATCGTCCAGGCCTATGGCGGGCGGATCGAGAATTGGCAGGGCGTGTTGCAGGATGTGCGCCAGACGCCGGGCGTCACCCGTGCCTCCCCGCTGATCGAGCAGCCGCAGATGGGCAGCTTCAACGGCCGGGTCGATCTGGTTTTCGCCCGCGGCAACACGGCCGAGGATATCCAGCGGCTGAAGCCCAAGCTGGTCGCCGGTTCGCTCGATGCGTTGAAGCCGGGGGCGGGCGAAGTGGCGATCGGTTCGCAGCTCGCCTCCAACCTGGGCATCCGGGTGGGCGATACGCTGACGATCATCAATCCGCAGGGCCGCTCCACCCCGTTTGGCACAGTCCCGCGTGAGATTGCCTATCATGTTGCCGCGATCTTCGAGATCGGGGTGTTCGATTTTGACGAGCGGTTTGTCGTCATGCCGATCGAGGATGCGCAAACGCTGCTGCTTGCCGGGGATTCGATCGGAATGATCGAGGTGCAGGTGGCCGATCCCGATGCCGTGACAGAAATCCTTAAACCGGTCACCCAGCGGCTGGCCGGGCAGGCCGTGGTGACCGACTGGCGAACCATGAACGCCAGCCTGTTTGAGGCACTGGCGGTGGAGCGCGTTGCGATGTTCGTGGTGCTGTCGATCATCGTGCTGGTCGCCGTGTTCAATATCCTTTCCTCGCTGATCATGCTGGTCCGCGCCAAGACGCGTGACATCGCGATCCTGCGAACCATGGGGGCAGGGCGCAAAAGCCTGCTCAAAGTCTTCGTAACGGTCGGCTTCGTGGTTGGTGCATTGGGTACAGTCGTGGGCCTGATCCTGGGCGCGGCCTTCCTGTTCTTCCGCCAGCCGATCGTGCGGGTGATTGAGATGCTGACCGGGCAGAACCTGTGGGACCCCAAGATCCGCTTCCTGACCGAACTACCCGCCCGGGCCGATCCGGTGGAAATCGCCCTGATCGTGATCATGGCGCTGGTCTTCAGCTTCCTCGCCACGCTCTACCCGGCCTTCAAGGCGGCGAGCACCGATCCGGTACAGGTGCTGCGCTATGAGTGAGGCTGTAGTCCAGACCACCGGCCTGACCCGCAGCTTTGAGCAGGGCGGGGTGCGGATTGACGTTTTGCGCGGGATCGACCTGGCGATCCAGCCGGGCGAGATCGTTGCGCTGCTCGGTCCGTCGGGTTCAGGCAAGTCCACCCTGCTGCAAGCCGTAGGCCTGCTGGAAGGCGGCTTTGGCGGATCGCTGCGGATCGCCGGGGTAGAGGCTTCGGCGCTTTCTGCCGACGATCGCACCGACCTGCGCCGAGACAGGATTGGCTTCGTCTATCAGTTCCACCACCTGCTGCCGGACTTCACAGCGCAGGAGAATGTCGTGCTGCCGCAGCTGGTGGCCGGGACAAGCGAAGCCGCGGCTGCTGCCCGCGCAATCGAACTGTTGACTGCGCTGGGCCTTGGCGCGCGGCTGGACCACCGGCCCAGTCAGCTTTCCGGCGGGGAGCAGCAACGAGTCGCCGTGGCCCGTGCCCTGGCCAATCGCCCCGCGCTGGTGCTGGCCGATGAGCCGACCGGCAACCTGGACGAAGCGACCGCCGATCGGGTGTTTGAAGAGTTTCTGCAACTGGTTCGCGGCCAGAGCAGCGCGGCGCTGGTCGCCACACATAATGAGCGGCTGGCGGCGCGGATGGACCGCGTGTTGCGGCTGCACGACGGCCGCGTCGAATAGGCCTTTCGGCCGGTTGACGCGCGCAAAGCAGTCCTTAGTCTCCCCGCAAAATCATTGCTTGGGGAATGCAACATGAAGACCATCGCCGATTTCACGGCCAAGCTGCCCGGTGGGGGCGAGCTCAACCTGGCTGACAAGGCTGGTAAGGTGCTGCTGATCGTCAACACTGCCAGCAAGTGCGGGTTCACCCCGCAATACGAAGGGCTGGAAGCACTCTACAAAAAGTATGTCGACGAGGGCTTCGAAGTGATCGCCTTTCCCTGCAACCAGTTCGGTGCGCAGGAACCCGGCAATGCGGAAGAGATCGCCAACTTCTGCAGCCTGAAATACGATGTGACCTTCCCACTGATGGCCAAGATCGATGTCAACGGCGACAATGCTGATCCGCTGTATGATTGGCTGAAGAGCGAGGCACCTGGGCTGATGGGGACCAAGTCGGTCAAATGGAACTTCACCAAGTTCCTGATCGATCGGGATGGCAAAGTGGTGCGCCGCTACGCGCCGACCGACAAGCCAGGGGCGCTCGAAAAGGATATCAAGGCGCTGCTGTGAGCTGATGGAATGAAGGCGGGTTCGGCATTCTGGGTAAAGCGCGCCGCACCCCCTTCCGAATCGGTCCCGCACACCGCATCTAACCTGCATGGCCTTTGAACGTTTCGTCCCGATGCGCGTCTTTTCGAGCTTTACCATGCTCGATGGGACGATCGATCCCAAGGCGGCGGCCAAACTCGCCAAAGACCGGGCCTTTCCGGCGATTGCGATCACCGATCGCAACGGGCTTTATGGCGCCATGTCGTTTGCCGGGGCCTGCAAGGACGCCGGCATCCAGCCGCTGATCGGCACTTTCCTGGCTGTTGCTCGCGATGGCGTGGCGGCGGGCAAGGATCCGGTGGTCGACTGGCTTGGCCTGATCGCCCAGAACGAGACCGGCTGGAACAACCTTTGCCATCTGGTCAGCCGCGCGCATCTTGGCCGGCCGATCGAATTTGAACCCCATGTCACCATGGCGGACCTTGATGGCCACACCGACGGCCTGATCGCACTGACCGGGGCGGGTGAAGGTACGCTGGTGCGCCTGCTTGCGGCCGGCAAGGGTGAGGCTGCGGTAGAGCTTTGCGCGCGGCTGGAGGAACTATTCCCGGGGCGGCTCTACCTGGAAGTGGCCCGCCGCAACGATCCGGCGGAAGAAGCGGCCGAGGATGCATTGATCGAGCTGGCCTATTCCCGCAACCTGCCGCTGGTTGCGACCAACCCGGCAAATTTTGCCGATCCGGGCGGCCATGCGGCGCACGATGCCATGCTTTGCATCGCCAATTCCACCCATGTCGATGCGCCTGAGCGGCAGCGCAGTCCGCGCGAATCCTGGATCAAGTCGGGCCCAATGATGCGCGAACTGTTCGCCGATCTGCCCGAGGCTCTGGCGAACACCCTGGTTATCGCGCAGCGCTGCGCTTTTTCCCCGCCCAAGCGCAAGCCGCTGCTGCCCAGCCTTGCCGGTGACAAGGAAGGCGAAGCGCGGATGCTGATTGAGCACGCCCGCGCCGGACTTGCCCGCCGGCTGCAGCCCTATTACCCGGGCGCCACTCCGGCTGAGCTTGTCGAAGCCCTCGGCGCCGAAGGAGCCGCCCGCGCAGAGGCCTTCGACAGGCTCAGGCCGAGCGGGGTGGGTGAGGAATTCCTCGATTACGCCCAGCGGCTCGATTTCGAGACCGACGTGATCAACCGGATGGGCTTTGCCGGTTACTTCCTGATCGTGGCCGACTTCATTCAGTGGGCCAAGGCCAACGACATCCCCGTGGGGCCGGGCCGTGGTTCGGGCGCCGGATCGGTGGTGGCCTGGGCGCTGACCATTACCGACCTTGATCCGCTGCGGCTGGGCCTGCTGTTCGAACGCTTCCTCAACCCGGAACGCGTCTCGATGCCGGACTTCGATATCGACTTCTGCGAAACCCGCCGCGGCGAGGTGATCCGCTATGTCCAGGCGAAGTACGGCGCCGATCACGTCGCTCAGATCATTACCTTTGGTAAGCTGAAGGCCCGCGCCGTGCTGCGCGATTGCGGCCGGATCCTGCAGATGAGCTATGGCCAGGTCGACAGGCTCTGCAAGATGGTGCCCAACCATCCGACCGACCCGTGGAGCCTGCCGCGCGCGCTCAACGGCGTGGCCGAGCTGAAGCGCGAATACGATAACGATCCCGAAGTGAAGCGGCTGATCGATCTGGCGGTCCAGCTGGAAGGGCAGCCGCGCAACAGTTCCACCCATGCGGCAGGCGTCGTCATCGGTGATCGCCCGCTGGATCAGCTGGTGCCGCTCTATCGCGATCCGCGCTCGGACATGCCGGTGACCCAATTCGACATGAAATATGTCGAAGATACCGGCCTGATCAAGTTTGACTTCCTCGGCCTGAAGACGCTGTCAGTGCTCAAGAAGGCGATTGAGCTGCTCAAGAAGCGCGAAATCACGATCGATCTTGAAGCCCTGCCGTGGGACGATGCCGAGGTATATGAGCTGCTCCAGCGCGGTGATACGGTTGGCGTGTTCCAGCTGGAATCCGAAGGCATGCGCCGCACGCTGGCGGCGGTGAAGCCCACCAATTTCGGCGATATCATCGCGCTCGTCTCGCTCTACCGTCCGGGCCCGATGGACAACATTCCGCTGTTCGGCCGCCGCAAGAACGGCAGCGAAAGCATCGAATACCCGCATCCCAAGCTGGAAGGGATCCTGAGCGAAACTTACGGGATCTTCGTTTACCAGGAACAGGTCATGCAGGCCGCTCAGATCCTGGCCGGTTATTCGCTGGGCGATGCAGACTTGCTGCGCCGCGCGATGGGCAAGAAGGTCCAGGCCGAGATGGACGCGCAGCGATCGCGCTTCGTTTCGGGCTGCAAGGAGCATTCCGAAATCGAAGCGGCCAAGGCCAACGAACTGTTCGACTTGATCGACAAGTTCGCGGGCTATGGCTTCAATAAGAGCCACGCCGCCGCTTATGCCCTGCTGGCTTACCAGACCGCCTGGCTGAAGACGCATTACCCGCACGAATTCTATGCCGCTTCGATGTGCTTCGATATGCACCAGTCGGAAAAGTTGGCGATCTTTGTCGATGACATGCGCCGTAATGGCATCGCGCTGGCCGGGCCGGACATTAACCGCTCCGAAGCCGAGTTCACGGTTGAGCGGACCGATGAGGGTCATGCCGTGCGCTATGCCCTGGCCGGCATCCGCAATGTTGGCGAAAAGGCGATGGACGCAATTGTGGCAGAGCGAGAGGCGAAAGGCCGCTTTGCCAGCCTGGAGGAGCTGTTCCGCCGTGTACCGCAGGGTTCGATGAACCGCCGCCAGCTTGAAGGGCTGGCCGGTGCCGGTGCCTTCGATAGCCTTGAGCCCAACCGGGCCAAGGTGCTGGCCAATGCCGATATGCTGCTGGCTGTGGCGGATGAGGCCGAGCGCACGCGGTCCAGCGGCCAGGCCGGGCTGTTTGGGGGCGAGGATCATGCCGCGCCTTCTCTGCGCCTGGCCGAAACCACTGCCTGGCCGCGCGCTGAGCAGATGGCCAAGGAGCGCGAGAATTTCGGCTTTTACTTCGCCGCCCATCCGGTCGAACAATGGCGCGCGGTTGCCAGCGCCAATGGTGCGCGCACCTATGCAGCACTGATGGAAACCGGTGTGCCCGGCGGCGGCCGAATGCAGGCGATGATGGCCGCGATGGTCGAAAGCGTCAGCAAGGGGCGCACGCGCCGCGGTGGTGAGTTCGTTCGCGCCGATTTCTCGGACAGTTCGGGTCAATTCAGCGCCGCTTGTTTCGAGGAATCGCTGGTCGAGCCGATGCAGGGTTGGGCCAAGGACGGCACCTGCTTGCTGCTGACCGTAGAGCTGGACGCACCCAGTCCGGACGAGCCGCCGCGGGTTACCGTGCGCGGGGCGCGGCCGCTGGAAGAGGTCAAGGGTTCGGCGCAGATGCAATTGCAACTGGACGTGCTGGTGCCCGAGGCAATGCAAGACCTTGCGACCCTGCTGGGAGCTGATGGAGCGGGGACGGGCGAGGTTCTGGTCCGGCTGCGCACTGGCACGGGGCAAGAGCCGCTGCTGCGGCTTGGCCGCCAATTCCATCTCGACAGCGATGTCGCAGAACGCTTGGCAAGTGTCGAAGGTCTTGCCAATGTGGCCTTAACCGCGCGGCGAAGTGCGGGGCACCTTCGCCTCGTCGCATAATAATAATCGGGTGGGGGATTTGGAGAGCCTGATGCTGGGAGCAATGCAAGACTTTGACCTGCGGGTCACACACCTGATCGACCACGCCGCGCGCGAACATGCCGGGCGTGAAATCGTTACCCGCTGGGCCGATGGCAGCGAAACCCGCACCAACTGGGCCGGAATTCGCCACGATGCCCTGCGGATGACCCAGGCGCTGCGCAAGCTGGGCGCGCAGCCGGGTGACCGGATCGCGACGCTCGCGATGAACCACAGCCGCCACCTCGTTTCATGGTATGGCGCAGTGGGCGTTGGCGGGGTGCTGCACACGATCAATCCCCGGTTGTTCGATGATCAGCTGGAATATATCGCCAACCATGCCGAGGACATTGTCCTGCTTTATGACGCTGCCTTCGCTCCGATTATTGAGCGGATGAAGCCCAAGTGGACAAGCATCAAACATTACATCTGCTTTGATAATGGTGAGTTTGAGGCCTGGATCGGCGCCGAGGATGGGAACACCACCTGGGCCACCGGGGATGAGCGCGATCCGTGCATGCTTTGCTACACCAGCGGTACGACCGGGAACCCCAAGGGCGTGCTTTATGAGCATCGCTCTACCTTTCTCCACGCGATCACCGGTCTGCAGCCGGCGATCTTCGATTTCGATGCGCGCTCGGCCATGCTGCCGGTCGTGCCGATGTTCCACGCTGCCAGCTGGGGCCTGCCTTGGGCCGGGGCCGCGGCGGGGATCAAGTTCGTCTTCTCGGCAGTCAACGATGCTGCCGTTCTCTGCGACCTGATGAACCGTGAGAAGGTGACCCATTCGGCCGGCGTGCCGACGGTCTGGCTCGCCACGTTCCAGCACATGGATGCAACCGGCACTGAACTGCCGACCCTGCGCCACGCAATCATCGGCGGTTCGGCCGCGCCGCGCTTCATGATCGAGCGGCTGATGAAGGCCGGGGTCAACGTTGCCCACGCCTGGGGGATGACTGAAACCAGCCCGATCGGCACGACCGGGGCCAAGACCTGGGATTGGGACGATCTCTCGTTCGATGAACAGGTTTCGATCAAGCAGATGCAGGGCCGGGTGCCCTTTGGCGTCGAACTGCGCACGGTCGATCTGGGCGATCCCACCAAGGTCCTGCCACGCGATGGCCAGACCAGCGGGGCGTTGCAGGTGCGCGGGCCCTGGATCATCAAACGCTACTTCAAGGCCGAGGCTGACGCGACCGATGCCGAACAGTGGTTCGATACCGGCGACGTGGCGATCCTCCACCCGGACGGCACGCTGCAACTGACCGATCGCACCAAGGATGTGATCAAGTCTGGTGGCGAATGGATCAGCTCGGTCGAGCTGGAAAACGCGGCGATGAGCCATCCGGCGGTGGCTGAAGCTGCGGCAATCGGCATCTATCATCCGAAGTGGGACGAACGTCCGATCCTGGTCGTGGTCAAGAAGGCCGGGGCGGACGTCTCGGGAGACGAGATCAAGGCGCATCTCGCCAAGAGTGTCGCCAAGTGGTGGCTGCCCGACGCGGTCGAATTCGTCGATTCGATCCCGCATGGCGGTACCGGCAAGGTCAGCAAGAAAGACCTGCGCGATCAGTTCCGTGACTACAAATTGGCAGACGCCTGAGATGGCCGGGTATGTGGATCCGAGCCGGGAGAACTGGCAGGCATTCAAGGACCTGCCGCGCGACCGGCCGATCCACATGCTCAACCTGATCAAGTTCCGCGATCTGGCGGACTATCCCGAAGGCCACCCGAACCACGGCAAGGGTCTGACCGGTCGGGAAGCCTATGCGATCTATTACGAAGGCTTCCAGCGCGTTGTCGCCCAGGATGGCGCGGCGATGGTCTGGGAGGCCCCGATCGAATGCGTCGTGACCGGCCCGGCGGACGAGTGGGACGAAGCCTTCGTCATGGGCTATCCCAACAGCGCGGTGTTCATGGCCATGGTCAAGAACGAGGAATACGTCCGCGACGTAGTGCCCCACCGGACAGCGGCCGTGGCAGACAGCCGCCTGATCCGGTTCAGGGGCTAGAACAAGGCCAACTGCTCGTCGGCGCTTGGCGGCACAAACTGGCTGCAATCCAGCGCAGGCATTTCGCGGTTAAGCCCCAGCCGCTGGCAGGCAATCCGGAAGCGGGTGCGGAAAACGTCGGCCCAAACGCCCTGGGGCTTCATCCGCTCAAAGAACCGGCTGTCGTAATCCTTGCCGCCGCGCACCGCCTGGACGATACCCATCACCTTGCCCGCGCGGTCGGGGTAGTGAACATCCAGCCATTCGCGCATCAGCGGGGCGACCTCGTGCGGCAGGCGCAGCATGATCCAGCTGGCGGTCTTCACGCCGCGCGCCGCGGCTGCTTCCAGGATGCGCTCAATGAATTCGTCGGTGATCGCCGGAACGACCGGCGCGACCGAGACATGGGCCGGCACCCCGGCGGCGGCTAGCTTCTCCAGCGCATCGAGGCGTTTCGCAGGCGAGGAGGCGCGTGGTTCCAGCAGGCCGGAAAGCTTCGGATCAAGGCTGGTGACCGAAAGTGACACTGCGGTCAGGTTCAGCTTGGCCAGCTCTGCTAGCAGGTCCAGATCGCGCACCACCCGCGCAGACTTGGTCGTGATCGTCACCGGATGGCGCGTTTCCAGGCAAACTTCCAGAACTTGCCGGGTCAAGCGATAGGTCGCTTCGATCGGCTGGTACGGGTCGGTGTTGGTCCCCATCGCAATCACTGCAGGGCTGTAACCTCGCTTGCCCAGTTCGGCGCGCAGCAGGGCGGCGGCATCGGGCTTGGCAAACAGTTTCGTCTCGAAATCGAGCCCCGGTGAAAGATCGTGAAAAGCGTGGGTCGGCCGGGCATAGCAATAGATGCAGCCATGCTCGCAGCCGCGATAGGCATTGATCGAGCGGTCAAACGGGATGTCGGGTGAACTGTTGCGGCTGATGATCCGCTTGGCCTTCTCCTCGGTCACCATCGTCCGCAGCTTTGGACCCGGCCCGTCAATTTCCGCACGGGCATCAAGCCAGTCCCCGTCTGCCTCACGCGCCGCCAGCCCGAAGCGCTGGGGTACGGCCGCAGACTGCGCACCGCGGCCGTGGACAGGGAAGGGATTTGGCATGGATGAATTGGAACATAAAAAGAACAAATGCGCAAGTGTTGCGCGTGGGCTTCGGCAGGCTCAGGCTGAGCGGGCCGGGATGGTACGATCGAGAAACCCGCTCAGGCTGAGCTTGTCGAAGCCCGCGCCGGCTTTACGCCTCGCGCAACCGCGGCATCAGTTCAATGAAATTGCAGGGCCGGTTGCGGCTGTCGAGCTGCTCAGCCAGGATCCCGTCCCAGCCGTCTTTCACCGCGCCGTTGGAGCCGGGCAAGGCGAAGATATAGGTCCCGCGCGCAACCACGGCGCAGGCGCGGCTCTGGATCGTGCTGGTGCCGATGGACTGGAAGCTTAACCAGCGGAACAGCTCGCCAAAGCCGGGGATGTCGCGCGTCTTCACACGGTCAAGCGCCTCTGGCGTCACGTCGCGGCCCGTCAGGCCGGTGCCGCCGGTTGAGATCACGGCATCGATCGCGGCATCATCGATCCAGGCGTTAAGCTGGCTGGCGATCAGGTCCGGATCGTCGCGCACGATGGTTCTGGCAGCCAGGCGGTGGCCGGCAGCCTGCACCCGCTCGGCCAGGATATCGCCCGAGGTATCATCGGCCGCGGTGCGCGTGTCGGACACGGTGAGCACCGCAATATTGATCGGCTTGAAAATGCGGCTGGGGTCAACGGCCACGAATGATCGTTCCATTGGCGGTCATCCGCACCGCGCTGGTACCAGAGATGCCCGGGAAGGTCGGCCAAAGCCCCTGGGTAAGGGCGATCTGGCTCTCCGATGGCCCGCCAGCCTGGCGCTCATACATCCAGTAATTGCGCATCACGATGTTCACGTAACCGCGCGTCTCCCAATAGGGGACGCTTTCGATCCACAGCAGCGGATCGCCCTGATCGCGAATTTCGCTTTGCCAGCGAGCGATCGGCGTAAGTCCCGCGTTATAAGCAGCCATCACCTTGGGCAGCAGGCCTTGCGTGCCAGGTGCATCGCGCAGCATTTGCAAATGGCGCTGCCCGAAGGCCAGGTTTACTTCGGGCTTGTGGAGGTCAGCCGCCGTGCCCGGCACGCCCAGTGCACCGGCATGGTCACGCGCCGCCGCGGGCATGATCTGCATCAGCCCGCGCGCACCCGCCGGGCTGACGGCCTTGGTGCGGAACACCGATTCCTGCAGGGCATGGGCATAGACCAGCGCCGGATCGACCTGCCAATTGTTGGCCGGGGTCCACTTGGGAGTGGGGAAACGCGCCGCCGGTTCAGGGCGGCCGCCGACCGGGGCGTTGTAAGCCATCCACAATTGGGTTGCGGGCAGGCCAAGATCCCGCGCCAGGCGGTTCAGCGGCTGATACGCACTCGCCGGGCCAAGTCGGGCCTGATAGCGCAGCACTTCATCGGCCAGGTCATCGCGGCCGATCTCGGCCAGGCCGACAGCCGTGCGGATATTGGCTTCATCGCGCAGCTTTTGCCAGTCGGCGGGGGTGAAGTCAGGCGTCGTGTGGGTCTGCGGCAGGGCCAGGCCGAGCTGCTCGGCCGCGAGCATGCCGTACAGCGTTTCGTCCATCCGCGCCGCCGCCTTGAGCGCGACAGAGGCCTTTTCCGGCTGACGGCAGCGCACGGCTGCGCGGCTATTCCAGTAATGCGCGGCCGCGGTCAGCTCGCTGTTCTGCGATGCGCCAACAGTGCGGGCAAAGGCATCGCTGGCCCCCATGCAATCGCCGATCCGCCACGCGGCAAGGCCAGCGGTCCACCAGCCTTCCGCCACCCATGGGCCTGCGCCATCCTGCACGGTCTGGGCCAGGGCATAGGCCGAGGCATCGTCATTCTCGATGTAGAATGACCAGGCGATCTTGGCCCGCCACTCGGCGCGCGCGCCGGGCGAAAGCTGAGTGTCTATCCCGTCGAGCAATGCCTTAGCCCCAGCAGGGTTATCGGCCTTGATGTTGGAATTGATCGCGGCTGCGACGGCAGCAGGCATGGTTCCATCGTTGGTATCACGCGGGCGGATGCGTTTGGCACGGGTTGGCAGGCTGACCAGCGCGCCCGCCTGCGGCAATGGCGGCAGCATCGTTGCACCGCGCTTTTGCGCCAGCAGGGTGATTTGTTCGGCTTGGGGCAGCTTCGAACCCTTGGCGAGCCAGGCATTGAGCGCATCGAGTTCGATCTTTGGCGAGGTCGGGGCGAGGTAATACTCGGCCATTGCAACCTGATGCAGCGGGCCGTCCTGGCGCTGGGTGAACATTTCCTGGACCTTGGCCCAATCAGCCCGGGCGATCGCGCCAAACAGGTCGCGGTAATAGGCCCGGTCATCCTGGCTCAGCAAGCTGGGGACGTTGCTGCGATCTGCCCGGTTGCGAAAATAGTCGACCGCAGCGCTATTGGCCTGGGCAGGCGTCGCCAAGGCAGCAAGGCTACTCGTCAGGCCGATCGCCAGCATTGTCTTCGCAGTAAAGCGCGTCACGCCAGTTCTTATCCCGTCCAGTCCAACCAGGCTTGCCACAGCCCGGCCTTGCTCCGCAGCCGACCAGCCAGATTGGCCAAGCTCGGCGCTATCAACAGCGGAATGGTGAGGCCCTCATGGTTAAAATGACGCAAAGGTTCAGCAGTTTTCGTCGGATCGTGGCCAAGCAGCGGCGAGATGTGCCGCCCGAACACCAAAAGGCGGCGTGGCCGGACCAGGCCAATGTGGTGGCGCACGACTTGGCCCAGCCCCGCGGCGTCCAGCCCAGCCCAGTCCGGCAGGGGCATGTGTCGGGGCAGGCAGGCGGCGATATAGGCGCTGTCCTGATCTATTCCCATGGCGGTGAACATGGCCAGGAGCAGCCGTCCTTGCGGGCCGGAGAGCAGTAACTGTGCGTCCTCGACCTCCGGGTGGTCGACCAGCACCATCAGCGCCGCGCCCTCTACCCCGCGTGGGGCCACGCGCCCGGCAACATGGCCACCATCCAGTGACGGTTCGCTTAGCCACCACTGCTGGAATTCGGGGAGTGCTGCTGGCAAGGCGTCTAGCCCGGCAAGACGCTCGACTACCGGCGCTGGGGCTACTGCCCGAGCTGGCACAGGTTGCGGGGCGGCGGGGGCGCGTTGCTCGGGCTCCCGTGCTGCGGGCTCGGTCAGCCAGACGCGTGGGTCATCGGAAAAGGCGTGGTCGACGCCGGCTTCGCGCCACCAGTCAAGCACGGCGGCGAGGGCGGCAGCAGGGTCGAGGGCCGGATCAGTTTGTGCGGGATTGCTCACAATTGCGGTCTTGACCTGCCGCAAGCCAGCTTTCAAGGCTTAACCCATCGATTAACCCGAACAGGTGGACCATGAGCGAACGCGAATCCATGCCCTATGATGTCGTCATCGTTGGCGGCGGCCCGGCCGGCCTCGGGGCGGCGATCCGGCTGAAACAGGTAAATCCTGAGCTTTCGGTCTGTATCCTGGAAAAGGGTTCCGAAGTCGGCGCACACATTTTGTCGGGCGCGGTGGTCGATCCCAAGGCGCTGGATGAATTGCTGCCCAACTGGCGCGACGATGGCTGCCCGATGGCTGAAACCCCGGTGACTGACAACTGGCACTGGGTGATGAGCAAGACCGGCAAGACCTCGATCCCGCACTGGCCGATGCCCCCGTTCATGTCCAACGATGGGAACTACACGGGTTCGCTGGGCAATCTGTGCCGCTGGCTGGCTGGCAAGGCGGAAGAGCTGGGCGTGGAAATCTTCCCCGGCTTCCCTGCTTCTGAGGTCCTTTATAACGAAGATGGCTCGGTCAAGGGTGTTGCCACCCAGGACATGGGCGTGGCCAAGGATGGCAGCCACAAGGGTGATTACCAGCCCGGCATGGAACTCCATGCCAAGTACACCTTCTTTGCTGAAGGCGCGCGCGGCCACCTGACCAAGACGCTGAAGGCGCAGTTCGATCTCGAAGCAAACTGCGAACCGCAGGTCTATGGTATCGGCATCAAGGAGCTGTGGGATATCGATCCGGCCAAGCATGTGCCGGGCCGCGTGCTCCACACCCAGGGCTGGCCGCTGAGCGAAAGCGACAGCTGGGGCGGTGGATTCCTTTACCACCAGGCGAACAACCAGGTGGCGATCGGCTTTGTCACCGCGCTCGACTACAAGAACCCTTATGTCTACCCGTTTGAGGAATTCCAGCGCTGGAAGCAGCATCCGGAAATCCGCGCGATCCTCGAAGGTGGCCGCCGTGTTTCCTATGGCGCCCGCGCGATCAACGAAGGCGGGTGGCAGTCGGTGCCCAAGCTTGATTTTCCGGGCGGTGCGCTGATTGGCTGCTCGGCCGGCTTCGTCAACGTGCCGCGCATCAAGGGCAGCCACACCGCGATGAAGAGCGGAATGCTCGCCGCCGAAGCAGCCGCTGCCGCGATTGCCGCGGGTCGCGAGCATGACTCGATGGCCGAATACGATGCCGCCGTACGCGAAAGCTGGATCGCCAAGGAACTGAAGCTGGTCCAGAATGCCGAACCGATGGTCGCCAAGTTCGGCGGTGATATTGGCACGGTCTTGGCAGGCCTCGACATGTGGCTGCGCTACCTGAAGATGCCGATCCTGCCGGTCATGGGCCATCACCGCGATTGCGAGGCGACCGAGCGGGCCGATCTTTACAAGCCGATCGACTATCCCAAGCCCGATGGCGTGATCAGCTTCGATCGCCTGTCCAGCGTGGCGCTGTCCTTCACCAACCATGAGGAAGACCAGCCCTGCCACCTGCAGTTGAAGGATCCGGCGGTGCCGGTTGAGGTCAACCTCAAGCTCTATGCCGGTCCCGAGGCGCGGTATTGCCCGGCGGGCGTGTACGAATTCCTTGGCATCGAGGACGGCAACCCCCGCCTGCAGATCAACGCCCAGAACTGCGTCCACTGCAAGACCTGCGACATCAAGGACAAGACCCAGAACATCAACTGGGTCACGCCTGAGGGTGGCGGTGGGCCCAACTATCCCAATATGTGATCTCCCCAACCGGTGATCGAAACAGCCTTTGCCAAGATCAACCTCGCGCTGCACGTCCGGCGGCGGCGCGAGGATGGCTACCATGAACTTGAAACCGCTTTCGCCTTTGTTGACGCGGGCGACCGACTGAGCGTTTCGCTTGCCGAGCGGGACAGCCTGCGGGTGTTGGGCGAATTCGCCGGGACGCTCGACAATCCGTTCGACAATATCGTCATGCAGGCGCTTTCCGCGCTGCCGCGCCAGCAGGGCTGGGCGGTGACGCTGGAAAAGAACCTGCCGGTCGCGGCGGGGTTGGGCGGGGGTTCGGCTGATGCCGGGGCGCTGTTCCGACTGGTTGGGCGCAGCCAGGGGCTGCCCGATGACTGGCAGGCGCGGGCTGCCAGGCTGGGTGCCGATGTGCCCGCCTGTGTCCTGTCTCGCGCCTGCATCGGCCGCGGGACGGGGACCGAACTGACCGAAGTGACAAACGACCTCGCCGGCATGGCCTGCTTGCTGGTCAACCCGCGCCAGCCGCTCAGCACGGGGCCGGTGTTCAAGGCTTGGGACGGGGTGGATCGAGGGGGCCTGCCAGAGGGCGACCTGCGGACGATCATGCTTGCTGGCCGGAATGATCTGGAAGCACCTGCACTCAGCTTGTGCCCGGTAATCGGTGACGTCCTTGGTGCGCTTGAGGCAACTGGCCCCGTTCTGGCGCGGATGTCGGGCTCGGGTGCGACCTGCTTTGCGCTTTATGACGATGCCGCGCAGCGCGACGCGGCACAGGCGGCGATGCCGGCGGACTGGTGGACCCTTGCCGGGGCGCTGCGGTGAAAGCTCATTTCCCAACCCCGTTCGTGTCGAGCGTAGTCGAGACACCGGGCGCAATGTGTCTCGACTACGCTCGACACGAACGGTGGAAGGGGAAAGTCTCGTGAGCGAACACGAAGCCTATCGCCTGCTCGGCACTCCGCGGTTTGGCGGGATCTTGGTCGTCTCGGACCATGCCTCCAACCGGGTGCCGGAGGATATCGACCTTGGCATCGACCAGGCGCTGCTGTCCCAGCATATTGCGGTTGATCTTGGTGTGGCGCAGGTCGGTGCGCTGCTGGCAGAGCGTCCCGGCATCGCCGCGTTCCAGGGCAATATCAGCCGGCTCGTCTGCGATCTCAATCGTGAGCCGCATGCCCCCGCGGTCATCCCGATTGCCAGCGATGGCCATGCGATTGCCGGCAACGCACTGGGTCATGCTGCGCATCAGGCCCGGCTTGAGCGGTTCCACACCCCCTATCACACCGCGCTGTCTGACCTGCTCAATGACAGCCCCCCGGCACTGGTCCTGTCGCTCCACAGCTTCACCCCGCAACTGGCAACCAGCGCCGATGCCCGGCCCTGGCAAGTGGGCGTGCTCTATAATGCGGATGATCGCGCTGCCCGGCTGGCGATCCCGTTGCTGGAGGCTGAGCGCCTCTGTGTCGGCGATCAGCTGCCCTATTCGGGCAAGTTGCTCAATTACACGATGAACCGGCACTGCGAGGCCGAAGGGCGGCCCTATCTGGGCATTGAACTGCGCCAGGATCAGGTGGCAACGCCGCAGCAGCAGGCCGAATGGGCTGCGCGCCTTGCCAGGCTCTGCAATGAAGTGGCGTTGAAGCTCGGCTGATTGCCGTGTAGGGCTGCGCCGATCGCCCGGTTCGGGCAACATTCTTGCCGGAGTAGCCCCATGCCTGCCCTTCGTTCGCGCACGTCCACCCATGGCCGCAACATGGCCGGCGCGCGGGGCCTTTGGCGGGCCACCGGCATGAAGGACAGCGATTTCGGCAAGCCGATCATCGCCGTCGTTAACAGCTTCACCCAGTTCGTCCCGGGCCATGTCCATCTCAAGGACCTGGGCCAGATGGTCGCGCGCGAGATTGAGGCGGCTGGCGGAATTGCCAAGGAATTCAATACCATCGCCGTCGATGATGGCATCGCGATGGGCCACGATGGCATGCTCTATTCGCTGCCCAGCCGCGACCTGATCGCGGACTCGGTTGAATACATGGTCAACGCCCACTGCGCCGATGCTATGGTCTGCATTTCCAACTGCGACAAGATCACGCCCGGCATGCTGATGGCCGCGATGCGGATCAATATTCCGGTCGTGTTCGTCTCTGGCGGGCCGATGGAAGCCGGCAAGGTGGTGCTGAAGGGCAAGGAAGTGGCGCTTGACCTGGTTGATGCGATGGTTGCGGCCGCCGATGAAAGCTACACCGACGAGGAAGTGGCAACGATCGAGCGCTCGGCCTGTCCGACCTGCGGGTCCTGCTCGGGCATGTTTACTGCCAACTCGATGAACTGCCTGACGGAGGCGTTGGGGCTGTCGCTCCCCGGCAATGGGTCGGTTCTGGCCACCCACGCCGACCGCCAGCAACTGTTCCTGCGTGCTGGCCGCCTCGCGGTGGACCTGTGCCGCCGTTATTACGAGGAAGACGATGCCTCGGTCCTGCCGCGCTCGATCGCCAGCTTCCGCGCTTTCGAAAACGCGATGAGCCTGGACATTGCCATGGGCGGGTCAACCAACACGGTGCTTCACCTGCTTGCTGCCGCAGCAGAGGGCGGGGTGGAATTCACCATGGCCGACATCGACCGGCTCAGCCGCCGCGTTCCCTGCCTGTCCAAGGTTGCCCCGGCCAAGAGCGACGTTCACATGGAAGACGTTCACCGCGCGGGTGGCATCATGTCGATCCTGGGTGAACTGGATCGCGCCGGGCTGCTCCACACCGATCTGCCGACAGTCCACAGTGCGACGCTGGGCCTGGCGCTGGATACCTGGGACATCACCCGCACCGACGATCCCGCCGTGCACGAATTCTACCGCGCTGCGCCGGGCGGCGTGCCGACGCAGGTTGCCTTTAGCCAGTCGCGCCGCTGGGATGATCTGGATGCCGACCGTGAGAAGGGCGTGATCCGTTCCAAGGAGCACGCCTTCTCGCAGGATGGCGGCCTGGCCGTGCTGTTCGGCAACATCGCCCGCGATGGCTGCATCGTGAAAACCGCCGGGGTGGACGAAAGCATCCTGAAGTTTTCTGGCCCGGCCAAGGTTTTTGAAAGCCAGGATGCCGCTGTTGCGGGGATCCTGACCGGGCAGGTTGTGGCCGGTGACGTGGTGGTGATCCGCTATGAAGGGCCGAAGGGCGGCCCCGGCATGCAGGAAATGCTTTACCCCACCAGCTATCTCAAATCCAAGGGGCTGGGCGCGGCCTGCGCGCTGCTGACCGACGGGCGCTTCTCTGGCGGCACTTCGGGGCTGTCAATCGGTCACGTTTCGCCCGAAGCGGCCGAGGGCGGGGAAATCGGCCTGGTTGAGCCGGGTGACCGGATCGAGATTGATATTCCGAACCGCACGATCCATCTGGCCGTTTCGGATGAGGAACTCGCCAAGCGCCGCGCGGCGCAGCAGGCCAAGGGCTGGAAACCCGCCCAGGATCGCCCCCGCAAGGTTTCAGTAGCACTTCAGGCCTATGCTGCGATGACCACCAGCGCCGCCCGCGGGGCCGTGCGCGACCTGTCGCAACTGGAGCCTAAATGATCAAAGCCGCTTTCGCCCTTGTCCCACTGGCCCTGTTATCGGCTTGCAAGGATCCGGTGCAGGCACCTGGCGAAGGCGGCGTAGTCAAGAGCGATGCGATCTGGTGCGCCGCGGACGGTTCGACCGAGCTCAAGCAGGACTGCACGCTGGAACGCGGGAATGAGCAGGGCAAGCCCTCCTTCGTCATTCGCCATCCCGACGGCAAGTTTCGCCGCCTGATTGCCACCGAAGACGGGCAGAACCTGCTCGCCGCCGATGGCGCGCAGCCCAGCCAGTCGGCGCGCAAGGGTGACCGTTGGGAAGTTATCCTTGGTGATGATCGCTATGTCGTGCCAGTAACGGCGGATGCCCCACACCCCTGACCAAGTGCTGACCGCCGCGCAGATGCGCGATGCGGAGCAAGCCTTGATTGCCAAGGGCGTCTCGGTCGATGAATTGATGCAACGCGCCGGACGCGGAGCGGCCGAATGGATCTGGCGGATCAGCGGCGGGCGTGCCGTGACGGTGCTCTGCGGCCCCGGCAACAATGGTGGCGATGGTTATGTCATTGCCGAGGCCATCCGGCAGCGCGGTGGCAGCGTGCGGGTGATCGCCGCCAGCGAACCCAAGACCGCTGCGGCGCGAACTGCGCGGAGCCTTTATGCGGGCGAAGTGCTCGGCCGCGATGCTGACGCGACGGGTGACGTTCTGGTCGATTGCCTGTTCGGCACCGGCCTGACCCGCCCGCTCGAAGCCTATGATCTGGCGCTGCTGAACCGGCTTGCGGCCGAGCATCCGCGCCGGGTCGCAGTGGACCTGCCCAGCGGCGTCCATGCCGACAATGGGATGACGCTAAACGATGGTCTGCCTGACTGGCACCTCACACTGGCTTTAGGTGCCTGGAAACCGGCGCACTTCCTGCTCCCTGCGGCCCGGACAATGGGCGCGCTGCGGCTCGTACCGATCGGTGTGGATGTCCTACCAGAGGCTGGCCGCATGATTGGGCGTCCGCGCTTGGCTGCTCCGGCCTGTGATGCGCACAAATACACCCGCGGACTGCTGGGTGTGGTGGCCGGGGCCATGCCTGGCGCCGCCGTGTTGGCCGCCCGTGCCGCTCAGGGTGCCGGGGCAGGCTACGTCAAACTGCTGGGCGAGGGGCAGGGTGGTCCGGCTGACCTCGTGATCGATAATCAACCACTGGCCGAAGTGCTGACTGACAGTCGCTTTGCAGCGCTGCTGATCGGGCCGGGATTGGGGCGTGATGCCACCGCGCGTGAGCGGCTGGCGATTGCCCTGTCAGAGCCTATTCCGGCAGTGGTCGATGCCGATGCGCTGGTCCTGCTGGCCCCGCGGCATCTGGCAGAGCGTAAGGCCTCCCTGATCGCAACGCCGCACGATGGAGAGCTGTTCGCGCTGGAACGGGCCTTTGGGCTCGATGGTTCGGGCAGCAAGGTTGTGCGAGCCGAAGCGCTGGCGCGTGCGGCAGGCATGGTTGTGGTGGCCAAGGGCGCTGACAGCCTGGTTGCTGCGCCTGACGGCCGCGTGGCCTATGTGCCGCGCGCAACGAGCTGGTTGTCCACCGCGGGAACGGGCGATGTTCTGGCCGGCGCGATCGCCAGCAGGCTGGCCAATGGGGCAGATCCCTTCGCAGCAGCGTGCCAGGGCGTATGGCTGCATGGAGAGGCAGCCCGGCGCACGCCGGTGCCCTTTACGGCCGGACAGCTTGCGGAGCGCATCGCGACCGCTTTCGCTGAAGTCCTTTCCTGACCTTCTAATCCGTTCGTGTCGAGCGAAGTCGAGACACGTTGGCGCAAGGTGTCTCGACTTCGCTCGACACGAACGGGTAGGGAGGCTTGGTGACTGAACTATCTGAACCAATCATCCGCATCGCCGCCAAGGGCGATGGCGTAACGCCTTCGGGCCGCTATGCCTGGGGCGCCGCCCCGGGCGATACCTTGCGTGCCGACGGGACGCTGGTTCCCGGCCCGCATCATGTGACGCCGCCGTGCCGGCACTTTGCCCAATGCGGCGGATGCCAGTTGCAGCAGCTGGATGAAGAAAGCCTGGCCGATTTCGTCGCGGCGCGGGTCAGCAATGCTTCCTCGTCGCAGGAACTGGGTGCGGAGCATATTGCCCCGCCACACCTTTCCCCGCCCGGCAGCAGGCGCCGCGCTTCGCTGCGCGCCGAGAGCAGCCAGGGCCGAGTGGTGATCGGCTTTCGCGAGGCGCGCTCGCACCGGCTGGTGGAGCTGGGCGAATGTCCGGTGCTGCGGCCCGAGATTGTCACAATCCTGCCGGACCTGCGCAAGCTGCTGATCCGGCTGGGGCAGGGGCAGCAGCCAAAGAAGAGCCGCGGCAAACCTGGCAAGCATGCGCATGCCAAGCTGGCTGCCGATATCGAGGTTACCGCCACCGATCAGGGGCTGGACCTGGGCATCAAGGGCCTGAGCGCCGATGGCTTGATGTTGACCGAGCTGCTGCTCGATTTTGCGCGTGACCATGCCCTGGCCCGGCTGACGCTGGATGCTGGCTATGGCCCGGACACAGTGTGGGAGCCTGAACCGGTCACGATCACGCTGTCTGGCGTAGCCGTACCGTTTCCGCCGGGAGCCTTCCTTCAGGCGACGGCTGATGGCGAGGCAGCGTTGGTCGCTGCGGCGCAGGAATGGCTTAAGGGCTGCGCGACCGTGGCAGACCTGTTCTCCGGCCTGGGCACCTTTGCCTATGCTCTGGCGGGGCCAGAGACCAAGGTCCTTGCCGCAGAGGCAGAGCGCGGCGCCAGTTATGCCTGCAAGGCAGCGGCGGCCCGCACCGGCCTGCCGGTCCACTGCGATCACCGCGACCTGTTCCGTAACCCGCTGATGGCGGATGAGCTGAACCGCTTTGCCGCGGTCCTGCTTGACCCGCCGCGGGCTGGTGCGCGCGAACAGGTGCTCCAGATTGCCGAAAGCACGGTCCCGAAGGTCGTCTATATCAGCTGCAACCCTGCCAGCTGGGCCAAGGATGCCGCCACGCTGATCGAAGCCGGCTATCGCCTGGCCGAATTACGTCCCGTCGGTCAGTTTCGCTGGTCGACCCATGTCGAACTGGCGAGCCTGTTTGTAAGGTAAGCAGCAAAAGCAAATGGGGCCGGTGTTGCCACCAGCCCCACGCTACGCCTTCTGCTGCTCCGGCCGAGTTGGGCGACCGCCGTTCCGGGGTTGTCGTGGACAGCTCAGCCGCTGTGATGCGTTGTCGATCACCTCGCGTGCCATCGCACCGTGAGTGGTCCAGCATCGTGATGCTCGTCGCATCGGGCCTGCTCTGCCTGACCGAAGTCTGACTTTGCACGCTGTCTCGCACATTCCGGCTGGCTCGTGAGAGCCGGCGTTCATCGTCCGGTTTCGCTTCCGGCGTCCCGGTCCCGTCAGGCGGCGGGTCTGGCCCGAAAGCCTTTCCCGTATCGCCTGGCGGTTCCGTAGCCGCTTCCCGCCCGCTGTCCCGGCCTTCCGTCTGCATGGCCGAAGCCAGGCTTCCTGTCTGCCGTTCCAACTGCTCGGAAGCAGCCTCCTGACTGCGCGCCGCTCGCTGCATCTGCGGTTCGCGTGAGCCGCTCCGAAGAGCTTTTCCCGCGTGTTTTCCGACACTGCTGCGGGCATCGCTGCCAGCATCTGAAGGCTGCGTTTTCCCCTTTCCTTTCAGTGGTTTCCCACCGAAAGTTCAGGTTCGGTTTAACCTTCCGACACCTGAAGGCTGCGCCTCAATCCTGAGTCGCACAAGCGGAAAAATGCGGACTTATCCACAGACGCCATGTTTGGCGGTGGATAACCAGGTGCCTGCGGTGGACAGAATCGCGTGGCGCCTTCTGCGGCGCAATTTTTTAGCGGTCGCGCTGGGCCAGCAGGCGCAGACGTTATCGATCTCTCTGCGCCAAGAGGCGCAGACGGAGCGCGTTGAGCTTGATAAAGCCCGCCGCGTCCTTCTGGTCATAAGCGCCGGCATCGTCCTCAAAGGTCACGTGGCGTTCGCTGTAGAGCGAGTTGGGGCTCTTGCGGCCGACCACGCTGGCATTGCCCTTGTAGAGCTTCAGCCGGACCGTGCCCGAAACCTTGGCCTGGCTGTGATCGATCGCAGCCTGCAGCATCTCGCGCTCGGGCGCGAACCAGAAGCCGTTATAGATCAGCTCCGCGTACTTGGGCATCAGCTCATCCTTGAGATGGGCTGCGCCGCGATCAAGCGTGATCGATTCGATGCCGCGGTGCGCACGGGCATAGATCTCGCCGCCCGGGGTTTCATACATTCCGCGGCTCTTCATGCCGACGAAGCGGTTTTCAACCAGGTCGAGCCGGCCAATCCCATGCTTGCGGCCCAGATCGTTGAGCGCGGCAAGCAGCGTGGCCGGGCTCATCGCCTGGCCGTTCAGCGCCACGCCATCGCCCTTTTCAAAGTCGATGGTAATGTATTCCGGCTGGTCAGGCGCATCTTCCGGGTTGACCGTGCGCGAATAGACATAGTCCGGGGTCTCTTCCCACGGATTTTCCAGCACCTTGCCCTCGGACGAGGTGTGCAGCAGGTTGGCGTCGGTCGAGAACGGGCTTTCGCCGCGCTTATCCTTGGGGACCGGAATCTGGTGCTTTTCAGCCCAGGCGATCAGCGCGGTGCGGCTGGTCAGGTCCCATTCGCGCCAGGGGGCGATCACCTTGATCGAGGGATCGAGTGCATAGGCGGAAAGTTCGAAGCGAACCTGGTCATTGCCCTTGCCCGTGGCGCCGTGGGCCACGGCATCGGCGCCGGTCTCATGCGCGATTTCGACCAGCCGCTTGGAAATCAACGGCCGCGCGATCGAGGTGCCGAGCAGGTAATCGCCTTCATAGCGGGCATTGGCGCGCATCATCGGGAAGACGAAATCGCGGACGAACTCCTCGCGCAGGTCGTCGATGTAGATGTGGTGATCGGGCACGCCCATCAGCTTGGCCTTGGCGCGGGCCGGTTCCAGCTCTTCGCCCTGGCCAAGATCGGCGGTGAAGGTGACGACCTCGCAGTTATAGGTGACTTGCAGCCACTTGAGGATCACCGAGGTATCGAGACCCCCCGAATAGGCGAGGACGACGCGCTTGATGTCCGACATTGGCTGAGACTCCCGCTGAAATTGCGGGGGCGCGGCTAGCAGGTGGGGGGGCGGGGCGCAACCGCTACTCGGCAGCCTCGCGCTCAAGGTGCCAGACGGGCGTGCCTTCCGCTGCAGATAGTCGGGCCGCTTCTGCCGTGATGTAATCCCGCGTCACGGGTAGCACGCCGGCGCGTTTGGTAGCCTGGACGTGGAAATTGACCATGGTTCCGTTGCGGAAACCCTGTTCGGCACCGACAAGGTAGAACTGCCACATCCGGAAGAAGCGCTCGTCGAACATTTTCACAATCTGCTCGCGGTGCAGCATGGCTCGGCGGTACCATTCGGCCAGGGTCCAGGCGTAGTGCTGGCGCAGTTCCTCAATGTCCGCGATCTTCCAGCCGGTTTGCTCGTGGGCCAGGGCCAGATCGCTGACGCAGGGCAGGTAGTGGCCGGGGAAAATGTACTTGCGCACCCAGGCATCGGTTGATCCCGACATGCCGGGCTTGCCGATCGTGTGGGTCAGCATCACGCCATCGTCGGCCAGCAGGCCAAAGGTCTTGGCGTAGTATTCCTCATAATGCGGCTTACCGAGGTGTTCGATCATCCCGATCGAGCTGATCCGGTCAAACCGTCCGGTGACATCGCGATAGTCGATCAGTTCGAACTTCACCTTGTCCGCCACGCCTGCTGCCTCGGCGCGTTCATTGGCGAACTTGACCTGATCGGGCGCAAGGCTGACACCCAGCACATCGCAGCCGTAATGCTTGTTGAGGAACAGGGCGAACCCGCCCCAACCGCAGCCGATATCCAGCACCCGCAGGTGCCGGGCATCGCGCGGCAGGTGCAGCTTGGCTGCGATCAGGGCCTTCTTGTCAACCTGGGCCTGCTCCAGCGAATTGGCCGGGTCGGTGAAATAGGCCATCGAGTACATCCGGTCCTCATCGAGGAACAGCTCATAGAACTCGCGCGTCAGGCCATAGTGGTGGACCACGTTTTTGCTGGCGCGGCTGCGGTAATTGATCTGGTCGAGCCGCGAGCCAAGCCGATCGAGCAGTTTCTTTGCCGGGCTGGGAGGGTTCAGCGCCCCACTGGAACGGGCCGCATTGCCCATGACCAGGAGCACCATGTCGCGAATGTCATGTGGCGGCTCAATCACCAGCCGTCCGTCGGTATAGGCTTCACCGGTGCCAAGCCGCGGATCGCGGGCGATGTGCAGCGCCGCGCCTTTGTCGGTCAGGCGGATGGTTAGGGGATCGGCCGAGAGGTCGCCATAGCGATGTTCGGTGCCATCGTGATCAACGACACGCAGCTGACCCTGCCGGACCAGCGATCGGAGCATCTTGTCGAGTAGCCACATGCTGCAGGAGACTATCCCTCCTGCAAACTAGTGCAACCACTTATGCGCCCAGCCAACCCAAAACTTCGGCTAGCTGCCACAAGCCCAGAACCAGGAACAGCAGTGCGGCGATGGTGCGGGTGAGGTTGAGCGAAACCTTCGCGACCAGCTTTTCACCCAGGAACACCGCCGGGCCATTGGCCAGCATCATCCCCAGTGTGGTCCCGGCGGCAACAACCAGAACAGAATGGTATTGCGCCCCCAGGGCAATCGTTGCGACCTGCGTCTTGTCGCCCATTTCGACCAGGAAGAATGAGACCAACGTGGTCAGGAATGCGCCGCCGCGGGCGCGCACGCTATCCTCATCATCATCCAGCTTGTCGGGCACCAGGGTCCAGGCGGCCATGGCGATAAAGCCCAGCGCCACGGCACTGCGGAACCACGGGGCGTCCAGCAGCCCGGCGACCTGGCTGCCAACCAGGGCTGCAAGCGCATGGTTGGCCATGGTTGCCACCAGGATGCCCGCCAGAATCGACCACGGAGCACGTAGGCGCGCGGCCAGCACGATCGCCAGCAGCATGGTCTTGTCGCCAATTTCGGCAAGTGCCACCACGGCAGTGGAAGCGAAGAAAGCTTCGAGCATCAAAGTCCTCTGGCCATGAACAGCACGTCCCGCGGCTGGGCGAGCAGGTGCTGTCCGGAATCGATATAGAGTGTCTGCCCGCTGGTGGCCCAGCCATCGGCAAGGAAAAGCGCGGCATCGGCCAGTTCCTGCGGATCGGTCAGGCGTTCAAGCAGGTTCATCCGGCCGCTGGCTTCGTGCTCGTCCTCGCGCTGGTCAAAGCTGGGCATCATCGCACCGGGGGCCAGCCCATAGACGCGGTTGGCGGGATTGGCCTGAGCCATGGCCAGCATGGTCACGCTGGCGGCAAAAGCTTGCTTGGCCATCGTATAACTGAAGAAATCGGGATTGGGGTTGAGCAGTTTCTGGTCAAGGAACTGGATCACCCGCTTGCCGCCTTTCGCCTGCGACTGAGCCAGGAAGGCCTGTGCCATGCGCGTTGGGGTTTCGGCGTTGACCGCTATCGCCTCAGCAAAAACGGCATGATCGATTGCGGCGGCATCGTCATAGCGGAACACGGCCGCGCAGTTGACCAGCACCCGCCAGTCTTCCAGTCGCGCCGCGACATCGGCAACCATGGCCAAGGCAGCATCGCCGTCCAGCAAATCGCATTGCACCACCTCGGCAGAGGGAAGTTCTGCAGCAAGGGCATGGGCGGCTTCGGGTGAGTGGTGGGCGTGGATCACCACGTGCCAGCCCGCAGCGGCAAAGCTTCGCGCCAGCACGGCACCGATGCGCTTGCCAGCGCCAGTTATGAGAACGGCCGGGGGCATAGCGGTTCCCCTATGCACACCCGGCCGCTCTGGCAAAGGGTTAGTTCAGCTTAGCGGCACCGGGTAGGGCCGCGGGCAAGCTCATTGCCGATAAAGGCGCCGGCAGCCGCGCCAAGGATCATGCCGGTGGTGCGTTCACCGCGGGTATCGATCGCCCTGCCAAGCAGGGCACCAACCGCAGCACCGGCCAGCAGGCCGACCGTGCCGTCGCCGCGGCGGCAGTAATAGCGTCCGTCTTCACCCTGCCAGTAACGGATGCCGTTGTCGGTCTGGCGATAGGCGATGTGGCCATGCTTGGCGCGATAGCCATGGGCTGGGGCCCAGCGCGGCGGATCGGCAAATGCCTGGGCAGAGGGCAGGGCGGCGCTCGCCAGCGTGGCGGCGATCAGTATCCTGCGAAACATCGGCGATCTCCTGTTCTTGCGAAACTGATGGAGAGAGCCTCTGCCCAGGAACCTGAACCGCAGATTTCGGAGGTTGGTGAGCCGTGTTAAACGTGCGGCCAGCCGGGAAATTTAGCCCAGCGCGGCCTGCTTTTCTTCGGCCAGCCGGTCCAGCTCGGCGCGGCTGAGCTTCTGGGCTGTGGTCTTGAGCTGGCCGCAAGCCGCGTCAATGTCGCGCCCGCGCGGCGTCCGCACCGGGGCGCTGATGCCGGCCTCAAACACGATTTCCGAAAAACGCCGAATACGTTCGGGCGTCGAGCATTCATAAATCGCGCCCGGCCAGGGGTTGAACGGGATCAGGTTGACCTTGGCCGGCAGCTTGTACTGCTTGATCAGCCGGACCAGCTCGCGCGCGTGCTCGTCGGTGTCGTTCTTGTCCTTCAGCATCACATATTCAAACGTGATGCGGCGGGCGTTGCTGGCACCGGGATAGTCTGCGCAGGCCTGCAACAGCTCTTCCAGTCCGTACTTGCGGTTGATCGGCACGATCTCGTCGCGGATGTCCTTGGTCACCGCGTGGAGCGAAACGGCAAGATTGACGCCGATCTCCTCACCGCATTTCGCCATCATCGGCACGACGCCGCTGGTCGAAAGGGTGATCCGGCGCTTCGACAGGGCGAGCCCATCACCATCCATCACCAGCTTCAGCGCATCGCGGACGTTATCGAAGTTATAAAGCGGCTCGCCCATGCCCATCATCACGATGTTGGTCAGCAGGCGACCGTCTGAGGAATAGCCGCCGTCTTCATCGACCAGGTCATCGCCCAGGGCGGAAAGGTCGGCCTGGCCCGCCTTGGGCCATTCGCCCAGCGCATCGCGGGCGAGCATGACCTGGCCGACAATCTCGCCCGGGGTCAGGTTGCGGACCAGCCGCATCGTCCCGGTATGACAGAACCGGCAATTCAGCGTGCAGCCGACCTGGCTGGAAACGCACAGCGTTCCGCGATCGGCATCGGGGATGAAGACCATTTCGAATTCATGGTCATCAGCCGTCTTGAGCAGCCACTTGCGGGTGCCGTCGCTGGAATGCTGGCTCAGCACGATTTCCGGGCGGCCGATAACAAAGCGTTCCGCCAGCCAGGGGCGCATGGTCTTGGCGATATCGGTCATCGCCTCGAAATCGGTTACCCCGCGATGGTAGAGCCAGTGGAACACCTGCTTGGCGCGCAGTTTGGCCGCCTTGGCATCGAGCCCGGCGGTTTCGAACAGTTCGGCGATCCGCTTTTTCGGCAGGCCGATCAGGTCGACGCGGCCATCCTCACGCGGGGTTATGTCGCGCGCGACGGGGACGGGATCGATAAGGCCGGGAATCTGCATGGCGCGCGATATAGGGAAGGCGGCCCGAAAGCGCAAAGCCGATAGCTGGCTTGCGGAGGTGCAATCCGATCCCGCGTAACCCGCTAGCGCAAACGGGCGCAGCCGACTGCAGCTGCGTCCATAGCCGTGGCTGCTCCGTCCAGCGACCAGGTGTTGCTGAAACCGCGGCCGTCGGCGCCGCGGGCGCTCACGGTCATTTCACCTGCAGACCGCATGGCGGCAACAATAGCTGCGTCCAATCGCCGGTCGGCCGCCCACGCATCGCCACCGCCGCCCACCAGCTTGTAGCGCTGCCCGCCCAGAAACAGAGTAATCGGCGCGCCTGCCATCACTGGGCGGGAAAGCCGGAAGTGAACTTGTCCGCGTAGCTGCTGGCGCGGCCATGTGCCGACCGTGGCATAAGGCTGGTAATCCCGCTTGAGCGTCGAGGGGGCGGCCATGGCAATCGCATAGCATCGCGGACCGCCGGACGCCTTCGGATCACTGAAGGCGCCCCAGGTTCCGAATAGGCCCAGGGATTCTCGCGCCATGGCAGGGCTGGCGAAAAGCGCGGCGAATATCAGGCAACGGCGAAGCATTAGGGTCAGCTTTCCCCGATCAGATCGAGATAGCCCACCACGTCATTGTCCGTGGCGATAAAAAGGCTGTCTTGCACTTCGGCCGGTTGCTGCGCGGCAAGCTGCAATGCTTCGGCCAGCGAGGCATATATCAGGGTGGTGGCAGCCCCCCCTTCGCTCGCACCGTCAAGGTGATAAAGCCGCACAGTTGCGCTGTCATAGGTCGTGCGCATCAGGGTTTGTCCCGCAAGTGACCAGCAAGGTTGTGCGCAGCGCGCAGGTCTTCAGCCTGTCGCTGGCGGCGCTCGCTGGTACTTTGCCCATGGCGTACGCGGTTTTCGGCGGCAAGCGCCGCCGCTTCGGTGCGGGCGCGGGCCTTGCGGGCCAGTCGCAGGTTAATCACTTCAGCCATGGCTTACCCATCGCAGAAACTGCGCGCGGGGAAAAGCGGTCAGGCTACCAGCTGCTGGATACGCGATAGAAGGCGAAGCGCTTCACCTTTCCCTCAATCAAGTGCTTGCTCAGCTTTTTGCGGAGTTCCTCGGCACCTTCAGAGGTCCGGCAGACAACATGGGTCCCGGCAATCGGCAGCGGTTCAATTGCGCTGATCCGGATCTTCGCTGCATCGCATATGCTCTGCACTTCGGCTTCAGTCAGCGACAGGTTCATGGCTCGGCTCATAGTGCCGCACTCCAGCCGGCAGCGGCCGGAGCACCCAGGCGGTTTTGGTAGGTGGCGATCGAGCCGGCAATCCTTGCGGCTTTCGCCAACAGGTTGTGGCGCTGCGCGGCGCAGCTTGTTGCGGTTGCGCGCATCACGGCGCGTTGGTGGCGGGTATACTGGGCGTTGAGATCCATGATCGCTCCTCACTTCGTAAGCGGGAGCGCTGGAGGTCTCTCAGCCGCGAGCGCTTACCTGCGGTCTGCTCGCGATCCTTGGTAGATGGGGACTGGGCAGGCGATTTTCAAGGCGCCGAGGCTGCCGGATAGGCTATCGCCAAGACTTCCCATTCCTTCTCGCCCCCGGGCAGGTGCACCCGGCGCAGATCGCCCACTGCCGCCCCGCGCAGGGCGCGGGCCATGGGGGCCGACCAGCCGATCAGGCTTTTGCCGGCATCCTGCTCGTCATCGCCCACCAAGGTGACAGTGCGCTGGTTATCGTCTTCGTCAGCGATGGTGACTTTCGCGCCGAACCAGACACGGCTGCGGTCTTCCTGCCGCGCCGGATCGACCACCCGGCAGAATTTCATGCGCCGGGCGAGGTGGGCCAGTTCGCGGTCAATTTCGCGCATCCGCTTGCGGCCATAAAGGTAGTCGCCATTCTCGCTGCGGTCGCCATTGCCGGCAGCCCAGCTGACAATCTCGACAATCTGCGGACGTTCGGTGCCCAGCAGATGATCATAGCGTGCGCGAAGCGCGGCCATCCCTGCCGGGGTAATGGGTGGTCCATCCGGCTTCACGGGATCAACCCGGGGTGCGCTTGCCAAGGAACCGGCTGAGCGGGTTGGGTCCGCCCATCCGCGCCTTGTCCGGGTTCATCGCTTCATAGACCACGGCGTTTTCCAGCACGTGCTGCACATAGCTGCGGGTTTCGCTGAACGGGATACGTTCGACCCATTCGACCCAGTCAATCGTGCCGTTGCGGGGGTCGCCATTGGCGCGCAGCATCTTGTTCACATTACCCGGTCCGGCATTGTAGGCGGCCACGGCCAGCGGATAGCTGCCATTGTAATATTCCAGCATCCGCCGGAAATAGGCGTCACCAAGGGTGATGTTATAGGCGGCGTCCTTGATCAGGGCATCAGGATTGTATTCCAGGCCAACCTTGGCTGCCTGCTCTCGCGCGGTTCCCGGCATCAGCTGCATAAGCCCGCGTGCGCCAACATGGCTCATCGCGTTCATCGCAAACTGGCTTTCCTGCCGGGTAATGGCGTGGACCATGGTCCAGTTCGATCCGGCAACGACCGGGATTAGGGGATAACCGGTCTTGTGAAACTCGCCGAACCCGTCGGTGTGGGCAGCCTGGGCCAGGATGACGGCTAGATCGCGTCGTCCCAGCTCGCGGGCAAGGTCTGCCACCAGAACGTGATCGGTTTCAGTGATTGCCTGCTCGCTGATCTCGCGGAAGAACCGCACGCCGGTTGGCCAATCGCTGGCGCGGGCAACTTCGCGCACTGCCATGGTCAGCGGCCGGGAATTGAACGCGGTGCGCTCTGCGGCGGTAGGAACGGCGCGCGGTTGCTGGTTGAATGCAGGAAGTGGGCGGCCAAGCCGTTCTAGCGAGAGCTGGCCATAGTACTGCTCAGGATAGATCGCGGCCATTTCGAAATAGCGATTGGCCTCGGCCATCTTGCCGGCCTGGGCCATTGCCCGGCCCGCCCAGTAATAGCCCTTCGACCGGGTCTGAGGACTGCGCGCTGCAGCTCCATAGCGATAGAATAGCGGTGCGGCGCGAGACGGATCGCGCAATTCATTGAGCGCCCGGGTGCCGCCCAGCCACATCAGCGAGGTGTAATCGTCGCGGATCTGGAACGACTGCAAGCTTACGTCAGTGCCGGCCGGGAAAGTTTCATCAATCGCGGCAGCAATCCGCACGGCGTTGGCAGCATCACTATTGCGCGCAACCGAGAGAAGTTCACCAATCCACCGACGGGCATCGCGCGGTGGTGCCGCCAACGGGGGGCGTGTGGCGAGTACGGCTGCGGCAAGACTGGTCTTACCCGCAGTCCGCAGCATGCGGACGCGGTTATAGAGGTATCCCGCATCGCGCAGTACGCTTGGTCCCGGATCGATCCCCTGGGCTGCCGGATCCTGGCCGTTGACCAATCCGAGCCGGGCCAGAAAGCTCGGCCGTGATTGGGCCGAAACCAGCAACAGCTGCCGCGTAGCCTGCGTTGAACTGTTGTTCCACAACAGCGCGTCCATCCGGGCATCGTGATCCGCAGGGGTAAGAACCTTGGCAAGGCGTGCCGATAGCGCGGCCTCGCTTAGGTCGTTCATCGGGCCAGCGCGCCAGACAGCCCGGCCCAGTTCGACCGCTTCGGGACGGCCAAGTTCGAACAGCGCCAGCGCCTGGCGGGCGCGGGCTGAATTGGTAATGGCCGGATAGCGATCAAAGAACGCGGCGATGCGCGCGGCGGGGGCGCTCTCCCGCTCCAGCGCGCGTTCAGCATAGCTGCGCAGCTTGGTTTCTTCTGGAAAGCCCGGATAGCTCAGCAGGAAGCTGGCATAGTCATCGAACAGGAACCGGTCTGAACCGGTCAGCAGTTTCCAGCGCGCCACGGCCTGGGCCATCGGGCTGGCTGGTTGTGCCGCATGGGTCGCGCGGGAACGGTCCCAGTCGGCAGCATCCTGTGCTGATGCGATCGACGGAGTCATTGCCACGCTTGCCAGCAGCAAAGCAAATGTCGTGCGGACCATGCTGGACATTCTTGGCAAAGGCTCCTTATCAGGGGCTGAACAAGGCGGTTGCCGGGGCTTTGGCAACCGTGGGTCCTATGGGCCAAGAAGAAGGGTGAAGTCCATGTTCTCCGGCTCAATTCCGGCTCTGATTACCCCGTTCACCACAGGTTCGGTGGATGAAGGGGCATTCCGCCGGCTGGTGGACTGGCAAATTACCGAAGGTTCCGCCGCTCTCGTACCCTGCGGGACAACCGGTGAGGCACCCACGCTCAGCAACGATGAGCAGCACCGGCTCTTTGCCGTGACGGTTGAGGCGGCGGCCGGCCGGGTGCCAGTGATAGCCGGCTGCGGCAGCAACGATACCCAGACGGCGCTGTGGCACATGCAGGAAGCCAAGGCGCTGGGTGCCGATGCTGCACTGATGGTCGCGCCATACTATAACCGCCCCAGCCAGGCAGGTCTGCTGGCCCATTTCAGCTACCTGGCCGAAAAGGTCGATCTGCCGATCGTGCTTTACAACGTGCCAGGCCGGACCGTGACCGACATCAAGCCCGAAACCGTGGCCGAACTGGCCCGCCGGTTTCCGGAACGGATCATCGGCATCAAGGACGCGAGCGGGGACATGACCCGGCTGACCGCCCACCGGCTGGCGCTGGGCGAAGGCTTTGTTCAGCTGTGCGGCAACGATGACATGGCGCTGCAATACAATGCCGGCGGCGGGGCCGGCTGCATCTCGGTCACCGCCAACGTTGCCCCGCGGCTCTGCGCCGAATTCCAGGCCGCCAGCCGGGCGGGTGATGTGGCCAAGGCGCACCAGCTGAACGAACGGCTGTTCCCGCTGCATCAGGCCCTGTTTACCGATGCCTCGCCCGGCCCGGTCAAGTACGCCCTGAGCCGGGTTTGCGACTGGCTCAATGATGAAGTGCGCCTGCCGCTGGTCCCGTGCAGCGACGATGCGCGCCGGGCAGTCGATGCCGCGCTGAAGCACGCCGGGGTCATCTAGCAACCGCTGCACCAGCCGGGCGTGAATTTAGTAAGGACCCCCGGTTTCTTTTTGTGCCAAGCGGGCCTACATGGCCGGGATAATGGCCCGTCCAACCCACGCAGCATTCGACAAGAAAAAGGTGGTCGCCGAAAACCGGCGGGCGCGGTTCGATTATCATATCGATGATACGGTTGAGGCGGGGATCGCCCTGACGGGAACCGAAGTGAAAAGCCTGCGGTTCGGGGAGGGTTCGATCGCGGAAGCCTATGCCGAGGTCAAAAATGGCGAGGTCTGGCTGATCAATTCCAATGTGCCCGAATTCAGCCACGGCAACCGGCACAACCATGTGCCCAAGCGTCCGCGCAAGCTGCTGCTGCACGAGCGGGAAATCGCCCGCTTTACCGGAGCGGTTGAGCGCAAGGGCATGACGCTGGTGCCGCTGTCGATCTATTTCAACGGCCGCGGCCGGGCCAAGGTGGAACTGGCCCTGGCCAAGGGCAAGAATGCGGCTGACAAACGTGCCACGATCAAGGAACGTGACTGGAAGCGCGACCAGGCGCGCATTATGCGGGAACACAAATGACCGACCTGTCATCCCGCATTACCCGCTGGGCCCGCGCCAATATGCCCCGGCGCGAGGAGCTTGAGCATAGCCGCTGGATTGGCCCCTTTGCGCGTCGGCCCGAACTGTGGCGTTTTACCCGCCGGTCGGTGCCGCGCGGCGTCGCTGTTGGCCTGCTGGTCGGAATTTTTGCGCTGATTCCCGGGATCCAGATCATCGGTGCGGCGCTGATGTGCGTGCCCAGTCGGGGCAATATCCCGTTGGCGGCGCTGATGACCTTCCTGTCCAACCCGGCGACCACGCCACTGATCCTGGCCGGGTCGATCTGGCTGGGCAACCAGCTGGGCTTCCACGCCGATCCCCAGACCTTTTACGGCCTTTATGAGCGCGGGGCAGGCCTTGGCGAATGGACCCGCTGGCTGCTTTCTGACGCGGCTCCGGCCGCGCTGCTGGGCCTGTTCATCATTTCGACGGTGACGGCTGCCATCGGCTATCTTGTTTCGGCCTTCACCTGGAACAGCTGGGTGCGGCGTAAGCGCCGCGCGGCGCAAGAGCGGCTGATTGCCCGGCGCGAGCGGCAGGAACCAGTCCAGTCGTGAGCGCGCCCGGCTCCCGCATTACGACGAGTGGGGGGGAGCGGCTGGTACTGGGCGCGGCCTTTTTGGTCAGCCTGGGGCTGGTCTGGCTCGCCACGCGCGAAACGCTGGTTGTGGCGGCCTTTGCTGGCGGTCTGGCATCCCTGGGTGCGCTTGCCTGGTTGCTCGCTCGTCCCAAGCCCGTTTTGCAAGAGGCTGAATATGCCTTGCCGGACTGGTCGGTCACGATTGCCGCGATTGACCGGCCAGACTGCGCCATCGCGATAACCGACCGGGCCGGGCGCCTGGTCTGCGCCAACCGCACCTTTGAAGACTGGTTCACGACCAACCATGCGCCGCCGCGGCTGCCGATGGACAATCCCTCGCTTGAACGGCTGGCCAAGGCTGGCCGTTCTGGCTGGCGCGATGGCTTGGGCAAGGCCGACGTGATCGAGAATGAAGCCGGGCGCTGGACTGCCTCCGCCCAACGTGCCGGCCGGGGCGACGATTACCTGGTCTGGACCATCAGCGCGCTGTCCAGCGCTGATCCGGTCGCCGAACTGGTCCCGCACCTTGATGGCAAGCTGGGTCGGGCGCTGGCCACGGCGGGCATGGCCGCCGCGATCGTTGATCCTGATGGCAAGATCCGTGCCGCCAGCCCGGGCTTTGCCGCCCGCGCGACGGGCGATCCGGCAGCTCTTTTGACCGGGCAGGATTTTACGTCGTTTCTACGCCAGGACGATCGCGATCAGGTCAGTTGGGCGCGCGAAGGGCGGCGCGGAAATCCTTTGACGATGTATTACCTGCCCGTGCGCGATCCCGATGCGCCAGGTCCGGTCGACTATGCCACGACCCCATCCTTGATGCTGCTGATCGAAGCCGGGGTGGGCATCGCTGGCAGTGCAGTTGAAGGCTCGGCGGCTGTGCCACATCTTGAGGCTTTGCTTGGTAATCTGCCGCTTGGGCTGGCTATGGCTGACCGCGATGGGCGCCTGCTCTTCGCTAACCCGGCCTTCATGCGCGCCGCGGGGCGCGAAGGCGACGCACCACCGACCTATCCAACAGACCTGGTGGTTCAGGAAGACAAGGGCGCCATTTCCGATGCGATCCGGCGTTTTGCGCAGGGACCCTCGGCTGCGGGTGACCTGGCAATACGACTTCGCACGCAACCGGAAGATCCGGTGACGCTTAGTTTCGCCGGTGTGCGTGGCCTGGGCGAGGCCGCGGTCCTGCTCAGCATTTCCGACAGCACGGAAGAGGCCCGGCTTAAGCGGCAGGTCGCTCAGGCCACGAAGATGCAGGCCGTAGGGCAGCTTGCTGGCGGCGTGGCGCACGATTTCAACAACGTGCTGACTGCGATCCTTGGTACTTGTGACCTGATGTTGCTGCGCCATACCCCCGGCGACAGCGATTATGACGATATCCAGCAGATCCGCGCCAACTCCAACCGAGCAGCCAGCCTGACTCGCCAACTCCTCGCGTTTAGCCGTCAACAGACCTTGCGCCCGGAAGTGCTGCAGCTTCCCGATGTGGTGCAGGACGTTTCGACCCTGCTGAAACGGCTGATTGGCGAGAAGGTGAAGCTAACAGTCACCCATGATCGCGATCTGGGTGCCGTGCGGGCCGATCCTAGCCAGCTTGAGCAGGTAATCGTCAATCTTGTGGTCAATGCCCGCGACGCGATTCTCTCGAAGGGTGAGATTGGCGGGGGGCGGATCAGTCTTGCCACTCGCGGCGTTAGCGCGGCTGATGTCCGAGCCATGCGGAACGCGATCATGCCGCAGGTCGATTATACCGCGCTGGTAGTGGAAGACACCGGGACCGGGATTTCGCCCGATTACCTTGGCAAGATCTTTGAACCGTTCTTCACGACCAAGGAGCAGGGCAAAGGAACGGGTCTCGGCCTCTCCACCGTTTATGGTATCGTCAAGCAATCGGGCGGCTTTATCTTTGCCGACAGCGAAGTGGGCAAGGGCACCAGGTTCACGGTCTACCTTCCGGTACACCATGCCTCGTCCGATGAGCTTGCTATCAAAACCGTTCGTGCCGAGCCAACCGCGCAATGGGCCGGTGGCGGACGAGTGCTGCTGGTTGAAGATGAGGACATGGTTCGTGCAGTGGCCGAACGCGCACTGACCCGCGCGGGCTACACAGTCACCGCGGCAGCCGATGGCGACGAAGGCCTCGCCTATGTCGAGCAGGGTGCCGAATTCGATCTGGTCCTGTCCGATGTGGTCATGCCCGGGATGGACGGGCCGGCCATGATTCGCGAGATTCGCGCCCGCCACCCGGCGCTGCCCGTGCTGTTCATGTCTGGCTATGCCGAGGAGCAGCTGCGCAAGGAAATCAACATCGCCGATGTTCATTTCCTGCCCAAGCCCTTTACCGTGCAGCAAGTGACGGACAAGGTTGGGGCGGTGCTGGCCGCAGCGCAGCTTTAGGAAAACAATTTACCAAAAAGCGTAAAATTTCTATATATTTAGAGCGTTCTAAATTTGTTCCAGTTCCCCTCTTGTTCTCATGGAACAGATCGGGTACATCGAGTCGCAGTTGACCTCCTCGGTCGGCTGGTTAGGCAAGGGGACGAACAATGGGTGCACAACTCAAGCTGATACAGGAAGGCAAGGACACCATGGACCGTCAAAAGGCGCTGGAAGCGGCGCTGGCCCAGATTGATCGCGCGTTTGGCAAGGGCAGCGCGATGAAGCTCGGCTCGAAGGAAACGATGGAGGTTGAAGCGATCTCCACCGGTTCGCTCGGCCTCGATATCGCGCTTGGCATCGGCGGTCTGCCGCGCGGCCGCGTGATTGAAGTTTATGGTCCGGAAAGCTCGGGCAAGACCACGCTGGCGCTGCACGTCATCGCCGAAGCGCAGAAGAGCGGCGGCACGGCTGCTTTCATCGACGCCGAGCATGCGCTCGATCCGGTCTATGCCAAGAAGCTGGGCGTCAACATCGACGAACTGATCGTCTCGCAGCCCGATACGGGTGAGCAGGCGCTCGAAATCACCGACACGCTGGTCCGCTCCAACGCGATCGACGTACTGGTGGTGGACTCGGTCGCTGCGCTGGTACCGCGGGCGGAAATCGAAGGCGAGATGGGCGATAGCCACGTCGGCCTCCAGGCTCGCCTGATGAGCCAGTCCTTGCGCAAGCTGACCGGTTCGATCAGCCGCTCGCGCTGCATGGTGATCTTCATCAACCAGCTGCGCATGAAGATCGGCGTGATGTACGGCAATCCGGAAACCACCACCGGCGGTAACGCGCTGAAGTTCTATGCCTCGGTCCGGCTCGACATTCGCCGCACCGGCCAGATCAAGGATCGCGACGATATCGTCGGCAACTCGACCCGCGTAAAGGTGGTCAAGAACAAGGTTGCTCCGCCGTTCAAGCAGGTCGAATTCGACATCATGTATGGCGAAGGCATTTCGAAGATTGGCGAAATTCTCGACCTTGGCGTGAAGGCCGGCATCGTCGAAAAGTCGGGCGCCTGGTTCTCCTACGATTCGATCCGGATCGGCCAGGGGCGCGAGAATGCCAAGCAATACCTCAAGGACAATCCCGAGCTCTGCGACCGGCTGGAGGCTGCGATCCGCGGCCAAACCGAAGGTCTTGCCGGGGAGATGATGACGGGTCCCGACGGGGACGACGACGTGTAATCTCCCCAGGGGAGGGCATCCTCGTCCCCCAAAACCCAGGATGCCCTCCACGAAACAGGACCGGCGCGGTATGCCTTACCAGGCTCCGCGCCGGTCTTTTCGTTTGGGGGCATCGCGACGGTTGCATTTGCGCGCGCCATGACGTCATGCGTGCCGCCACGGGGTTAAACCGCCCCAGGATTCACGAGCACAGGCACCATGATCACACCGACCTTCCATCTCATCGGCTTGCCAACGGACTGCAATTCCTCCTTCGCCCGCGGCCCGGCGGCAGCGCCGGCGGCGATCCGCGCAGCGCTGTGGAGCGATCGCGGCAACCTGGCGGCAGAGGATGGGCAGGAAATCGGCCATGACTTCCTGCTGGAGGACCGCGGCGACTTGCCGCTCACCGAAACGCCTGATGATGACGCGATCATTCGCAATGGCGTGACTGAAAGTCTCTCAGCCGGTGCAATGCCGATCTTGCTGGGCGGTGATCATGCCGTGTCGTTCCCGATTGTCCAGGCGATCGCCGCGAAACACGGGCCGGTGAACATCCTCCATTTCGATGCGCACCCGGACCTGTACGATGACTTTGAAGGCAACCCGCGCAGCCATGCCTCGCCCTTTGCCCGCATTCTTGAAGCTGGGTTGTGCCGCCGGCTGGTCCAGGTCGGGATTCGCACGCTTAACCGCCATTGCCGCGAACAGGCGGCCCGGTTCGGGGTGGAGATCGTGCCCATCGCCGATTTCACCCCGGGCATGGTCCCGGTGCTGGATGGCCCCCTGTACATCTCGCTCGATCTCGATGGGCTCGATCCCTCCGAAGCACCTGGTGTCTCGCACCCAGAGCCTGGCGGCCTGCGCGTCCGCGAGGTCCTGTCCGTGCTGCACGCGCAAACCGGGCAGATCGTCGGGGCCGATGTGGTTGAGCTAAACCCGCGCTTTGATGCGAATGATCGCACGGCCATCCTTGCTGCCAAGCTGGTGCGCGAGATTGCGGCCACGGCATCGCGCAACCTGCGATAGCTGTTGTGCAAAGGTTCGCTCCGGCATAGCCTTTCATCATGACCACCGAGATGGATTGGCGCGCGCAGGTCGGGCGCAGCTGGGCGCAGAACTATGCGCTGACTGACCGCTCGTTCGCGGGGCTGACGCAGGTCCTTTTGGATCGCACTGTGCCGCTGGTTGGCAAGGCGGTGCTTGATATCGGTTGCGGGGCGGGGGAGCTGTCACTGGCTCTGGCCCGGCAAAATCCCGGCGCGGCAGTGTTGGGTGTCGATATCTCCCAAGATCTGGTTGAAGTGGCCAAGGGGCGGGCCGCGGATCTGGCCAATGCCAGCTTTATCGAGGCCGATGCCGCAGCCTGGCGCGATCCCGGATTTGCCGCGGACCTGGTCGTCTCGCGCCACGGGGTCATGTTCTTTGCCGATCCGGTTGCCGCGTTTGCGAATATTCGCGCTGCAGCGGCCGAAGGCGGGCGCTTGGTGTTCAGCTGCTTCCGCACGGCCGGGGAGAATGCCTGGGCCGCCGGCCTAGCTGAATTGCTTGGCTTGCCGCCCTCGGTCAATCCCCGCGCGCCCGGGCCTTTTGCCTTTGCCGAAACCACCCATGTCGAAAGCATCCTGAGCAGTGCCGGATGGCAGGGCATTGCCTTCGAAGCGGTCGATTTTGCCTATGTCTGCGGCACCGGGGAAGACCCGGTGGAAGATGCCCTGAGCCTGTTCCGTCGGATCGGTCCGGCTGCCCCGCATCTGCGCAGTCTTGAAGGCGCGGCCCTGGCTGATGCCGAATCGCGAATCCGCGAATGGCTGGAGCGGCATCGCAGCGGCAACCTGGTCGCCATGGCCGCGGCAGCCTGGATCGTCAGCGCACGCAAGAATTAGCGCCATCGATTGCCGTGATCGTGCCTTCCCGCTTGCCGCAAAACTGCGCCTGTCCTAGGGGCGAGGCGCTATGACCTCGACGAACGACATCCGCCGCTCCTTCCTCGAATACTTCGGCTCGAATGGGCACGAGGTGGTGCAGTCGGCTCCGCTGGTTCCGTACAACGATCCTACCCTGATGTTCACCAACGCCGGGATGGTGCCGTTCAAGAACGTCTTCACCGGGCTGGAAACCCGCGCGACCCCGCGCGCCACCTCCAGCCAGAAGTGCGTGCGCGCCGGGGGCAAGCACAACGACCTCGATAATGTCGGCTATACCGCGCGCCACCACACCTTCTTCGAAATGCTGGGGAACTTCAGCTTCGGGGACTATTTCAAGGAACAGGCGATCATCCACGCCTGGACCCTGCTGACCAAGGAATGGGGCATCAACCCCAACCGGCTGACCGCCACCGTCTATCACACCGATGACGAGGCGTTCGCGCTGTGGAAGAAGATCGCCGGCCTGCCGGAAGAGCGGATCATCCGCATCCCCACCAAGGACAATTTCTGGGCCATGGGTTCGGACGGTCCGTGCGGGCCGTGCAGCGAAATCTTCTACGATCACGGTGACCACATCTTCGGCGGCCCTCCGGGCAGCCCGGACGAAGACGGCGACCGCTTCGTCGAAGTCTGGAACCTGGTGTTCATGCAATATGAGCAGGCTGCGGATGAGATCGTCAGCGAACTGCCCAAGCCCAGCATCGACACCGGCATGGGGCTGGAACGGATCGCTGCGGTTATGCAGGGCGTGACCGACAACTACGATACCGACACCTTCAAGGCGCTGATCGCTGCCTCTGAAGGCCTGACCGGCGTGAAGGCTGAGGGCGAGCAGCAGGCCAGCCACCGTGTGATCGCGGATCACCTGCGCTCAACCAGCTTCCTGCTGGCTGATGGCGTCCTGCCCAGCAACGAAGGCCGCGGCTATGTGCTGCGCCGGATCATGCGCCGCGCCATGCGCCATGCCCACCTGCTGGGCGCGAAGGAGCCCCTGATGCACCGCCTGGTCGCTTCGCTGGTGCAGGAAATGGGCGCTGCCTATCCTGAGCTCGGCCGCGCCCAGCCGCTGATCGAGGAAACCCTGCAGCGCGAGGAAGTGCAATTCCGCCGCACCCTGGCCAACGGGCTCAAGCTGCTTGACGAAGCCACCGCCAGCCTGGGCCAGGGTGGCGAGCTGCCGGGCGAGACCGCATTCAAGCTCTATGACACCTATGGCTTCCCCTATGACCTGACCGAGGACGCGCTGCGCGCCCGCGGGATCGGGGTGGACCGGGCCGGTTTCGATACCGCCATGGCCCAGCAGAAGGCTGCGGCCCGCGCCGCCTGGAAGGGCTCTGGTCAGGCGGCTGATGCCGAGGTCTGGTTCGATATCGCCGAACGCGTCGGCGCGACCGAGTTCACCGGCTACACTGCCACCACGGGTGAGGCGCAGGTCGTCGCCCTGGTCAAGGACGGCAAGGAAGTGGACAGCGCCAAGGCTGGCGATGCCGTGACCGTGATCGTCAACCAGACCCCGTTCTACGGCGAAAGCGGCGGCCAGACGGGCGACAGCGGCACGATTGCCGGGGCCGATGGCCTGGCCATCGCAATCAGCGATACCGCGAAGCCGCTTGGCCGCCTCCATGCCCATAACGGCACGGTCCAGGCCGGCACGGTCAAGGTGGGTGACGTGGTCAAGCTCGATATCGACGTCGCGCGCCGCGATGCGATCCGCGCCAACCACTCGGCCACGCACTTGGCCCATGCCGCGCTGCGCAACCGACTTGGGGCCCATGTCACCCAGAAGGGTTCGCTGGTTGCTGCCGACCGCCTGCGTTTCGACTTCTCGCATCCCACCGCGCTGACGGCTGAGGACATTGCCGCGATCGAGGCCGAAGTGAACGCTGAAATCCGCGCCAACGAGGCTGTGGTTACCCGCCTGATGAGCCCGGATGATGCCATTGCCGCCGGGGCCATGGCGCTGTTCGGTGAGAAATATGGCGAGGAAGTGCGCGTCCTCTCGATGGGCCGCACCACCGACAAGACCTATTCGGTCGAATTGTGCGGCGGCACCCACGTGCGCGCCACCGGCGATATCGGCCTGTTCCGGATCGTCAGCGAAAGCGCGGTCAGCTCGGGCGTGCGCCGGATCGAAGCCATGACGGGCGAGGGGGCGTTCCGCTATCTCGCCAGCCGTGAGGACGCGCTGAAGAATGCCGCATCGGTTCTGCGCACCACGCCGGAAGACGTTGAGGCCCGCGTTACCGCGCTGCTCGATGAACGCCGCAAGCTTGAACGCGAACTGGCCGAAGCCAAGAAGGCGCTGGCGCTGGGCGGCGGCGGAGCCAAAGCGGAAAGCGCTGATGAGGAAGTGGGCGGGGTCAAGTTCTCCGGCCAGGTGCTCGATGGGCTCGATCCCAAGGAGCTGCGCGGCCTGTTGGATCAGGCCAAGGCGCGGCTCGGTTCAGGCGTGGCGGTGATCGTTGCCGTGAACGAAGGCAAGGCCAGCATCGCGGCCGCCGTGACCGAAGACCTGGCCGGCAAGGTCAGCGCGGTCGACCTGGTTCGTGCGGGTGTCGAAGCACTGGGCGGCAAGGGCGGCGGTGGCCGTCCGGACATGGCCCAGGGCGGTGGCCCGGACGGGGACAAGGCTGCCGCTGCGATTGCTGCGGCCAAGGCCGTGCTGGCGGGCTAGTTCGTTCCCGCCACCAGCAGGCGCCCGTGGCGCGGCTGGGTGGGGCGGGCATTGTCGCCTACGATGGCATGGATTGCGGCGATCTGGGCGGCGCTGGCCTGAACTGGCTGGATCGCGACATGCCATCGCACGCCTTCGCTGCACGGCGGGGTCGTCAGCGAACCATCATAGCGCCAGACGGCCAGACTTGGTGGCAGCAGCTTGGCCGGATCAAGCGTAACCCCGCCAACCACATGAGCGGCGGCCTGCTGGCGCGGGGCGGCCTTGACCACTTTGTCGAGCTCCGGGTTATGCGCGCCTTCTTCGAACAGCACGCCCAGCACCGCCAGATTGCCTGAATGGTCGGCGTGCACAAAGTGCGCGACCATGGGATAGGGTACGCCATAGACCGTCTCTTCGGAGGGCGTATGGAAATGTACCTGAACCAGCTTGTAGTGCGAAATTCCGCTGGAAAGGATTGAGCCTTCGGGGAAGTTTACCTGAACGGTATGGCCGTTGTTGAGGATGCTGAGCTGGCCCGGGCGATAGGTGGCGCGCACTTCGATCCGGCCTTCGATATCCGCACCGCCCAGGTCGATCGGGCTTTGCATGCGGCCGACCTTGCAGGTCTTGAATTCGTCAGCCAGCTCACCCCACTGTTCGGGCCCGGTCTCGCCAGCATAGCCCCAATGCTGCGCGCCGCCGCTATGTGGAGCGGAAGCAGGGACACGTGCGGAGACGGCGTGAGACGCGGGAGCATGGCCTGATCCGGCCAGCGCCGGAGCGGCAATCAAAAGCGCCAATGCGGCGCCGGTGGGGGCATTACGGCGGGTCAAGCGGGCAAACTCCTGTCAGGAACCCCGCCAGCATAGACAGCGCTACCTAAGCCTGCGCCAATCGCGGGCTAGGGACAGCTACGGACGCAGCGTTCAGGCTGACGGGCGTTCGCGCAGGCCGGCGCTCTTCAGGCGCGGCTTCTCGTCCAGTTCGCCCTCTTCCATGATCTGGGCGCGGAACTCGTCGCGCTTTTCGTGGATCGAGGCGATCACCGGCCCCATCGGCACGCCCAGATCAACCAGCACGGCTTCTGATAGCTGCAGCGAGCTTTCGAGCGTCTCGGGCACGGCATGGCTCGCCCCGGCGCGGTAAAGCAGGGCGGCATGGCTGACATCGCGGGCACGGGCGATGATGGTCAGGTCGGGATAGGCCACGCGCAGCTTGCGGACCAGCCGCTGCACCGCGACTGGCTCATCCATGGTCAGGATGATGGCGCTGGCCCGTTCCACGCCCAGCCGGTGCAGGGTGCTCTCCCACGCGGCATCACCGAACACCACCGGGTACCCATCAACCTGCGCGCGGGTAACGGTATCGGCATCGCCATCGATCCCGACAAAGGGCTTGTCGTGAACCCGCAGCATATCGGCCACCAGCCGTCCGACGCGGCCCATGCCAACCACGATGGCGCGCGGGACATCGTCCTCGGGCAGGTCAACCACCGGCCGCTGGCCTTCCACCCGGCGGCCCAGGCGCTTGCCCAGCCAGGCCAGGCCCGGCGTTATGGTCAGCCCGATTGCGGTTACCGTCTGCCAGAACTGCGCGGCATCGGCATTGATCAGCTGCACCGCGCTGGCCGTGCCCAGCACGATCAGGGTAGTCTCGGACGGGCTGGCCATCAGGATTCCGGTTTCGGTCGCCGTGCCAGAGCGGGCACCCATCGATCGCAGCAGCACGGCCGTGACCAGGGCCTTGGCCATCAATACGGCCACAACCCCGATCAGGATCTGGCTCCACTGCTCGAACACCATGGCCAGGTCGAGGCTCATCCCCACGGTGATCAGGAAAACCCCCAGCGCAAGGCCCTTGAATGGTTCGGTGATCCGCTCAACCTCGGTGTGGTATTCGGTTTCGGCGATCAACAGGCCGGCAACCAGCGCGCCGAAGATGGGCGAGAGGCCGACAGCCGCCGTTGCCAGCGCCGCGCCGATAACGACTAGCAGGCTGGCGGCCAGAAACAGTTCGGGGCTTTTCGTCCGGGCCGCCTGAGCGAACAGGTGCGGCAGGGTAAAGCGGCCGATTGCCAGCAAGGCCACGATCACCAGCGCGCCCTGCCACAGCGTGTCGAACATTTCTGCCCCGCCCTGGGCCGCGCCGCCGCGCCCCATCGCCCCCAGCAGGAAGATGATCGGGATCAGGGCAATATCCTCGAACAGCAGCATGGCCAGCGCGGCGCGGCCCACGGGCGTGTGCGGATCGGTGATGCGCAGCACCAGCGCGGTCGAGGACAAGGCAAGCGCAAGGCCCAGCGCCAGCGCGGTTGGCAGCGAATTTCCCAGCACCATCAGCACGGCGCCAACCAGCAGCGCGCTGATCAGCAGTTCCAGCGCGCCCAGCCCGAACACGTGCCGGCGCATCGACCAGAGCCGGGCAAATGACAGCTCCAGCCCGATTGAGAACAGCAGCAGGATGATCCCCATCTCGGCCGCCGGGGCAAGCGTGGCGGGGTCGGCAATGGTGATGTGCTCCAGCCAGGGCGCGAAGGGCACCAGCCGGCCAAGCCCAAACGGCCCGATCAGCAGGCCCACCAGGATGAAGCCAATGATCGGGGTAATGCGAAAGCGGGCGAAGACCGGGATGATCGCCCCAGCTGCGCCCAGGATCACCAGGGCATCGCCAACTGCGGGAGAGGTGATTTCGGTTGGTCCGGCCATGGACGGACCTTAGCGGCAGGAGCCGCGCAAAAGAAAGCCCCCTGACCTTGCGGGCAGGGGGCTTGATCTCTTTTACCGGTCAGGCAGCTGGGATCAGGCCCAGGCCTTCATTTCCGTTTCGAGGTTCTCGACGATCGCCTCGAAGAAACCTTCGGTGGTCAGCCAGGGCTGTTCCGGGCCGATCAGGATCGCAAGGTCCTTGGTCATCTTGCCGCTTTCGACGGTTTCGATGCAGACGCGTTCCAGCGTTTCGGCAAACTTCACCACTTCCGGGGTGTTGTCGAACTTGCCGCGATAACGCAGGCCGCCGGTCCAGGCGAAGATGCTGGCGATCGGGTTGGTGCTGGTTGCCTTGCCCTGCTGGTGCTGGCGATAGTGACGGGTGACGGTGCCGTGGGCGGCTTCGGCCTCGATGGTCTTGCCATCGGGGGTCATCAGCACCGAGGTCATCAGGCCGAGCGAACCAAAGCCCTGGGCTACCTGGTCCGACTGGACGTCGCCGTCATAGTTCTTGCAGGCCCAGACGAACTTGCCCGACCACTTGAGCGCCGAGGCGACCATGTCGTCGATCAGGCGGTGTTCGTAGACGATCCCGGCAGCGGCGAACTTTTCCTTGAAGCCTTCGTTCTCGTAGACTTCCTGGAACAGGTCCTTGAAGCGGCCGTCATAGGCCTTGAGGATCGTGTTCTTGGTCGAAAGGTAAACCGGCCAGCCCAGGTTGAGACCATAGTTGAGCGAGGCGCGGGCAAAGTCGCGGATCGAATCGTCCAGGTTGTACATCGCCATGGCGACGCCCGCGCTGGGGAACTTGAACACTTCAAGGTCGATCGATTCGCCGTTTTCGCCGTCGAAGACCAGACGCAGCGTGCCCGGACCCGGGATCAGGGTGTCGGTGGCGCGGTACTGGTCACCAAAAGCGTGGCGGCCAACCACGATCGGATCGGTCCAGCCCGGGATCAGGCGCGGCACGTTCTGGATCACGATCGGTTCGCGGAAGACGACGCCGCCCAGGATGTTGCGGATCGTGCCGTTGGGCGACTTCCACATCTTCTTGAGCTTGAACTCCTCGACGCGGGCTTCGTCCGGGGTGATCGTCGCGCACTTCACGGCAACGCCATATTGCTTGGTGGCATTGGCGGCGTCGACGGTGATCTGGTCGTTGGTTTCGTCACGCTTTTCGACCGAGAGGTCATAATACTTCAGGTCGATGTCGAGGTAGGGCAGGATCAGCCGTTCACGGATCCACTGCCAGATGATGCGGGTCATCTCATCGCCGTCCATTTCGACGACGGGGTTGGTTACCTTGATCTTGGCCATCGCGCGTAAGTCTTTCACTGGGGAGTTAGCGGAATTTCAGGCGCTCCCTTAGCAGAGGCGTCGCGTCACGCAAGTAAGGGCTGGACCTTGCAGCATTGGCGCTTTAATCGTCCGGTTAAACACCTGCCGAGAGGATAAGACTTATGAGCGAAGCCCCCGAAGTCCTTACCGAAGTCCGCGATGGCGTGCTGATCGTCACGATGAACCGCCCCGAAGCCAAGAACGCGATGAACAAGGCCCAGGCCGAAGGCATCAGCGCCGCGATGGACCGACTGGAAGCTGAGAACGACTTGCGCTGTGCCGTGCTGACCGGCGCCGGTGGAACCTTCTGCTCGGGCATGGACCTTAAGGGCTTCCTGCGCGGGGAGCGTCCCAGCATCGAAGGCCGCGGATTTGGTGGTTTGACCGAATGGACCCCGAACAAGCCGGTGATCGCCGCGATTGACGGATTTGCCCTGGCAGGCGGGATGGAATTGGCCCTGTCGTGCGATCTGATTGTGGCCAGCGCCGGTTCGAAGTTTGGCATTCCCGAAGCCAAGCGTGGCCTGGCGGCTGCAGCCGGTGGCCTGATCAAGCTGCCGCGGCAGATCCCACCGCGGATCGCGATGGAACTGGCCCTGACCGGCGATTTCATTGACGCTGCCCGTGCCTATGAACTGGGCTTCGTCAACCGCGTGGTTGAAGGCCCCTCGCTGCCCGCCGCGCTTGAACTGGCTGCCCGTGTGGCCGAAAACGGCCCGCTGGCACTGATCGCGTCGAAGGCGGTGATTCGCCAGTCGCACGAATGGACCGATGCAGAGATGTGGCAGAAGCAGGGTGCGATCGTTATGCCGGTCTTCGCGAGCGAAGACGCCCGTGAAGGCGCTGCCGCCTTCGCTGAAAAGCGCAAGCCGAACTGGCAGGGCAAGTAAGCCCCACCAACTGGCCAGAAACGAAAAAGGCCCCGGGAAACCGGGGCCTTTTCAATGAATGGTGGGCGTAGCAAGGATTGAACTTGCGACCCCTACGATGTCAACATAGTGCTCTACCACTGAGCTATACGCCCGGCACCATTCAGGTTCCACCCGGGGCCGTCGCCCCGGGCAGGGATGCGCCATTAGCGAGGCTGCACGCGGTATGCAAGCAGCTTGATGGCGCAAAATTCAGATCAGATGAGTGCTTGCGACGGATTGCCGAAAATCCGCTCTACTTCCAGCACCAGATCGCGCAGGTGAAACGGCTTTGACAGCACCTTGGCCTGCGGCGCATCGCGGTTGGCCTTCAGCGTAACGGCGGCAAACCCGGTGATGAACATAACCTTGGTTGCCGGGCTGATTTCCCCGCAACGCTGGGCCAGTTCGATCCCGTCCATTTCGGGCATCACAATATCGGACAGCAGCAGGTCGAAATGCTGGGTTTCCAGCAGTGGCAAAGCCGCGGTGCCGCGATCGACCGAAACAACGTCATACCCGGCATTCTCCAGCGCGCGCGCCAGGTAAGTGCGCATGGCTTCTTCGTCTTCGGCAAGGAGAATGCGGATCATGCTTGGTCCCGAAAGTTGTAAGGCAGTTTACGACCCCGTCTGCCTTACCGGCAAACCCGTTAAGATTCTTCCTGCAACCGGTCTCGCAGGCTTTGACAGAAACCCTATCGGCGGCCAGCGTGATGTCATGCTGTCCGAGCCATTCGCCCAACGTGATTCGCCGGAAATTCCTGGAGGCGCAATCCCCGGCAGCCCGGGGCAGGCGGCCTTTACGCTTCGTCAAAGCGATGCCTCGCGGGTGCCGGTGCTGATCGCTGTCCCCCATGCCGGGCGTGCCTATCCCGGCAGCCTGATCGAGCGGATGCGCAACCCGGACTATGCCGCATTGCGGCTGGAGGATCGCTATGTCGATCTGCTGGGAGAGGCCGTGGCCAGCGCCACCGGAGCGGCCTTGCTGGTGGCTCACGCCCCGCGCGCCATGATCGACCTGAACCGGGCGACCGAAGATATTGATTGGGACATGTTCGCCCAGGGCAAACCCAGTGGCCTTGGCAGTTACACACCCGGTCTGCGGGCCCGCAGTGGCCTGGGGCTGATCCCGCGCCGCTTGCCTGGTCTTGGAGAGCTGTGGAAGCACCGACTTGACCGAAAGGACTTGGTCGATCGGATCGACCAGATTCACACACCCTATCACCAATGCTTGTCCGACTCGCTGGTGCAACTGCGATCGCGGTGGGGAGCGGCGCTCTTGATTGACCTGCATTCAATGCCGCCGCTGGGGCTGCGCGATGGTCTGCCGCCACCGGAATTCGTGCTGGGGGACCGCTTTGGAACCACCTGCCACGGGGCGCTGGTGGCCAGTTGCTTCGGCTATTTCGCGCAGCAGCGGCGGACGGCCGCGCACAATCGTCCCTATGCCGGAGGGTATGTTCTGGAACGCCATGCTGCCCCGACTGGCGGTATCCATGCCGTACAACTGGAAATAGACCGGTCGCGCTATCTTGATGCGCGGCTGGCGGAACCGGGGGGCGGGTTTGCCGCCATGGTTGACATCTTGACCGGGCTGGTGCGGCGGCTAGCCAGCGAAGTTGCAGAACTTGGGCAGGCGGAACCAGCCCCTTGGGCCCAAGCAGCCGAGTAGCGAAAAGAAAAAAGCCACCTCGCAACAATGGCGAGGTGGCCTAGGTTCAGGGAGGAGGTGCACAGAGTGCACCACGCCCTGCCAGGCCATGAGGGCAGCCCGACAAGACGATTAAGAAGATATGCCTAGGCCGGGGCTTATGCAAGCCCCGGAAGCATAGGCCGTCAGACCTGTTTTCAGGCTGCGTTGGGTTCGAGGTCCGCTGCGCTGATTGGACCCTTGCCGGCCTGAACCTGGCGGGCAAAGAGGCCGCTGATCAGGTCAAGCGAGAACAGATGGGCGAAAATCAGGGCAAGCATGCCGTTCTGGTTCATCGTGCGCAGCACGTCACCGCGCAGGTCCCGCAGCTTTTCCTGATCAACCATGCGGAAACCGCGGTAAATGAAAGGCTGATCGAAGCCTTGCTGCTGGATCGATACTTCGCCGTCCATCAGCAGGTCATGCTTGTTCAGTTCGTCAACGAACTGCTGGGTGCGCATGCCGGCTTCTTCAAAGTTCTTGCAGAATTCGAGCATGCCCTTGGTGACTTCGCTCGGTTCTTCGCCATCGAAGAGCGGGTTACCTTCTTCGAATTCGCCCACCAGGTTGCTGGTGGGGTCAAAGCAAAGCGACAGTTCATCCGAATCGGGCTGAAGCTTGGCCAGCATGAAGGGATAGCGGCGGGCATAGGCCGGGATGTAAACGTCGACGTTGGTCAACTTGCCTTCGTCATCAACGAACAGGTTCACACCTTCGTTCAGGCCCATCAGCGCCAGCGGCACCGGCTGTTCGGCCGAGGCGAAAACGATCGGATAAAAGCGACCGGCGTGGATGAATTCCTCTGCGGTAAGCGGCACGGCGTGCGTGCCCACCAGCCAGGTTGCCTGGTCGGTACCGCGGCTCTTGTAATTGACGTGATCGCGGCTGTTGAGCGGCATCAGGTCCTTGTAGAACAGCGGCAGGTTGGTGGCGTTCGGCGCGCTGGCCATGCATTCTCTCCGATTGGCGACCCGGGACGGAATGTATCCGGGCGGAAAGCCGCGCCTTTAAGGGGTGTGTGGGCGCAGCGCAAGCAGCTTGCCCGGGTTCATCAACCCCTTTGGATCAAGCGCTGTCTTGACCTGGCGCAGCAGGGCCAGCGCGACGGGATCTCCCAACCGGGCCAACTCATCGCGCTTCATCTGGCCGATGCCATGCTCCGCGCTGATCGAGCCATTTGCCGCTGTAACCAGATCGTGGACCCGCGCGCTGATCGCCTTGCCCTGGCCTTCTTCCCATTCCCCCCGGATTACGCCTTTGGGAGCGAGGACGTGAAAGTGGATGTTGCCATCGCCCAGGTGGCCAAAACCAAGCGCCTCGGTGCCTGGAAACTCGGCTTCAATTGCGGGAACGGCCGTGGCGACGAAATCGGCCATGGCCGCCACAGGGACTGAAATGTCATGCTGCATTGCCGGCCCTTTGGCGCGCTCGGCGGGCGAGACAGAATCGCGCAGGGTCCAGAACGCCTCGGCCTGGGTCTCATTGGCGGCAAGGACTGCATCCTCGGCAAGCCCACGTTCGAATGCCCCGGTCAGCAGGGCTTCGGCCCGGTCCTGCAGGTTGGCCGCGCTTTCGGCATCGGCGGCCAGCTCGATCAAGGCGTGCCAGGCGTGCGGCCCGCTTAGCGGATTGCGGGCTTCGGGCAGGTAGTCCAGCACGGCGTCAAGGCAGGCGCGGGGCATAACCTCGAAGCCTTCCAGCAGGTTTCCTGCGAAAGTTTCGCAATGGAGCAGCAGCGCGCGCGCGGCATGGATCGAAGGGAGCCCGACCCAGGCCACCGCCCGATCGGTGATAGCGGGCACCAGTTTAAGGGTGGCCTTGGTTACGATCCCCAGTGTTCCTTCGGCCCCGATAAACAGCTGCTTCAGGTCAAACCCGCGGTTGTCCTTCTTGAGCGGGGTGAGGGCAGAATAGATCGAGCCATCGGGCAGGACCGCCTCAATTCCCAGCACCAGCGCGCGCATTACCCCGTGGCGCAGCACTTGGGTGCCGCCGGCATTGGTGGAGATCAGCCCGCCGATCGTGGCCGATCCCTTGCCGCCCAAGGTAAGTGGGAAGCGCAGGCCCGCGGTTTCAGCGGCCGTATGCAGGTTCTGGAGGACGACTCCGGCCTCGCAGGTGACCTGGCGGGCGCTGGCATCGACCGGGTCAATAGCCGCCATCCGCCGCAGTGACAGCAGGATAGCCCGGCCGCTTTGATCGGGTGTGGCACCGCCCGACATGCTGGAATTTCCGCCCTGCGGCACGATCGGCACGCCATGGCGGGCGCAGAGTTTGACCAGGTCCGCTACCTCCACCGTGCTGGCGGGCGAGGCCAGCGCCAGCGCCGCCCCGGTATAGCGGCCGCGCCAGTCGGTCAGCCAGGGGGTGACCAGATCGGCATCGCGGGTCAGGCCGCGGGGGCCCAGCAGGGCGGCCGCTTCTGCCAGGAACGTCTCATGCTCAGGTGCCATGCTTGCGCTATTGCATGGGGCAGAGGGGCTTTCCAGCCCCTTGCGGCGGGCGGGCCAAGCAGGTTAAGCGCGTGTTCAAGCACAGGGGCTATTTCACCGGGGCAATGCAGCGTTCCACCCTTTTCCTCGCGCATCTGGCGCTGGCGCTGACCGCGGGTATGGTTGGCATGGCCGCCGCCGTTGCGGCCGAGGAGAAGCCGAGCCTGGCGCACGGCGATCCGCTGGATCAGGACAAGGCGCCGCTGGTCTCAATTCCCGCGCATCCCTTGCCGCGGCTGAGCGAGGGTGGAGAGCAGATCCTGCCGATCTTCCGCGACCAGTTCCGCCTGCCCAATGCCGAACAGGTCCGGATCGAACAGCGCGTGACGATCCGGATCAGTCCGCGGCCAGCGCCGCTGCCGCTGGCGGCTTCGGTATCGAGCCAAGAGCGCGACGCCCGCGCACCGCGGGTGATCGAGCGCAAGATGGGCAAGTGCGTGCCGCTCAACGCGCTGCTGGGCGTACAATCGGGCGGCGGCAACAAGCTGATGCTGTTCCTGCGTGGGCAGCGGCTGGTCAGCGCGACGCTGGAAAAGGCCTGCCAGGGCCGCGATTACTACTCCGGGTTCCTTGTCTCGCAACACAGCGATGGGCAGCTCTGCGCTGATCGTGACGAATTGCTGGCGCGCAGCGGGGCCAAGTGCAAGGTGCAGGGCTACCGCGAAATCATGTTGGTTGAGGACTGATCAGGCGGATTTCTTGACTTTCCGCCCTGTTTGCGCCTAGGGCGCGGTCCAGAAGTGGCATTGGCCCCGTGGGGGTCGGCAGGCCGCTCAATCTCTTCCGGAAATTCCCAGTATATGTCTTTTGCCGATCTCGGCCTCTCTCCCGAACTTGTCCAGGCGGTAACCGCCAAGGGCTATGACACGCCCACGCCGATCCAGGCCCAGGCGATCCCCTCTGTGCTGATGATGCGCGATCTGATCGCGATTGCGCAGACCGGCACCGGCAAGACCGCCAGCTTCGTGCTGCCGATGATCGACATTCTTGCGCACGGCCGCCGCCGGGCGATGATGCCGCGCAGCCTGATCCTTGAGCCGACCCGCGAACTCGCCGCCCAGGTGGCCGAGAATTTCGAAGCTTATGGCAAGAACCACGATCTCAAGATGGCGCTGCTGATTGGCGGTGTGCAGATGGGTGATCAGGTCAAGGCGCTGAACGAAGGCGTTGACGTGCTGATCGCCACCCCGGGCCGCCTGATGGACCTGTTCGAGCGTGGCAAGATCCTGCTCACCGGCTGTGACCTGCTGGTCATCGACGAGGCGGACCGGATGCTCGACATGGGGTTCATCCCCGATATTGAGACGATCTGCTCCAAGTTGCCGGCCTCCCGCCAGACCCTGTTGTTCAGCGCAACCATGCCGCCGCCGATCAAGAAGCTGGCGGACAAGTTCCTGACCAATCCGAAATCAATCGAAGTTGCCCGCCCGGCCTCGACCAACACCAATATTGCCCAGCACAAGGTGGTGGTGGCCTCGTCGCGCACCAAGCGCGAAGTGCTGCGCACCCTGTTGCGGACCGATAATGTCGGCACGGCGATGATCTTCGCCAACCGCAAGACCACGGTTCGTGAGCTTAACAAGAGCCTGAAGAGCCATGGCTTCTCGTCTGGCGAGATCCATGGCGACATGGACCAGTCGGCCCGCATTGCCGAGCTTGACCGCTTCAAGGACGGTTCGATCAACATCCTGTGCTGTTCCGACGTGGCCGCGCGCGGTCTCGACGTGAAGGGCGTGAGCCACGTCTTCAACTTCGACACCCCATGGCACCCGGACGATTACGTTCACCGCATTGGCCGTACCGGCCGCGCCGGGGCGACTGGCCGCGCCTTTACGCTGGTGGCGCCCGAGGACCAGGAAGCGATCGAGAACGTCGAGAAGCTGACCGGCATGAAAATCCCGGTCTACACGCTGGATGGCGCTGCCGAACCCAAGGCAGAACGCGCTCCGCGTGAGCGCAAGGCCCGCGAAGAGAAGCCGGAGCGTGAGGCCAAGCCGCGTCGCGAAGAGCGAGCCCCGCGTGAGGAACAGCCCCGCGCCGAACGCGCTGCCCGCAGCGAAAAGCCCCGGCGTGAGGAACGCCCACGCCGCGAAGAGCGAGACCCGCCCAGCGAGCCGGGCGAGTGGAATGGCCCGATCCCCGGCTTCCTGGGGATTTCGGCGCTTTAGAGCCTGTCTGACAGGCTCTAGTCCGCCACCTTCACAAAGCTGTCGATCACGCGCTTGGGGCCAGCGGCCTCGAAGTCGATCTCCAGCTTGTTGCCTTCCTGCGCGATAACCGTGCCGTAACCGAACTTGTCGTGGAACACCCGCGCGCCAAGACTGATGTCGCTGCGCGGTTTGGCAGCGAAGCTGGCGGCAGAGCGGCTCGCTTCGGGCAAGCGGCGGGGCGTGGGATCATAGCTTTGCGCCGCAGCCCGCTGCCAGCCTGGTCCGCGTGACTGGCCCCGCGCAGCGCTATCCCGCGCAACGTGGGCAAAGGGATCGTCACGCTCGCTCCACTGCGCCCGCCACAGCGATGCCCCGCCAGACAGGGTCGATTCCTGCTCAATATGGGCTTCCGGAAGTTCCGAGATGAAGCGGCTGGGGATCGAGCTGGTCCACTGGCCATAGATCCGCCGATTGGCCGCATGCAGGATCGTGCACCGCCGCCGCGCACGGGTGATCGCGACATAGGCAAGGCGGCGTTCCTCTTCCAGGCTGGCCAGGCCGCCCTCGTCAAGCGAGCGTTGGCTGGGGAAGACACCCTCTTCCCAGCCGGGCAGGAACACGTTGTCAAACTCCAGCCCTTTGGCGCCGTGCATGGTCATGATCGTGACCTTTTCGGCATCGTCGGCTGCCTCGTTGTCCATCACCAGGCTGACGTGCTCAAGAAAATCGCCGAGCGTTTCGTATTCTTCCATCGCCCGCGCCAGTTCGACCAGGTTCTCCAGTCGACCTGCGCTCTCGGCCGATTTTTCGGCCTGCAGCGCGGCGGTGTAGCCGCTTTCATCCAGCAGAATGCGGACAAGCTCTGCCGGGGACGTTGTCTTGCCGAGATCGCGCCAGCGGGCGATATCGCGCATGAAGCTGACCAGTGTGTTACGCGCCCGCGCCGGCAGCTCGTCGGTGTCGGCAATCTCGACCGCCGCCAGGCTCAGCGGCACGCCGCGCACCCGGGCATGGCGGTGGAGCTTTTCCAGCGTCTTGTCGCCCAGGCCGCGCTTGGGGGTATTATAGATCCGCTCGAACGCCAGGTCGTCGCTTGGCTGGGAAATGAGGCGCAGGTAGGCAAGGGCATCGCGGATTTCCGCCCGCTCGTAAAAGCGGAAGCCGCCGATGATCTTGTAACCCATGCCGATGGCGATGAAGCGGTCCTCAAACTCGCGGGTCTGGAACTGGGCGCGGACCAGGATCGCCGCCTGGTTCAGGCTTGCGCCTTCGCGCTCCAGCCGCTCGATCTCGTCGCCCACGCGGCGGGCTTCCTCGGGCGCGTCCCAGACGCCGATGACGCGGACCTTGTCGCCGCCATTGCGCTCGGTCCACAGCGTCTTGCCCAGTCGCTGGCTATTGGCATCGATCAGGCCTGAAGCTGCGGCAAGGATGTCCGGTGTGGAGCGATAATTCTGTTCCAGCTTGATGATCTTGGCGCCCGGAAAATCCTTTTCGAACTTAAGGATATTGGCAACTTCTGCGCCGCGCCATGAATAAATCGACTGATCGTCATCCCCCACTACGCAGATGTTGTGGCGCGGCTGGGCGAGCAGGCGCAGCCACAGGTACTGGACCTGGTTGGTGTCCTGGTATTCATCGACCATGATGTATTTGAACCGCTGCCGGTACTGCTCCAGCACGTCGGGGTGGCTGCGCAGCACGGTCAGCATGTGCAGCAAGAGGTCGCCGAAATCGCAGGCGTTTAGCGTTTTGAGCCGGTCCTGGTAAAGCCGATAGAACTTCTGACCCTGCCCATTGGCAAAGCTTTCATTCTCAAGTGCATCCAGATCTTCCGGGCGCAGGCCCTTGTTTTTCCAGCGATCAATGCACTGGGCCAGCTGGCGCGGCGGCCAGCGTTTTTCATCCAGTCCCTCGGCCTGGATCAACTGCTTCAGGACCCGCAGCTGATCGTCGGTGTCGATGATCGTATAGTTTGATTGCAACCCGGCCAGCTCGGCATGGCGGCGCAGCATCTTGGCGGCGATGGCATGGAACGTACCCAGCCACGGCATCCCCTCAACCGCTGGTCCGACCAGATGGCCGACCCGCTCCTTCATCTCGCGCGCGGCCTTGTTGGTGAAGGTGACGCAGAGGATCTCGCTCGGCCAAGCCAGGCGGCTGCGGATGATATGGGCCAGCCGCGCGGTAAGTGCCGCGGTTTTGCCCGTACCTGCGCCGGCCAGCATCAAAACCGGGCCTTCGGTTGCCAGCACGGCCTCGCGCTGGGGGGCGTTCAGGCCATCGAGCAAGGGATCGGAGTTGGATTCGGGGAGCATGGTCACGCGGAACGGCTAGGGAACATCGCTGCCGGGTGCAAGCGCTTCCCGGTGGTTGACACCCGCCGCTTTGCCCCGCAGCAGTTTGCGCCATGCATCCTTTGCGCCAGCACGCTCGCATCCTCACCGCCAGCCTCGTCGGTACGGCGGTCGAGTTCTATGATTTCTACATCTACGCGACGGCGGCGGCGCTGGTGTTCGGGCCATTGTTCTTCCCCTCCAGCGACCCCACCACGCAAGTGATGCTCAGTTTCATGAGCTTTGGCATCGCCTTCTTCGCGCGGCCGGTGGGGGCGATCGCCTTTGGCCATTTCGGGGACCGGATCGGGCGCAAGTCGACGCTGGTGGCCTCGCTGATGCTGATGGGTGGATCGACGCTGCTGATCGCTTTTCTGCCGACCTACGCGATGGTGGGTTGGGTTGCGCCGGCGCTGCTCTGCCTGCTGCGCTTCGGGCAGGGGTTTGGCCTGGGCGGTGAATGGGGCGGGGCGGCCCTGCTGGCGGTGGAGAACGCGCCAAAGGGCTGGACCGCGCGCTTTGGCGCCGCGCCGCAACTGGGCGCGCCGGTCGGCTTCCTTGCGGCCAATGGCCTGTTCCTGTTGCTTGGCCTGTGGCGGACCGATGCGGAATTCAACGCCTGGGGCTGGCGCTTGCCGTTCCTGTTCAGCGCCGTGCTGGTGATGATCGGCCTGTGGGTGCGGCTGCGGATTGGCGAAACACCCGCTTTCAAGGCTGCGCTCGACAAGGCGCCGCCGCATGCCGTGCCGCTGTGGGAGCTGCGGCGCCATCTGGGTGCGCTGCTGGCCGGAAGCGCGGGGGTGATCGCCTGCTTCGCGATCTTCTACCTCGCCACGGCCTATGCCCTGGCGCAGGGCACCACGACCTTTGGCCATAGCCGCGAGACGTTCCTGGCGGTGCAACTGGGGGCCAATAGCTTCCTGGCGCTCGGGATCGTACTGGCGGCCATCCATGCCGACCGGGCGACCCCGGGGCGGACCTTGCTGCTGGGCGCCATTGCCACGGTCGTGCTGGGACTGGCCTTCGGGCCGGGCCTCTCGTCCGGATCGCTGGTCATCATCTTCATGACACTCGCGGCCGCACTGCTGGTGATGGGCTTTGTCTACGGCCCGCTGGGAAGCTGGCTGCCGACACTGTTCCCGGTGGGGGTGCGCTACAGCGGGATTTCGGTGGCCTTCAATGCCGGCGGGATCGTCGGTGGTGCCCTGACCCCGCTCGCAGCGCAGTGGCTTTCGGGGCACGACATGGGCGCGCAGGCGGGCCTGCTGCTGAGCGCGGCGGGGCTGGTAACGCTGCTGGGGGTGCTGGCAGCTAGGCCGAAAGCCTGAACAGCGTCAGCCGCGCCTTGCCGACCTTGCGATCGGCAACCGCTTCCAGTCCCTTGACCTGGGGCAACTCGTCATAGGCTGTTTCCAGGCTGACCCAGGTAGCCGGGCCGATCCAGCCGAGTCGATTCAGCTTGTCGAGCGCCACTTCGCCCGCGCCGCTGCGGTAAGGCGGATCAAGCATGATCAGGTCAAGCGGGGCCTTGGCCGGGCCCAGCGCCAGCACCGAACTGGCGCGGACGTCGGTCTGGGGCTGGGCATGAAGGTTGGCCACGTTGCCGCGCAGGGCCCGTAGCGCGGCGGCATCCTGCTCCACGAACAGGCATGAAGCCGCGCCGCGTGACAGCGCCTCAAGCCCCAGCGCGCCGGATCCCGCAAACAGGTCAGCCACCGTCAGTCCTTCAAAATCGCCAATCCGGCTGACCAGCATCGAAAACAGTGTTTCGCGGGTCCGATCGGCTGTTGGGCGCGTGGCATCGCCCGTTGGTGCGGCCAGCTTGCGACCCCGCCATTGCCCGGCAATGATCCGCAGGCTCATTTGCGGCCGGGTCCCGGCTTGCGCGGAGCAGGCTTGCGTGCCGAGGGTCTGGCTGTCGCAGAGCGCGGCGCAGCCGGCTTGCGCGGACCATCGCCGCGGATACGCAGCCGTGCCTGTTCATGCGCCGGGCGGGGCGCAGCGACCTCACCAGGCACCTTCAAGCCCTTCATGAAGCGTTCGACCTCTACCTGCCGGATTTCGATAGCTTGCCCACGCGGCAGGTCGAGCAGCTCGAACGGGCCATAGGAGGTGCGGATCAGGCGGCTGACCTCCAGCCCGAGGTGCTCCAGCACGCGGCGCACTTCGCGGTTCTTGCCCTCGGTGATCGTCACTTCGATCCACTGGTTGCGCCCGGTGCTGCGCTCCATGTTGGCGTTGATCGGACCATAGCGCACGCCCTCGATCTCGATCCCCTCGATCAGCTCTTCCAGCTGTTCCTGGGTGATGTCGCCAAAGGTGCGGGCGCGGTAGGTGCGGGGCAGGCCGGTGGCGGGCAGTTCCATCGTCCGCTTGAGGCCGCCATCGTTGGTCAGCAGCAGCAGGCCTTCGGTGTTGAAGTCGAGTCGGCCGATCGGCATGACCCGGCCAGCATTGGCGGGCAGGGCATTGCGCAGCGCGGTATAGATCGTCGGCCGGCCAGCGGGATCGCGTTCAGCGGTAAGCAGGCCCGCAGGCTTGTGGAACAGGAACAGCCGCGCCGGATCGGGGGCCTTCACGGCCTTGCCGTCGACGCTCACGCCCTTCAGGCTGGTCAGCACGGTGTTGGGGGTGGTCACCACCTCATCGCCGATCTTGACCCGCCCTTCGGCGATCATCCGCTCCACCTCGCGGCGGCTGGCAATGCCGGCGCGGGCAAGGAGCTTGGCGATGCGATCGCCATTACGGGGATTGTCGGTATCGGTCATGGCGCGGCCTTAGCGGCAGAACGCCTTTGGGGGAAGCGCTGGGCAGGGCCTTCGACAAGCTCAGGCCGAGCGGGGCTTAACTGATTTCCCGAGACCCGCTCTGGCTGAGCTTGTCGAAGCCCCAGCGCTACAGCTGTGCAAGCGCGAGCTGTTCTGCGCAGATTTCATGCAGCCGGCGGATCCCACCTTCCAGCGTGCCGAGCGTCAGTTCGGGCACTGCGCCGGTCGCCAGCCCCTGTTGGCCCAGCGCGGCGGCGCGGAAGTCCTCTGCGCCGAACACCCCGCCATCCAGCAGTTTCCAGCTCCGTTCCCAGTGATCGCGGGCCTTGTCGGTCTGCGGGGCTTCCGGGATCAGCATGAAATCCTCGACCAGGGTGCGATCGTGCCCCTGCGGCCAGAGCGCCATGACGTTGATGTAATCCGGGCTGATGACGAGGACAGTGGCCGGGAACAGCTGATAGGCAAAGGTCCCGATCCGACGCAGCGCGGCCATGTCGGTCAGGTCAATTCCGTCCAACTCGGCCGCGCGGGCGACCAGGCTGCGCTGGTGCGGCCCGATCTGGTCACCGCTGGTGATCCCGTCCTTGAAGAACGGGCCGATAGTCGCCGCATGAAGCCGGGCGACGTGATAGCTCTCGAGGAAGGCATCCATGATCAGCTTCCAGTTCGAAGCAACATCATGGGTCCGCCGCGCGAACAGGTGCAGATCGCGCATGGCAAAGGCATCGAAATCGGCGCCAAGGGTGATTGCATCACCGAAATCGGCCTCTCCCTGCGGTGCATACCAGATCAGCCCGCCTGCCTCGCAACTGGGCAATTCGGCCAGGCCATAGCCGGCCTTGTCGAGGCCCGGAAAGGTATCGGGCCGGGGCAGGGCGAGCAGCCGGCCGTCGGTGGCATAGGTCCAGGCGTGATAGGGGCACGTCAGCCGCTTGCCGCATTGCACGTCCTGCCCTTCGACCAGCCGGGTGCCGCGGTGCTTGCAGACGTTGAGGAAGACGTGAACCGCGCCATCGCCATCGCGGGTAATCAGCAGCGGCCGCCCGGTGGCATCATGCGGTACCGCCATGTTCGTTTCTGGCAGCAGCGCCGAAGGGCAGAGCACTTGCGGCAGCCTGCCGAACAGCGCCGCCTGTTCCCGCGCCCAATGCGCCGGATCGGTATAGACGCTGGCGGGCACCGAGGAGATGCCGCTCGCGGGCCGGGTGCATCCATCGGCAATGGCCCGCGCCAGGGCAAGCTGGCCGGGGGTTGGGCTGCTGCCCGGTATTGTGGATGCGGTTGCCATCAAGGCTAGGAATAGACCCAAACCGCGCTAGTGTCGCAAGCGATTTTGGTGGGGAGCGTTTGAATGTCGGTCGAACTGATCCGGTTTGTGATCTTTGTCGGGGTGCTGCTGGGCCTTGGCCTGCTCGCCACCCGCATACCCTCGTTCCGGCCTTACCTGCGCAAGAATCCGCTGATCACCTTCCTGCTCGGCATTTCCAGCGGCTTTCCGCTAACCCTGCTGGTGGCGACCATGACCTTCTGGCTTGCCAAGGTGGGCATTGATACGGCCACGATCGGCTTCGCCGTCGCGCTGGGCACGCCCTATACGATCAAGTTCCTGTGGGCGCCGCTGGTCGACAAGCTCCCGATCCCGGTGCTGACCCGATTGTTCGGCCAGCGCCGCAGCTGGCTTTACCTGGTGCAGGCGCTGTTGTTCGTTTCGATCTGGCAGCTGGGGGCAAGCGATCCGCAACCCGGCCACCTTGGGCCCTTTGTGTTCTGGGCCGTGGTCACGGCCTTCCTTTCCGCCACGCAGGACATCGTGATCGATGCTTACCGCATTGAAATTCTTGAAGACGATGAATTTGCGCATGGCACGGCTACCAACCAGTTCGGCTATCGCACCGGCAACCTGATCGCCGGGGCCGGGACGGTTTACCTCGCTTCCAGCGAAGGGCTCGGCCTGGGCTGGGCGCTGGGCTATGGCCTCACGGCTTTTGCAATCATCCCCGCGATCATCGGCTCGCTGATTGCCGGTCCGGGCAAATATGTTGATCGCTTTGCCCAGGCGCAGGGCATCAGTGCTGGGCAATGGCTGCTGGAAACGGTGGTCAATCCGTTCCGCGAGTTCCTGGGTCGGCATGGCGCGTTTCTCGTGCTTGGATTCGTGCTGATCTACAAGGTTGGCGATGCCATGGGGCAGACCATGCTGGCGCCGATGATCGTCGATCTGGGTTTCGCGGATCTTGATTACGTTTCCGCCAACAAGTTGTGGGGCTTTGGCGCGCTGATCCTGGGTTCGGCTTTGGGCGCACCGTTCATCCTATGGCTGGGCATGGGCCGCGCGCTGCTGATTTCGGGCCTGCTGATGATGTTCTCGAATGTGATGTTCATGGTCCTGTCGATCAGCGGCAACAATTACTGGATGCTGGTTGCCGCGATTGCGACAGAGAACGTGACCAGCGGCATCGGCCTGACGGTCTTCGCGACCTACCTTTCGGGCCTGTCCAGCCTGGCCTACACGGCCACCCAGTTTGCGCTGCTGTCATCCTTTGCAGCCTTCGGGCGGACCTGGCTGGCTTCGCCGGCCGGGGTCATAGCCGAGAAGCTGGGCTGGATCTGGTTTTGGGGCTTCACCATCATCGCCGCGATCCCAGGCATGCTGCTGCTCTGGCTGCTGTGGAACAAGGGTTATCTGGTCCAGTCAATCCGCCAGCCCAGCACCGAGGATGATGGGCCGGAGGCGCCAGCCAAGGCTTAATCCGGCAGTTCGCCGTTAAGCCGCAGGACTTCGCCGGACAGGTACAGCGATCCGGCAATCAGCACGGGCAGGCCATCCTTCGGCAAGGCGGCGAGCGCGCCTGGTACATCCGGATAGGCAACAGCTTCGGAGCCGAAGGCCGCCGCCGGATGCCACTCGTGCGTCGGCACCGGCACGGCCGAGATCGAAGCGGCATTGGCCGCCAACGGGCCGGTCAGCGCCGCGGGGTCCTTGTTTTCCAGCATGCCGATGATCAGGTGAAAGCGGCGGTCGCCGAAATGCTGCGCCAGTGCCGCGCCGGCCGAGGGGTTATGCCCGCCATCCAGCCAGACCTCACGGGTGCCGGTCAGCGGTCCGGCGTTCAGGCGTTGCAGGCGGGCCGGCCATCTGGCCGCCGTCAGACCGACACGGATCGCCTCGTCCGAAACGTTCAGCGCGTTCTGGTGGCGCAACATGGCCACGGCCAGCGCAGCGTTATCGGCCTGGTGCGGGCCTGCCAGCACCGGGAGCGGCAGGTCGAGCTGACCGTGCCTGTCGCGATAGGAAATGCGCTCACCAAGGGCCGCGGACCAGTCCAGCCCCCGCAGAGCGGGGCGGGCCCCGGCCTTCATCGCCTGGTCGAGCACGGCCTTGGTCATGCCGGTCGTGTATTGCTGCGTCACCAGCGCCACGCCGGGCTTGGCGATCCCGGCCTTCTCGAAGGCGATTCGCTCAAGCGGATCGGCCGGCACGCCATGTTCGGGGGCGAGCAGGAAGCGTTCGTGGTCCAGCCCCAGCGCGGCAATTCCGCAGGCCGCGGGCTGCTCCAGCACGTTGGTGGCATCGAAGCGCCCACCCAGGCCCACTTCGACCACGCAGGCATCGGCTGGAACCCGCGCGAATTCGGTAAAGGCGGCAGCGATGGTCACTTCGAAGAAGCTGGGGTTAAGGTCGGCGCCAAGGTCCAGCACTTCGCCCAGCACATCGGCCAGCCGGTCATCGTCAATCAAGTGGCCGGCGAGCCGAATGCGCTCATTATAGCGGACCAGGTGCGGGCTGATCGTGGCGTGGACGCGGTAGCCTTGCGCCTCCAGCATGGCGCGGAGAAAGGCGCAGGTGCTGCCCTTGCCGTTCGTGCCCGCAACATGAAACACCGGCGGCAGGCGCTTGTGCGGATTGCCAAGGCGGGCAAGCAGGGCGCGGATCGTTTCCAGCCCCAGCCGCCCATCGGGCACCGAGAGTGCCCCCAGCCGGTCAAGCTGGGCCTGCACGCGCGGATGTTCGGAAGTGGCGAAGTCGCGCACCGGAATCAGGCCGCCTTGCTGGCCCCCAGGTAATCGAGCACCAGCGCCAGCTGCGTCTTCAGATCGCGGCGGTGGACCACCATGTCGACCATGCCATGCTCGTGCAGGTATTCGGCGCGCTGGAAGCCTTCGGGCAGCTTTTCGCGGATCGTATCCTGGATCACGCGCTGGCCGGCAAAGCCGATCAGGCAGCCCGGCTCGGCGATCTGGATGTCACCCAGCATGGCATAGGATGCGGTGACGCCGCCAGTGGTGGGATCGGTCAGCACGACGATATAGGGCAATCCTGCTGCATTCAGGCGGCGGATCGCCACGGTGCACTTGGGCATCTGCATCAGGCTGAGGATGCCTTCCTGCATCCGCGCGCCGCCTGCGGCAGTGCAGATCACATAGGCGCACTTTTCCTTGATCGCCTTGTCCGCACCGGCAACGAAAGCCGCGCCCACGGCCATGCCCATCGACCCGCCCATGAAGGCGAAGTCCTGCACGCCCAGCACCACCTTGTTGCCATCGATCGTGCCAAGTGCGTTGGTCAGGGCGTCGGGATGGGGATTGGCTGCACGGGCAGCCTTCAGCCGGTCCGGGTATTTCTTCGAATCCTTGAACTTCAGCGGGTCTTCCTTGACCTTGGGCGAAGGCAGAACCGTGAAGACCGGATCGAGCAATTGCGCAAACCGCGCATCTGCGCCGATGCGGCCATGATGGTCGCAACGCGGACAGACGTTGAGGTTTTCCTCATACTCCTTGGTGAACAGCATTTCGCTGCACGAAGGGCACTTGATCCAGAGGTTGTCCGGAGTGTCGCGCTTGTCCTGGAAGGGCAGCGCTTTGCGAACGCGATCGAGCCAGCTCATGCGCCAGTCCTAGCCGAATGGACCGCCGCCGCCAATGCCGCGGTCAATTCCTGCACAGGTCCGGCAGCATTCGCCCCATGTTCACCGACAAGATCGACCAGTGCCGAGCCAACCACCACGCCATCGGCCACCTTGGCAAAGGCCGCAGCCTGTTCGGGCGTGCGCACGCCAAAGCCGACCGCCACAGGGATATCGGTCTTGGCCTTGATCCGGGCCATGGCCTCGGCCACGCCGCTGGCAGCGGCTTGCTGCATGCCGGTGATCCCGGCAACCGAGACGTAATAGAGGAAGCCGGACGAACCCTCCAGCACCGCGGGCAGCCGCGCCGCATCGGTGGTGGGGGTGGCAAGGCGGATCAGCGAAATGCCCTTGGCGCGGAGCGCCGGGCCCAGCTCCGGGTCTTCCTCGGGCGGAATGTCGACACAGATCACGCCGTCGACCCCGGCCTGGGCGCAGGCATCGGCGAACCAGTCGGCCCCGCGGATCGTCATCGGGTTCGCATAGCCCATCAGCACCAGCGGCACTGCGGGATGGCGTGCGCGGAAATCAGCGGCAATCTTCAGGATATCGGCGGTGCGGGTGCCAGCGCCGAGCGAACGGAGGTTGGCCTTCTGGATCGCCGGGCCATCGGCCATCGGATCGGTGAAGGGCATGCCCAGCTCGATCACGTCGGCCCCGCCGGCCACCAGCGCATCGAGGATCGCGGGCGTCGCGGCAGGCGTCGGATCGCCCCCGGTCACGAAGGTGACGAGGGCGGGGCGGCCCTTGGCGAAGGCGGAGGAGAGGCGGCTCACAGCGAGACCCCCAGATGTTCCGCGACCGAGAAGATGTCCTTGTCGCCGCGCCCGCAGAGGTTAACCAAAATGATCTGGTCCTTGCTCATCGTCGGAGCGACCTTGGTGACGGCGGCGATGGCGTGGCTCGGCTCAAGCGCAGGGATGATCCCTTCGGTGCGGCAGAGCAGCTGGAAGCCTTCAAGCGCTTCGGTATCGGTCACGCTGGTGTAATCGACCCGGCCGATTTCCTTGAGCCAGGAATGCTCCGGCCCGATCCCGGGATAGTCCAGCCCTGCGCTGATCGAATGGCCTTCGGTGATCTGGCCGTCCTCGTCCTGCAACAGGTAGGTCTTGTTGCCGTGAAGGATACCCGGGCGACCGCCCGCCAACGAAGCGGCATGCTCCTTTTCAAGCCCATGCCCGGCCGCTTCAACGCCGAGCATCCTTACTTCGGGATCGTCCAGGAAGGGATGGAACAGGCCGATGGCATTGCTGCCCCCGCCAATCGCGGCAACCAGCAGGTCAGGCAGCTTGCCGGTCCGCGCGAGCATCTGGGCGCGGGCCTCCTTGCCGATCACGCTCTGGAAATCGCGGACCAGCTCCGGATAGGGGTGCGGCCCGGCGGCGGTGCCGATGATGTAGAATGTGTCGTGCACATTGGCGACCCAGTCGCGCAGCGCCTCGTTCATCGCGTCCTTCAGCGTCGCCGCGCCCGAAGTGACCGGCACCACTTCGGCGCCCAGCAATTTCATCCGGAACACGTTGGGCGCCTGCCGGGCGACGTCGGTCGCGCCCATGTAGACCACGCAGGGCAAGCCAAAGCGGGCGCAGACCGTTGCCGTGGCGACGCCATGCTGACCAGCGCCGGTTTCGGCGATGATCCGGGTCTTGCCCATGCGGATCGCCAACAGGATCTGGCCGATGCAGTTGTTGATCTTGTGTGCGCCCGTGTGGTTCAGCTCGTCACGCTTGAACCACACCTGTGCGCCGCCCAACTCTTCCGTCAGGCGCGGCGCGAAATAGAGCGGGCTGGGGCGACCAACATAATGCTCCAGCAGGTCATCAAATTCAGCCTGGAATGCCGGGTCGGCCTTGGCGGCGCGGTATTCACGCTCCAGGTCCAGCACCAGCGGCATCAGGGTTTCGGCGACATAGCGCCCGCCGAACTGGCCGAAATGGCCGCGCTCGTCGGGTTGGTTGCGGAAGGAATTGGCCGTGCTCATGCCAGGGCGCTTGGCAGGGAATCCGGGCGCTGTCCAGCGGTCCGCTGGCCTAGATTTGCTGTCAGCTGCGCGCTGCGGCGCAGAATTCAGCAATGCGCGCCGGGTCCTTTACACCAGGGGTGCTTTCGATCCCCGATGCGGCATCGACCAGCGGCGCAGCGGTCAGCCGCACGGCTTCGGCTACGTTGGCGGGATTAAGACCCCCAGCCAGCCCCCATGGCAAGCCAATGCGCAGGCCTGCCAGCAGGGACCAGTCAAACGCCAGTCCCATCCCGCCGGGCAGGGTGCCCTTGGGGGTCTTGGCATCGAACAGGATGAAATCTGCGGCCCCGACATAGGCAGTGGCCTGGGCAATATCCTCCGCCTTGGCCACACCAATCACGCGCCAAATGGGCAGGCCGAATTGGGTGCGAAGCTCTGCCGCGCGCTGCGGGCTCTCGCTGCCGTGCAGCTGGATTGCGTCGAGCCGGGCCGCCGCAACCGCATCGGCAATGGCGGCATTGTCGGCATCGACAAACACGCCAACCCGGCCAATGCGCCCTGCAGCGCGCGCACCCAGTTCGGCGGCCATTGCGGGTGGCAGAAACCGGGGAGAGGGCGGGTAGAAATTGAACCCGGCAAAATCGGCGCGCGCGGCAATCGCCGCATCGAGCGCGGTGCTATCGGTAAGGCCGCAGAGCTTGATCCTGGGGGCGGGCATTGCCGCCCCCTAACGCGGCGGGGCTTACGGTGCCAGTTCGAACTGCACCGCGACAGTCGCGCTCAAGGCAACTTCGCCTGGAGCAACCGGGGTGGGCGCCGCCTCGGCCATGGCCATCTTGGCGTAGAGCATCGGTGCCGGGGGCGAGTAGCCACCACCTTCGCTGATGGAAATGATCCGCTTAACCTTCAGTCCTGCGGCCTTGGCATAGAGTTCCGCGCGCTGGCGGGCCTTTGCCATGGCAGCAGTGCGGGCCTCGTCCATGGCGGCTTCGCTATCATCCAGTTCGAAGCTGGGGCCGTTCACCTGGTTTGCCCCGGCATTGACCAGCGTATCCAGCACCTTGCCAAATTCGGCTAGCTTGCGCTGGCGCACGGTCACCTGATTGTTGACCTGATACGCGACAATCGAAGGGACTGTCTCTTCCAACTGCCCATCTTTCCGCACCACTTGCTGCCGATAGACCGGGTTGATGTTGAGGTTGCTGGTCTGGATGTCGCGGTCAGCGATTCCCGCGGCCTTCAACGCCGCGATTACGCGGTTCATATCGGCGGAATTGGCCGCCAGCGCCGCTGCGGCAGTCTTGCCCTGGCTGGTTACGCCAGCACTGAACACAGCAAGGTCAGGCTTGCGAAAAGAGCGTGCTTCGGCGTTCAGCGATAACAAGGTCGAAGTCGCTACGATTGGAGCCACTGGCGGCGCAACCTGCGCGGCAGCGGGCAGGGCGCAGATGAGTGCCAAGGGGGCAAGGGCATATCGAAGCGATTTCATGGCGTTCTCCTTGTTCAGTGGCAATGCAGCCCGCCAGCTTTCGCGTGGCTGAACCAAACGCGAAGCTAAAGCGTAGCCTCGATCGCGCGGGCAGCGGCAACCGGGTCTTCCGCGCGGCTGATCGGGCGGCCGATCACCAGCACCGATGCGCCGGCATCGCGGGCTTCGCGCGGGGTGACGGCGCGCTTCTGATCGCCCATCGCACCGCCAGCCGGGCGCAGGCCCGGGACCACGAAAAAGCCATCCTTCCATTGCCGATGGACTGCGCCGACTTCGTGGCCGGAACAGACAATTCCATCGAGCCCTGCCGAATTGGCCAGGTCTGCGAGGCGCATCACTTGATCATTTGCCGATCCACCGATCCCGGTGGCTGCCATGTCGCTTTCGTCAAGGCTGGTCAGCAGGGTCACGGCTACAACCTTGGTATGTTCACCGGCTGCGGCCTTGGCATCTTCCATCATCGCGCGCCCGCCCGAGGCATGGATCGTGACAATCGCGGGTTCCAGCACATGAATTGCCTGCATCGCCGCAGCCACGGTGTTGGGAATGTCATGCAGTTTCAGGTCGAGGAAGATCGGCAGCCCGATCTTGGCAATTTCGTGCACGCCGTGGTGGCCGTGCGCGCAAAAGAATTCGAGGCCCAGCTTCAATCCGCCGACATGGCCTTTGACCTTGCGGGCTAGGGCTTCGGCGGCATCCAGTTGTGGAATATCGAGCGCGAGGTAGATCGGGTTCGACATGATCAGACGGGTTCCTTACCGGCTTCGTCTTCGAGTTGTGTGGTCGTCGCGTAAGCGCTTGGCTGGCCCATCGAATTGGCTTTGACGGTGTTTTCCATCAAGCCGATCCGCCGATTAAGCCGCCATCGGACGCCCTTGTGCACCAGCCACATCGGCAGGAACCCGAGCACGATGCCGACAATGAAGATCAGTCCGACCGGCCATTCGACGTAAAGATAGATCCCATTTTCAAGCGGCCAGAGATTGAGCGGCACCGACTGCCAATTGATTGCGATAAACGATACGATCACAATCGTGATCAGGATCAGCAGAACAGTGCGGATCACCTGCATTTGCCTAAGTCTCCGTCAACGCCAGTGCCTTGCCCGACGATGCTAGGCGCGAACCCGGACAAGGGCAAGTTACTCGCCGAAAACCCGCGCAAAGATCGTATCGATCGCCTTGAAATGGTAATCGAGATTGAACTTCTCATCGAGCTCGGCTGGCGAGAGGGCGGCGGTGACTTCCGGATCGGCCTTGAGCAGCTCGAGCAGGTTGAGCTGCCCGTCGCTTTCCCACACCTTCATCGCATTGCGCTGGACCAGCCGGTAAGCGGTGTCCCGCTCCAACCCGGCTTGGGTCAGGGCCAGCAGCACGCGCTGCGAGTGGACTAGCCCCCCCATCTTGTCGAGGTTCTTCTGCATCCGTTCGGGATAGACGAGCAGCTTGTCGACCACCGAAGTCAGGCGGGCCAGCGCGAAGTCGAGCGTGATCGTGGCGTCGGGGCCGATAAAGCGTTCCACCGAGGAATGCGAAATGTCACGCTCATGCCACAGCGCAACGTTCTCCAGCGCCGGGGTCACGGCCGAGCGGACCATGCGGGCCAGGCCGGTGAGGTTCTCGGTCAGGATCGGGTTGCGCTTGTGCGGCATGGCCGACGAGCCCTTCTGGCCGGGCGAGAAGTATTCTTCTGCCTCGAGCACTTCGGTGCGCTGGAGGTGCCGAATTTCGATCGCCAGGCGTTCGATCGAGCTGGCGATCACGCCCAGCGTGGCAAAGAACATGGCGTGGCGATCGCGCGGGATCACCTGGGTCGAAACCGGCTCAACCGTTAGGCCGAGCTTTTCAGCGACATATTCCTCAACCGAGGGATCGATGTTGGCGAAGGTACCGACCGCGCCGGAAATCGCGCAGGTCGCCACTTCAGCCCGGGCGGCCAGCAGGCGCACCTTGCAGCGGCTGAACTCGGCATAGGCCTCGGCCAGCTTCTTGCCGAAAGTGGTCGGTTCGGCATGAATGCCGTGGCTGCGACCGATCGTCGGGGTGAACTTGTGCTCAAGCGCCCGGCGCTTGATCGCGGCCAGCAACTCGTCAAGGTCAGCCAGCAGCAGGTCGCTGGCGCGGGCCAGCTGGACCGCCAGCGTGGTGTCGAGCACGTCGGAACTGGTCATGCCCTGGTGCATAAAGCGTGCTTCGGGGCCGACCTGCTGCGCAACCCAGTCGAGGAAGGCAATCACGTCGTGCTTGGTAACGGCTTCGATCGCGTCGATTGCGGCAACGTCGATCGCAGGGTTCGTTGCCCACCAATCCCATAGCGCCTTGGCGCCGCTTGGCGGAACTACGCCGAGTTCGCCCAGCTTCTGCGTGGCGTGAGCCTCGATTTCAAACCAGATGCGATAACGCGCTTCTGGCTCCCAGATCGCGACCATCGTGGGGCGGGCGTAACGGGGGACCATGTTCGACTCCTAGCGGCTGTTGGGGGAGCCGCTAGGGTGCGGTGGCCACGAAGGCAAGGGGCGAGCGCCGCTCACCCCCGCGCTTATTCCAGCCCGTCCACGCTCTTGCTGACGAGGATGTTCACTGCAACGCGCCGGTTCTGTGCCTTGCCCTCCTCGGTCATATTGTCGGCCAGCGGGTCGGCTTCAGCCATGCCGGTCGGGGTCAGCACGCGATAGGGCTTCCAGCGGCATGCTTGCTGCAGGTAATTGATCACACTGCTGGCGCGTTTCTCGCTGAGCGTCTGGTTGTATTCCTCGCTGCCAACCGAGTCGGTGTATCCGACCACCAACAGCAAAGCGTTGCTTGTCGCTTCTGCCTGAGCAGCGGCGTTGCACAGTTCCATTTTCGCCTGAGGCGAGAGCTGCCACTTGCCGGTATCGAAGAACACGTTGGTCGTGCCCTTGATATTGTAATTGTCGATATCGGCCATGCGTCCGCGCAGCGCCTGGGTGGCGGCGGTCTGCTCGGCAAACTGCTGCTCGGTGCCATTGCGGATCATCATCGCGGTCTTGAAATCGCCAGCCTTGTAGTTGACCTGGCTGGCGAGCAGCACTTGCCCGGCCTGCACGGTCTTGACCGTCACCGGCAGCCCGTTGAGCAGCGAGGCGAGGGTTGGCTTTGGCCCCTTGCTCCCGAACAGACCGCTGCCGGCCTTGATTGCTGTCGTTTCGTTGATTGCAACCATCGTGCTGGTGCCGTCGGGTGCAGTGATCCGTATCCGGTCGCCCTTGCGCGCGGTGATGACCCCCTTCAATTCCGGCCCCGGCACCAATGTGCTCATATCGGGCAGAGGCTCGCCGGTGACGACGATATTAGGATCATTGTTTGTTTGGGCGGAAAGGCTGGCAGGGAGGGGCAGGGCCACCATTCCAAGCAACGCCAAGGCTGCCGGCTTGTTATCGATGATCCGCATCAGGTTACTCCTTAAAAGCGCAACTGCGCCCCCGACCGCGCTGGCAGAGCAATGTTGGCAATCGGTCAATAGCCTACGCGGGGGTGTGGGGCGCGGTTGCGGTGAACCGATGTGTGATCGCAGTCCTCGCGCTTTATGCCGCAACGGGTGCTTTACATTCGGAACAAAGGTCATGCACCAAATTGACTTCCGGCAACGGCTTGCGGGCTTTGTCATGGCGGTTTAACCAATCGATTAAATCGTCGGTGCGCGGCATGATCGCGGCTTCCAGCGATCAAGCCGAATTTAATAGGAAGGCCTTATATGTCAATTCTTTATGATGAGGGGCAGCAGGCGATCGCGACCGAATCGCGCCGCGTCCTCGATGCCCGGGCAAGCAAGGACCGCCTGCTCAAACTGCTCGAGCAGGTTGGCGAACACGATGGCCCGTTCTGGGATACCGCCGTGGAGCAGGGCTGGACTGCGCTGGCCGTGCCGGAAGAGCACGGCGGGCTGGGCTTGGGCCTGGTTGAACTGGGCCTCGTTGCCCAGGCAAGCGGCGCAGCGACGGCCGGCGCGCCGTTCCTGACGCCCGGCTATGGCGTGACCCATGCGCTTGTTGCGGCTGGCAAAGCTGACCTTGCGGCGAAGTACCTGCCACTGATCGCCGCTGGCGAGGCGCGCGGAGCAGTGGCTTTTGCTGAAGGGACCGATGCGCTGCCTTCAGCTCCGGCCACCAAATTTGTCGAAGGAAAGCTGAGCGGCTCGAAGCCGGCTGTTCCCGGTGCGATCAAGGCTGAGCTGGCACTGGTCTGGGCGAACGGCGCGAATGGCCCGGTGCTGGCCATTGCTGAATTGGGCGGGGCTGAGCGCAAGGCCGTGTCCAGCTTTGACAACAGCCGGCTCTATGCCGACCTGACCTTTGCCGGAACTCCGGCGCAAGTTCTGGCCGAGGGGGCGGCGGCGCTAACCCTGGCGCGCGAAGTGCTGGCCCGGATGGCAGTAGTTACCGCGCACGAGCAGGTTGGCGGAGCCGAGGCGTTGCTGCACATCGCCCGCGACTATGCCGTGACCCGCAAGGCTTTTGGCCAGCTGATCGGCGCCTTCCAATCGGTCAAGCACCGCATTGCCGAGATGTATGGCCTGGTCGAGATTGCTCGGGCCAACTGCATTCATGCTGCGGCTGTGGCCGGCACAGATGCATTCCTGGTTGCAGCCGCCGATGCGCGGCTGACCGCCACTGAAGCCTATGACACTTGCGCACGTGACTGCGTTCAGATCCACGGCGGGATCGGGGTGACCTGGGAACAGGGCCTTCACCTCCATATGCGCCGGGCCCGGAGCCTGGCGATTGAGCAGGGCAACCTGCTGTTCTGGGAAGACTTGCTGGTTGAAGCACTGACGGGAGAAGCAGCATGAGCGAGATCGAAACCTATCGCGCCCAGGCCCGCGCCTGGCTGGAAAGCGTTGCGCCCAAGTATTCGCGTGAGGCGCGCGGCAAGCTGAACCTCTCGGTCGAGGAAGACCTGGCGCTGGGCCGCCAGTACATGGCCGAAAAGTATGATGCCGGTTATGCCGGTATCAACTGGAAGACCGAGATCGGCGGGCAAGGCCTGTCGAACATGCACAAGATCGCCTTCGATTCCGAAGAAATGCAGTTTGGCATGCCGAACGTCTATTTCGGCATTTCGCTGGGCATGCCGATCCCGATCCTGATCCAGTATGGTCAGGACCGTGCCTGGGTGAAGGAACGCGTCGTCAAGGCGCTGCGTGGTGAGGAAATCTGGTGCCAGCTGTTCTCCGAACCCTCGGGTGGGTCTGACTTGGCCGCATTGCGCACCAAGGCTGAACCCGATGGCAATGGCTGGCGCATGACTGGGCAGAAGGTCTGGACCAGCTGGGCGCAGTACTGCGATTACGGCGTGATCGTGGTTCGCACCGATCCGACGGTCGAAAAGCACAAGGGCTTGACCTATTTCTGGGTCGACATGAAGGCCGAAGGCGTCGAAGTCCGCCCGATCAAGCTTGCCGGCGGTGACAGCCACGTCAACGAAGTGTTCTTCGATGCCGTGCGGCTGGAAGACAGCCAGCGCATGGGCGAGGTGGGCGGCGGCTTTGGTGTGGCGCTGCACACACTGATGATCGAACGTTACATTGCCACCGACAGTGCCGGGTTTGGTCCGCATCTCGACCTGTTCGTCGATACGGCCAAGGATCTGACCATCAATGGCAAGCCGGCGCTGAGGGACGGTCGTATCCGTTCAGCAATCGCTCGTAACCACGCAATGCGTGCGGGACTGGACAGCATCACTAGTCGGGCTTTTGCAATGATGCAGGCCGGGATGCAGCCGGGCCCCGAAGGGAGCCTGCAAAAGCTGGTTGCGGTGCGCAGCCGTCAGAAGCTGTCGGAGCTGGCGCTGGACCTGCAGGGTAACCAGGCCTTTGATTTCGATCCGCATGCCTATGTGAAGGAAGACTGGGGCACCAGCTGGCTCAACGCGCCGACCGGTCGCATTGCCGGGGGTTCGGACGAGGTGCTGCTGAATACCATCGCTGAAAAGGTGCTGGGCCTGCCGCAGGACCACCGCCCCGACAAGGGCGTGCCGTTCAACGCCATTCCGGCATAACGACAGCATGACCGAAAGCGAGGACCTGGCCGAAATCCGCCGCGCAGTGCAGGCGCTCTGCGCCGAGTTTCCCGGCGAATACTGGCGCGAGAAGGACCGAACCCGCGACTATCCGGGGGAGTTCGTCGATGCGCTGACCAGGGCCGGGTTCCTCGCGGCGCTGATCCCTGGTGACTACGGCGGCTCGGGCCTCAAACTCGATGCCGCCGCCGTCATCATGGAGGAGATCCAGGCCGCCGGCTGCAACGGCGCCTCGGCTCATGCCCAGATGTACATCATGAACACGCTGCTGAAGTACGGCAGCGAAGAGCAGAAACGCGCCTATCTGCCGGGCATTGCCGATGGCTCGCTGCGTCTCCAGGCGTTTGGCGTGTCAGAACCGACCAGCGGGACGGACACGCTGTCCTTGCGCACTGTCGCGGTGCGCGATGGCGATGAATATGTCGTCAACGGCCAGAAGATCTGGACCAGCCGGGCCGAGCATTCCGACCTGATGCTGCTGCTCGCCCGCACCACGCCGCGTGAACAGGTGGCAAAGAAGACCGAAGGGCTCTCGATCTTCCTGGTTGATATGCGCCAGGCCGTGGGTAGCGGAATGACGATCAAGCCGATCCGCACGATGATGAACCACTCCACCACCGAGGTGTTCTTCGATGACCTGCGCATCCCGGCAAGCAGCCTGATTGGCGAAGAAGGCCAGGGCTTCCGCTATATCCTCTCCGGCATGAATGCCGAGCGCATCCTGATCGCGGCTGAATGCATTGGTGATGCCAAGTGGTTCATCCAGAAGGCCAGCGACTATGCCAAGGATCGCAAGGTCTTCAATCGGCCGATCGGTCAGAACCAGGGCGTGCAGTTCCCGATTGCGCGCTGCTATGCCCAGATGCGCGCCGCTGAACTGATGGTCCACCACGCCGCGCAGGTCTATGACAGCGGCGGCAATCCGGGAGCCGAGGCCAACATGGCCAAGATGCTGGCGAGCGAGGCCAGCTGGGCCGCAGCCGACATGTGCGTCCAGACCTTCGGCGGCTTCGGTTTTGCCGAGGAATACGATGTGGAGCGCAAGTTCCGCGAGTCACGGCTCTATACCGTCGCGCCGATCAGCACCAACCTGATCCTGTCCTATCTGGCCGAGCACGTGCTGGGCCTGCCGCGTTCCTACTGAGGGGGAGACTTCCGATGGCTATCAAGACCCGCATCACCGAACTGCTCGGCATTGAGCATCCGATCGTCCAGGGCGGCATGCAGTGGGTTGGGGTGGCCGAAATGGCCAGTGCTGTCTCCAACGCTGGCGGTCTTGGCATCCTGACCGGCCTGACCCAGCCCGATGCCAAGGCGCTGGCTGCCGAAATCGAACGGTGCCGGTCGATGACTGACAAGCCGTTCGGCGTGAACATGACCGTGTTCCCGACGATCAATCCGCCCGATTACAAGGCCTATACCCAGGCGATCATCGATTCTGGCGTCAAGATCGTGGAGACCGCCGGCACGCCGGCCGTGCGCGAACTGTGGGAGATGATGAAGCCCCACGGCATCAAGATCCTCCACAAGTGCACCGCTGTGCGCCACGCCCTTTCTGCCGAGAAGGCCGGGGTCGACGTGATCTCGATCGACGGCTTCGAATGCGCCGGCCATCCCGGTGAGGATGACATTCCCGGCCTGATCCTGATCCCGGCAGCGGCTGACAAGGTCAAGATCCCGCTGCTCGCCAGCGGCGGCTTTGGCGATGGGCGCGGCCTTGCCGCTGCGCTGGCGCTGGGGGCGGACGGGATCAACATGGGCACGCGCTTCACGGCCACGGTCGAAGCCCCGATCCACCAGTCGTTCAAGGATGCCATGGTCGCGAATGACGAACGCTCGACCGACCTGATCTTCCGCACCTTCCGCAACACCGCGCGCGTTGCCAAGAACGAGATCAGCCAGCAGGTTGTCGCCGCCGAGCGCGAAGGCAAGCCGTTCGAGGAAGTTGCCCACCTGGTGAAGGGCGTGCGCGGCCGGGAAGGGCTGAGCACTGGCGATACCAATCACGGCATCTGGTCGGCCGGCATGATCCAGGGCCTGATCCACGACGTGCCGACCTGCGAAGTGCTGGTCAGCCGGATCGTCAAGGACGCAGAGGCGATCATCAAGGGCCGCCTCGCCGGGATGGTCAACTAGGCGAAACGCCAGGTTCTAAGGGGCTCGCCGGCGGTAATTGTCCCGCTCGCCCCCACGGGCTCGGCGCCTTTGCCCTGCAGGCGGGCGATGGTCGCGACATCGCTCGCCGGGACATGGGCAAGGGTGCGCTTGCCTGAGTCCGTCCGCGCCACCACCACGCCCGAACGCGGCTGGCCTTCGCGGTCGTAGAACACGGTATAGCTCTCAACACTCGCCGCGCCGGTGTAGTCCTGGTCCAGTTCGGGCACCGGACCGCGCTTCGCATCGGCTTCGGCCTGGAAGTCATAAGCGCGGGGGAAGCTCGCCGCCGGGATCGGCCGCGTGCTGACCGCGATGGTGTGGTTGTGCGTGGCATAGCCACCATTGGCGAAGAGCAGGCCAGTACCGCCAGTTTCGCGCAGCTTCAGGGCCATGGAGGCGACCGCGTGGCTCATGTAATTGCCAATCGGCCCGCCGCCGAAGGTCAGCCCGCCGAACACCGTTGCGGCCTTGTCCACCGGCCAACCCAGCACGCGGCGCGCCATCTTTGGCACGCAGGGGAAACAGGAATAGAGTTCCACCGCGTCGAGATCCTCGACCGAGAGTTGGTTAAGCTCCATCGTCTTGAGGATCGAGACTTCCATCCCGGCGCTATGGACATAGCTGTCGCGCGCCAAGACCGAGTTCGCTTCATGCGCTGCTGCGCCATTGCCGACATAGATCCATTGGGCTTCGGGAATGCCGCGCGCGCGCGCTTCGCCCGCCGCCATGACAATGAATCCGGCCCCTTGGTTGACCGCCGCATTGGCTACCTGGAGCTTGGTGTAGGGAAAGGCGATGGGGCGGTTCTTGTCACCGGGCGTGATCACGTCCTCCGCCGAAACGGGCTTGCGGATCCAGGCCGCGGGATTGCTGGCGGCAACTTCGGAGAAGCGGCTCCAGATTTCGCCGCTCTCGGCTTGCCCTTCGGCCAGCGTCTGCCCCAGCGAGGCGCGCAGGGCGTTCTCGTAAAGCGGGTAGACGTCGGTCGGCACGACCAGCCCGTGGCTTTGGGCATAGCCCACTTTCACGCGGTGCGTGGCATCGCGCAGCGCGTCGCCCTTCTGACCGCCGCTGGCGGCCGTCTTGCGTGCACCGGCGGTGCGCAGGGCTTCGGCCCCTGTCACCAGGGCGATTCTGATCTCACCCGCGCCGATCTTGTTGGCCGCTTCGTTCAGCAGCAGGATCGGGCTGTCGCCGTTCGGGCCCTTGGACTGGACCAGTTCAACATGGCTTGCACCCAGCGCTGCAGCCACCGGGCTGCTGGCGTCGGCAATCTCGGGAAAAGCGATTTGCTGGACTACGCCGATCCAGTCCGCATCCGTCAGCACGGACGCGCCCGCATCGACCTCAGCGGCGCGCAAGGCATCAGCCATAAGGGTAACGGGATCACGGCCTTCCAGCGGATTTTCCGGGCGGTCGTTGATCTGGCCAACACCGACGATCACAGGCAGCAGGTCTGGATTCATCGCATCAATCCTTGCGCAATTTAATTGACCGGTTAAACCGGAGTCAAAGCAGGTTTGAACCTGCCCCGCAACTGCATTTCATCTTGAGGAGGAGCCACCATGGCCGAAGCCTATATCATCGATGCCGTCCGGACCCCGCGTGGGGTTGGCAAGCCGGGCAAGGGTGCCCTGTCGCACCTCCACCCGCAGCACCTCGCCGCGACCTGCCTCAAGGCAATAAAGGATCGCAACGGACTGGATACGAGCACGGTTGACGACATCATCTGGTCAACCTCCAGCCAGAACGGCAAGCAGGGCGGGGACCTGGGCCGCATGTCGGCGCTGGCCGCCGGCTATGACATCTCGGCCAGCGGCACCACGCTTGACCGGTTCTGCGGTGGCGGCATCACTTCGGTGAACCTGGCGGCGGCCACGATCATGTCGGGCATGGAAGACTGCGTCATCGCCGGCGGGACCGAGATGATGAGCTTCACCGCTGCCTATGGTGCTGAATTGGCCAATGCGGGCATTCGTCCGCTGGGCATGGGTTCGGGCAACCTGGCGCTCGATGCGATCCATCCGCAAAGCCACCAGGGCGTTTGCGGCGATGCGATTGCCGCGCGCGAGGGGATCGATCGTCAGGCCCTCGATGCCCTGGCGCTGGTCAGTCAGGAACGCGCCGCCCGCGCGATCCGCGAAGGCCGCTTCGACAAGTCGGTGGTTACCGTCTACAACGATGATGGCACCGTGGCGCTCGACCATGAGGAGTTCCCACGCCCCGAAACCACCATGGAAGGGCTGTCCTCGCTTAAGGCCAGCTTCGATGGCATGGCTGATTTTGATCTGGGGGGCGGCGTTACCTTCAAGAAGCAGATCCAGCGCGTGTACCCTGAGCTTGACTGGAAGGGCGTGCACCACGCCGGCAACTCCTCGGGCGTGGTCGATGGCGCCGCCGCGATCCTGATCACCAGCAAGGACTATGCCGACAAGCACGGCCTCAAGCCCCGCGGCCGGATCGTCGCCTATGCCAACCAGGGCGATTGCCCCACGCTGATGCTCAACGCCCCGGTTCCGGCGGCCAAGAAGGTCCTTGAAAAGGCGGGCCTCAAGGTTGAGGACATCGACGTCTGGGAAATCAACGAAGCCTTTGCCGTTGTGGCTGAGAAGTTCATCCGCGATCTCAAGCTCGATCGCGAGAAGGTGAACATCAACGGCGGCGCCATGGCGCTGGGCCACCCGATCGGCGCGACCGGCTCGATCCTGATCGGCACCGCGCTGGATGAGCTGGAGCGTTCGGGCGGCCGCTATGGCCTGGTTACCATGTGCGCGGCTGGCGGCATGGCCCCGGCGATCATCATCGAGCGGCTCTGACCGGCTGCGGGGGAAGGAGGAGCGTAAGCCCATGCCCACACTCTATGACTTCCCCCGCGCACCCAGCCCGCGCCGGGCGCGCATCGTGCTGGCGGAGAAGGGCATTGCCCATGACACCCGGATCATCGATCTGGCTGCGGGCGAGCACCTGTCTGACGCCTACCGCGCGATCAACCCGGGGCTGACCGTGCCCGCCCTCGCGCTGGAGGATGGCACCGTGCTGGCCGACAATGCCGCCATTGCCGCCTGGGCCGAGGCGTTCAAGCCCGATCCGCCGCTGTTTGGCACCACCCCGGTCGACAAGGCCGAGATTGCCAGCTGGAACAGCAAGGCCGAGGGTGAATGCCTGATGGCCATTGCCGAAGCCATGCGCAACAGCGCCCCGGCGATGAAGGACCGTGCGCTCCCGGGGCCGGTCAACTATGCCCAGATCCCCGAACTGGCCGAACGCGGCAAGGCGCGGCTGCTGCACTTCCTCGACAAGCTCGATGCGCACCTCGCGACCCGCGATTACCTTGCCGCCAGCGGCTTCTCGATTGCCGATATCACCTGCGGCGTCGCGGTCGATTTCGCCCGCGTGCTGCGGATCGACCCGGGCGAGGGGAGGCCTAACCTGTCCGCCTGGCGCGCCCGGCTGGCCGCGCGGCCCGCGTTCAACCTGTAAGGTCATCCTCCGAGCCGGGTGCATCGGCCAACTGCGCGGCGTTGGCGATGGCGTTGGCCCGCATCTGGTCGATCATCGCGTCGATGCTGTCATAGACCGCTTGCGCATCCTCGGCTTCCTGTGCGTCCCATTCGGCGCGCAACCGTTCATAGACCGGATGGCCGGGGCGCAGCGCGGCATAGTGCGTGCCGTTCGCCGCCCAGCGGTGCCCCCGGCGCTGGCGTAGCAGAAACAGCAGCAGCGCCGTGTCATAGCGCCGCCAGGTGCCCACCACTTCGCCCCCGCGCACCACCGGGCGCTCCTCGCCCGCAATCGCGCGTTCCAGCGCACAATCCTCCAGCCGCGCGATCCCGCGATCAATCGCCAGTTCCCAGGCAGCAGCAAAGCCCTCCGCGCCCGGCTTGTGGCGCAGGCGATAGAGCGCCTCCAGCGAAGCCCCGATATGCCGCGCCGCCTGCGTCACGATGCCGGTTGCCGCCAGCATGGCGATAAAGGCCTGCTGCCGCTCCGGCGTGATCGAATTGCGCCGCGGCGCCTTGTGGCAATAGGGGTTGAAGCCCAGCAGCGGATCATCCTGCTCCAGCGGCAGATCGGCAAAGGCCGTGCGGCTGGTCCGGCGGGAAGGGCGGGCTGAGCGGCAGGTCAACGCCCCACGCGCTGCGCCTCGCGCCCCGGCGGGCGGCTCTGTTTCTGACATGATCGGATACCTCCGGGCCGCCTGACGCGGCGCTCACAGACAAGGTGATCCTGTACCAGAGCCAAGGGTCTGTAGGAAAATGGTTTTGCTCCAAAATTCTTCCCCCTGTGATGGGGGAAGGATACCGCAGCTTGCGGATACAATCCGCTAGCGCAGGTAGGATGGGGCTGAGAATGTCTCCCCCCATTCTCCTTGACCATCCGCTGGATTTCACCTAGGGGCCGCGCTCTTCCGGGCTTGTCCTGGTTTGAGCTGAACATTGCCGGTGCGCCTGCTTTCACAGGTAATCCGTCAAAGTAACCCGGTCTTTTCAGCCGGGTGGAGCGTTTTCGGCTCGCGATTGGTCGCTGCGGGGTCTGCCCCGCGCTTGGCGCATTCGCGATTCGTTTCTCTTCACCTTGCCGCTTGGACCACAACCAAGGTGAAGAGTACTTCATGCCTACGATTAACCAGCTGATCCGCAAGGGTCGCGAACCGCAGAAGGCCAAGAGCAAGGTCCCTGCGATGGAACAGAACCCGCAGAAGCGCGGCGTCTGCACCCGCGTTTACACCACCACCCCGAAGAAGCCGAACTCGGCACTTCGCAAGGTTGCCAAGATCCGTCTGACGAACTCGCGCGAAGTGATTTCGTACATTCCGGGTGAAGGCCACAACCTGCAGGAGCACTCGGTGGTGCTGATCCGCGGCGGCCGTGTGCGTGACCTTCCCGGCGTGCGCTATCACGTTCTGCGCGGCGTGCTCGATACCCAGGGTGTCAAGGACCGCAAGCAGAGCCGTTCGAAGTACGGCGCCAAGCGTCCGAAGTAAGGTTTAAGCGCGGCGGCGCAGGACCGCTCCCCCTCCCGGCCACCTTCGCGAAGGTAGCTTCTGGGTGGCCGGGAGGGGGAGTGGGCCGGAGCCGCAAGGGCAGGCTGGATAGCCTGGCCGCACTCCGAAGGAGTTGGAAAAATGTCACGTCGTCGTCGTCCCGAGAAGCGGGAAATCCTGCCGGATCCGAAGTTCAACGATCAGATCCTGTCGAAGTTCATGAACAACCTCATGCTCGATGGTAAGAAGTCGGTTGCCGAAAGCATCGTTTACGGTGCGCTCGAAACCATGGAAACCCGCGCCAAGAGCGATCCGGTTGCGCTGTTCCACGATGCGTTGAACAATGTGAAGCCGCAGATCGAAGTCCGCAGCCGCCGCGTTGGTGGTGCGACCTATCAGGTTCCGGTTGAAGTTCGCCCGGAACGCGCCCAGGCTCTGGCCATCCGCTGGCTGATCTCGGCCGCGCGCAACCGCAGCGAAACCACCATGAGCGCGCGCCTTTCGGCCGAGCTGCTGGACGCTGCCAACAACCGCGGCAACGCGGTGAAGAAGCGCGAAGACACCCACCGCATGGCCGACGCGAACCGCGCGTTCAGCCACTACCGCTGGTAAAGGACACCCCCTATCATGGCACGCAGCCATCCTCTCGAACGGTACCGCAACTTTGGTATTATGGCGCACATCGACGCCGGTAAGACCACCACGACCGAGCGTATCCTTTACTACACCGGCAAGTCCTACAAGATCGGCGAAGTCCACGACGGCGCCGCGACCATGGACTGGATGGAGCAGGAGCAGGAGCGTGGGATCACGATCACCTCGGCCGCGACCACCTGCATCTGGAACGATCACCGCCTGAACATCATCGACACCCCCGGCCACGTTGACTTCACCATTGAGGTCGAACGTTCGCTGCGCGTGCTCGACGGCGCGGTGGCCGCGTTTGACGGCGTTGCCGGCGTTGAGCCGCAGTCGGAAACCGTGTGGCGCCAGGCGGACAAGTACAAGGTTCCGCGGATGTGCTTCATCAACAAGCTCGACCGCACCGGTGCCAACTTCTACTACTGCGTCCAGACGATCATCGATCGCCTTGGTGCCACCCCGGCGGTGCTGTACCTGCCGATCGGCGCCGAAAGCGATTTCAAGGGCCTGGTCGATCTGGTCGAAAACCGTGCGATCATCTGGAAGGATGAAAGCCTGGGCGCCGAGTTCTTCTATGAAGAAATCCCGGCTGACCTTGCCGACAAGGCTGCTGAGTACCGCGAAAAGCTCATCGAACTCGCCGTCGAACAGGACGACGCGGCGATGGAAGCCTATCTGGAAGGTAACGAGCCTGACGTGGCGACGCTGAAGCAGTTGATCCGCAAGGGTACGCTGAACCAGTCGTTCGTGCCGGTGCTGTGTGGTTCGGCGTTCAAGAACAAGGGCGTTCAGCCGCTGCTCGACGCGGTGGTGGACTACCTGCCTTCGCCGCTCGACATCGAAGACGTGCAGGGCATCAACCCGGACACCGAAGAAGCCGACAGCCGCGCAACGGCTGACGATGCGCCGTTCTCGGCGCTGGCGTTCAAGATCATGAACGACCCGTTCGTCGGCTCGCTGACCTTCACCCGCATCTATTCGGGCACGCTGACCAAGGGCAGCTACCTGAACTCGGTGAAGGGCAAGAAGGAAAAGGTTGGCCGCATGCTGTTGATGCATGCCAACAGCCGTGAAGACATCGAAGAAGCCCATGCGGGTGACATCGTGGCGCTCGCCGGTCTGAAGGAAACCACCACCGGCGATACGCTGTGCTCGGAAAAGCAGCCGATCATTCTTGAGCGGATGGAATTCCCTGAGCCGGTGATCGAACTGTCGGTGGAACCGAAGACTAAGGCTGACCAGGAAAAGATGGGCATCGCGCTCAACCGCCTGGCCGCCGAAGATCCCTCGTTCCGCGTTTCGACCGATCATGAATCGGGCCAGACGATCATCAAGGGCATGGGTGAACTTCACCTCGAAATCCTTGTCGACCGCATGAAGCGTGAGTTCAAGGTTGAGGCGAACGTCGGTGCGCCGCAGGTGGCTTACCGTGAATACCTCGCGAAGCCGGTCGACATTGACTACACCCACAAGAAGCAGTCGGGTGGTACCGGTCAGTTTGGCCGCGTTAAGGTCAAGGTCACCCCGGGTGAGCGCGGTTCGGGCTTCACCTTCAAGGACGAAATCAAGGGCGGTAACATTCCGAAGGAATATATCCCCGCGATTGAAAAGGGCTTCCGTGAAACGGCCGAAACCGGCTCGCTCATCGGCTTCCCGATCATCGACTTCGAAGTCCTGCTTTATGACGGTGCGTACCACGACGTAGACTCGTCGGCCCTGGCCTTCGAAATCGCCGCCCGCGGTGCCATGCGCGAAGTTGCCCAGAAGTCGGGCATCAAGCTGCTTGAGCCGATCATGAAGGTCGAGGTGATCACGCCGGAGGAATACCTCGGCGACGTCATCGGCGACATCAACTCGCGTCGCGGCCAGATCCAGGGCACTGACTCGCGCGGCAACGCGCAGGCAGTGACGGCGATGGTGCCGCTTGCGAACATGTTTGGTTACGTCAACCAGCTGCGTTCCTTCACGCAGGGCCGGGCGAATTACTCGATGTTCTTCGACCACTATGATGAGGTCCCGGCGAATGTCGCGACCGAGATCAAGGAGAAGCTTGCCTAAGCGGCAAGATGATACGTCAACATAGGGTTGCCTGATCAGTCCGATCAGGCTAGGGGCGGCGCCTGATTCAGCGGGCGCCGTCCAAACCCCGCAGATTCAATTCAAAGCGAAAGAAGGTTTGAGACAATGGCTAAGGCTAAGTTTGAGCGGACCAAGCCGCACTGCAACATCGGCACCATCGGTCACGTTGACCACGGTAAGACCACCCTGACCGCTGCGATCACCAAGGTTATGGCGGAAGTGAACGGCGGTGAAGCCGTCGATTTCGCAAACATCGACAAGGCTCCCGAAGAGCGCGAGCGTGGCATCACCATCTCGACCGCTCACGTCGAGTACGAAACCGCTGCCCGTCACTATGCGCACGTCGACTGCCCGGGCCACGCTGACTATGTGAAGAACATGATCACCGGTGCGGCTCAGATGGACGGCGCCATCCTCGTGGTGAACGCTGCTGACGGTCCGATGCCGCAGACCCGTGAACACATCCTGCTCGCCCGCCAGGTCGGCGTGCCGGCTCTGGTCGTGTACATGAACAAGGTTGACCAGGTCGACGACGCCGAAATCCTCGAGCTCGTTGAACTCGAAATCCGCGAGCTGCTCAGCTCGTACGGCTTCGATGGCGACAACATCCCCGTGATCCCGGGTTCGGCTCTGGCCGCTCTCGAAGGCCGCGACGACAACATCGGCAAGGAATCGATCATTGCCCTGATGAATGCTGTCGACACCGCCATCCCGCAGCCGCCGCGTCCGACCGACAAGCCTTTCCTGATGCCGGTCGAAGACGTGTTCTCGATCTCGGGTCGTGGTACGGTTGTGACCGGCCGCGTCGAAACCGGTATCGTCAAGGTTGGCGAAGAAGTCGAAGTGGTGGGCCTCAAGGACACCCAGAAGACCGTCGTCACCGGCGTTGAAATGTTCCGCAAGCTGCTCGATCAGGGTGAAGCTGGCGACAACATCGGCGCGCTGGTTCGTGGTCTGAAGCGTGAAGACGTTGAGCGTGGTCAGGTTCTGGCCAAGCCGGGCACCGTCACGCCGCACACCGAATTCTCGGCCGAAGTCTACGTGCTGTCGAAGGATGAAGGTGGTCGTCACACGCCGTTCTTCGCCAACTACCGCCCGCAGTTCTACTTCCGCACCACTGACGTGACCGGTGAAGTTATCCTCCCCGAGGGCACCGAAATGGTCATGCCGGGCGACAACATCGCCCTGTCGGTCAAGCTGATCGCTCCGATCGCGATGGATGAAGGTCTGCGCTTCGCAATTCGCGAAGGCGGCCGCACCGTCGGTTCGGGCGTTGTCTCGAAGATCACGAAGTAATTCGTCGATCCTCGGGCAACCGAGACAAAAAGGCCCGGCCTCCGCAAGGAGGTCGGGCTTTTTCGTTACCGCTTCCATGGGGCAGGAGAGACAGCATGGCCCGAAAGTATTCCAAACATGGCCCGCGCGAAGACCTCTGGCAGGATGAAGTCGATGTGGCCGAGGCCCCGCCGCCGCCCGACTGCTGGCTATGCGAGCGGCCGTGCGGCGAAACAGTTATCTGGCACCACCCCGTGCCGAAGAGCCGCGGTGGGCGCGATACGGTGCCGATGCACCCGATCTGCCAGAACATGCTGATCACGACTTTCACCAATTCCGAACTGCAACGCTATGGCCTCGATGCCAGCCTGCTGAGAATCGAGCCGCGAGTTGAAAAGTTCGTATCCTGGGTTGCCGGCAAGGATCCTGATTTCAATGCGCCCCTCGGCAAAAAGAAGCAGCGCTGAATCACGGGTGCCAAACGGCGGTCTGTTACGTCGCCGGCGATTTATGGGATATATTCTTACGCGCCCGAACGGGCTGGTCCTGACCCTTCAAGAATGCCGCAAATGCGCAGCAAAAGGGGCTTGCATGATTCCCGCCCCCCGTGTAGGGGCGCGCTTCGAATTTGTTTGGGGCGAAAGCCCTTTTGCTCTTTCTCATCGGTAGCAGGACACAATGGAAGCTCAAAATATCCGCATTCGCCTCAAGGCATTCGATCACCGTGTGCTTGATCAGGCGACTGGCGAAATCGCCGAGACCGCCCGTCGCACTGGCGCGTTGATCCGGGGCCCCATTCCTCTGCCGACCCAGATCGAGAAGTTCTGCGTTAACCGCGGGCCGCACATCGACAAGAAGTCGCGTGAGCAGTTCGAAGTTCGCACCTACAAGCGGTTGCTCGATATCGTGCAGCCGAACGCCACCACCGTGGACGCGCTGATGAAGCTCGACCTGGCGGCCGGCGTGAACGTCGAGATTAAGCTGGCTTAATCTGCTGGAGCGGCCTAAGGGCCTCTCGCTACCGGGCTTCGGCCCGGCTCCTAGCGGAACCCCAACAGGGAAACCCGCGACGAGACAGAGCCCCGGCAATAGCTGGGGACACAAGGGATACCTCCGGATTTATCCGGGTCAGCGTCCCCCGTCTCGCCACCGCAAGGTGGCACTCAGCCCGGACGGGGCTCGCTTCACATTTTGGGCTGAACACGCCTTTGGGGATGGTCCCCACAGGCCTCTGTAGGAGAACGGATCATGCGTACCGGCGTGATCGCCAAGAAGGTGGGGATGACCCGCCTGTTCCAGGAGGACGGTCGGCATGTGCCGGTTACCGTCCTGGCGCTGGAAGACTGCCAGGTGGTTTCGGTTCGCACCGCCGAACGTGACGGTTACGTCGCGCTTCAGCTGGGTGCAGGCGCAGCCAAGCAAAAGAACGTTGCCAAGCCGCAGCGTGAACATTTCGCCAAGGCCCAGGTGCCCCTCAAGGCCCAGGTTGTCGAATTCCGCGTGGCCGATGATGCTGTGCTGGAAGTCGGCGCAACGATCGCTGCCTCGCACTTCGTGCCAGGTCAGATGGTCGACGTTGCTGGCACGACCCAGGGTAAGGGCTTCCAGGGTGCCATGAAGCGCTGGGGTTTCGGCGGTATGCGCGCCACCCACGGTGTTTCGATCAGCCACCGTGCCCACGGTTCGACTGGTAACCGTCAGGATCCGGGCCGCGTCTTCAAGAACAAGAAGATGGCCGGTCACATGGGTGATCGCAATCGGACTCAGCAGAACCTCGAAGTGGTTCGCGTCGATGACGAACGCGGCCTGATCTTCGTCAAGGGCTCGGTCCCGGGCGCGAAGAACTCGTGGTTGACCGTTTTCGATGCCGTGAAGGTTAGCCGTCACGTCGAGGCTCCCTATCCCGCTGGCCTGAAGCAGGCCTCGAACAGCAACGCCGCTGCTCCCGCAGAAACCCCCGCCGAGGTGGTTGATGCGCCGGAAGCCGCTGAAGGCCAGGAGGGCTAAGTCGTGAAGGTGAAGCTTTCCAATCTCGATGGTACTGCCGGCAAGGGCGACATTGAGCTGAACGATGCGGTCTTCGGCCTTGAGCCGCGCGCCGACATCCTCCACCGCGTTGTCACCTGGCAGCTCGAGAACCGCCGCGGCATCGCCCGCGCCGCTCGCGAGCGTTCGGACGTGGCCCGCACCGGCAAGAAGTTCGGTCGCCAGAAGGGCGGCGGTACGGCTCGTCACGGTGATCGCAAAGCCCCGATCTTCATCGGTGGTGGCAAGGCCATGGGTCCGCGCCGTCGTGAATTCGACGTGTCGCTGAACAAGAAGGTTCGTGCGCTGGGCCTGAAGATGGCACTCTCGGCCAAGGCCCAGGGTAGCCTGATTGTGGTCGACAGCCTGGACATCAAGGACGTCAAGACCAAGGCCGTTGCGGCTCAGCTCGCCAAGGCGAACTGGGGCAAGAAGGTTCTGGTGATCGACGGTGAAGCCGTGAACGAGGGCTTTGCCCGCGCTTCGGCCAACCTGGTGGGCGTGAACGTCCTCCCGGCGATCGGCGCCAATGTCTACGACATCCTGAAGCATGATACGCTGGTGCTGACGCGCGCCGCGGTCGAAAAGCTGGAGGCGCGTTTCAATGGCTAAGGACGCAATCGACACGCGTCACTACGACGTGATCGTGGCTCCCCACATCACCGAAAAGTCGACGCTGCTCAGCGAAAACAACGCTGTGGTCTTCAAGGTTGTCAACAAGGCAACCAAGCCCGAAATCAAGGCTGCCGTTGAGGCGCTGTTCGGGGTGAAGGTCAAGAGCGTGAACACGCTGACCCAGAAGGGCAAGACCAAGCGCTGGAAGGGTAAGCCCTACAAGCGTTCGGACGTGAAGAAGGCCGTTGTGACGCTGGCTGCTGGCCAGTCGATCGACGTCACCAGCGGGATCTGAGGCTGAACCATGGCACTCAAGAACTATAACCCGACCAGCCCCGGCCGTCGCGGCCTGATCCTGGTCGACAAGTCGGCGCTGTGGAAGGGCAAGCCTGTCAAGGCTCTGACCGAAGGCAAGCGCAAGACCGGTGGCCGTAACAACAAGGGCCACGTGACCTCGCGCGGGATCGCCGGCGGCCACAAGCAGAAGTACCGCTTCATCGACTTCAAGCGTCGTAAGTGGGACATGCCGGCCACCGTCGAGCGTCTGGAATATGACCCGAACCGCACGGCGTTCATCGCGCTCGTCAAGTACGAAGACGGTGAACAGGCCTACATCATCGCGCCGCAGCGCCTTGCTGTTGGTGACGTGGTGGTTGCCGGTGAAAAGACCGACGTGAAGCCGGGCAACGCGATGCTGCTCAGCCAGATGCCGGTCGGTACCATCTGCCACAACGTGGAGATGAAGCCGGGTAAGGGCGGTCAGATCGCTCGTTCGGCCGGGACCTATGTCCAGGTCGTCGGTCGTGACCGCGGCATGGTCATTGTTCGCCTCAACTCGGGCGAGCAGCGCTACCTGCGCGGCGACTGCATGGGCACGGTTGGCGCGGTTTCGAACCCCGACAACCAGAACCAGAACCTGGGCAAGGCCGGTCGCAACCGCTGGCTGGGCCGTCGTCCGCTGACCCGCGGCGTCGCCAAGAACCCGGTCGACCACCCGCACGGTGGTGGTGAAGGCCGCACCTCGGGTGGCCGTCATCCGGTTACCCCGTGGGGCAAGCCGACCAAGGGTGCCCGCACTCGCCACAACAAGCAGACGGACAAGATGATTATCCGTTCGCGTCACGCCAAGAAGAAGAGGTAAGCCACCATGGCACGCTCCGTCTGGAAAGGCCCCTTCGTCGACCTGCACCTGCTGAAAAAGGCGGAAGCCCAGCAGGAAGCCGGCACTCGCGCCGCACCGATCAAGACCTGGTCGCGTCGTTCGACGATCCTGCCGCAGTTCGTCGGTCTGACGTTCAACGTCTACAATGGCCAGAAGTTCGTCCCGGTCTCGGTCAACGAAGACATGGTCGGCCACAAGCTTGGCGAATTTGCGCCCACGCGCAATTTCCCCGGCCACGCCGCCGACAAGAAGGGTAAGCGCTAATGAGCAAGCAAGCTGCTCCGCGTCGCGTTGGCGAAAAGGAAGCGCTCTCGGTCGGCACCACCATTCGTGGTTCGGCTCAGAAGCTTAACCTTGTCGCCGCCCTGATCCGCGGCAAGAAGGCCGAAGAGGCCATGAACATCCTCGCCTTCTCGAAGAAGGCGATGGCTGTCGACGCTCGCAAGGTGCTCGCTTCGGCGATCGCAAATGCGGAAAACAACCACAACCTCGACGTTGACGCGCTGGTTGTGGCTGAAGCCAGCGTTGGCAAGTCGGTCACCATGAAGCGGTTCCACACCCGTGGCCGCGGCAAGTCGACCCGCATCCTGAAGCCGTTCTCGCGGCTGCGGATCGTGGTCCGTGAAGTTGAGGAGGCCTGATCATGGGTCACAAGAGCAACCCGATCGGCCTGCGTCTGCAGATCAACCGTACCTGGGACAGTCGCTGGTACGCCGAAGGCAAGAACTATGCGCAGATGCTTGAGGAAGACCTCAAGATGCGCAAGTTCATCATGGAAGCGCTGCCGCAGGCCGCGATTTCCAAGGTGGTCATCGAGCGTCCGGCCAAGCTGTGCCGCGTGTCGATCTATGCCGCTCGTCCGGGCGTCATCATCGGCAAGAAGGGCGCCGACATCGAAAAGCTGCGTTCGCAGCTCGCCGCGATGACCTCGAGCGACGTCAAGCTGAACATCGTTGAAATCCGCAAGCCGGAAATCGACGCCAAGCTTGTCGCTCAGGGCATTGCCGATCAGCTGATCCGCCGCGTTGCCTTCCGCCGTGCGATGAAGCGGGCCGTGCAGTCGGCGCTCCGTCTTGGCGCCGAAGGCATCAAGATCACCTGCTCGGGCCGTCTCGGCGGTGCGGAAATCGCCCGCGTCGAATGGTACCGTGAAGGCCGCGTGCCGCTGCACACCCTGCGCGCCAACATCGATTATGCGGAAGCCGAAGCGCTGACCGCCTATGGGATCATCGGCATCAAGTGCTGGATCTTCAAGGGCGAGATCCTTGGCCACGACCCGATGGCGCAGGACCGGTTGATGATGGAGGCCCAGACCTCCGGCGTGCGTCCGGCACGTGAAGACCGCAGGAACTAAGTCATGCTGCAACCTAAGAAAACCAAGTTCCGCAAGGCTTTCAAGGGCCGGATTCATGGCGTTGCCAAGGGTGGCACCGACCTGAACTTCGGTTCCTATGGCCTCAAGGCGCTCGAGCCGGAGCGGATCACCGCTCGCCAGATCGAAGCCGCCCGTCGTGCGATCACCCGCCACATCAAGCGCCAGGGGCGTCTGTGGATCCGCGTGTTCCCCGACGTGCCGGTTTCGAAGAAGCCTGCCGAAGTCCGTCAGGGTAAGGGCAAGGGTTCGATCGAATACTGGGCAGCCCGGGTTAAGCCTGGCCGCATCCTGTTCGAGCTGGACGGCGTCGCCGGCCCGCTGGCCGCCGAAGCGTTTAGCCGCGCAGCGATGAAGCTGCCGATCAAGACCAAGGTCGTTGCCCGCCTGGGCGACACCTCGCACCTCGGAGGCGAATGATGGCTGGCAAGACCGAAAACCTGCGGGCCAAGAGCGACGATCAGCTGCTGGCTGATCTGGCCGAACTGAAGCGCGAGGCATTCAACCTGCGCTTCCAGTCGGCGACGAACCAGCTTGAGCGTCCGGCGCGCATCAAGGAAGTGCGTCGCGACATCGCCCGTATCAAGACGCTGCAGGGCGAACGCGCCCGCGTGGCCAAGTAAGGAGCCCACAGATGCCCAAGCGTATCCTGATCGGGACCGTGGTCTCCGACAAGACCGACAAGACCGTGGTCGTGAAGGTCGAGCGTAAGGTGAAGCACCCGCTCTACGGGAAGATCATCCGTCGTTCGAAGAAGTATCACGCCCACGACGAAGACAACGCCTTCAAGACCGGTGAAACCGTGCGCATCGAAGAGACTGCGCCGATTTCGAAGCTCAAGACCTGGAAGGTCATCGAGCGGGTCCAGGCCGGCAAGACCGCTGCGGTCGAAGCTGACGTCTAAGACGCTATCCATTTTGGAACTGCCGGACTTGTTCCGGCAAGCCAGTGAGAAGGAACCGGATCTATGATCCAGATGCAATCAAACCTCGACGTCGCTGACAACAGCGGCGCGAAGCGCGTCCAGTGCATCAAGGTGCTGGGCGGCTCGAAGCGCCGCACTGCCGGCGTGGGCGACATCATCGTGGTGTCGGTCAAGGAAGCACAGCCCCGCACCAAGGTGAAGAAGGGTGACGTACACCGCGCGGTTATTGTGCGGACCCGCAAGGATGTCCGTCGTGCCGACGGCAGCGTGATCCGCTTCGACAGCAATGCTGCCGTGCTGATCAACAAGAACGCCGAACCCATCGGCACCCGCATCTTCGGCCCTGTCGTTCGCGAACTGCGCGGCAAGGGCTACATGAAGATCATCAGCCTTGCGCCGGAGGTCCTCTAATGTCCGCTGCCAAGATCAAGAAGGGTGACAACGTCGTTGTCCGCTCGGGCAAGGACAAGGGCCGCACCGGCACTGTCCTTCAGGTCATGCCGAAGGAAGGCAAGATCGTGGTCCAGGGCGTCAACGTCGCGACCCGTCACCGCAAGCCGAGCCAGGTGAACCCGCAGGGTGGCATCGAGCGCCGTGAAGCGCCGATGGCGATCTCGAAGGTCGGCCTGGCCGACCCCAAGACCGGCAAAGCGACCCGCGTCCGTTTTGAAGACAAGGGTGGCAAGAAGGTCCGCGTGGCCGTGAAGTCCGGGGAGACCATCGATGGCTGATAAGTACGTGCCGCGTCTTCGCAAGAAGTACGACGAACAGATCGCCAAGGCGATGACCGAGAAGTTCGGTTACAAGAACGTCATGGAAATTCCGAAGATCGAAAAGATCACGCTCAACATGGGCGTCGGTGAAGGCAGCCAGGACAAGAAGAAGGTCCAGACCGCCGCCGCCGAAATGGAACTGATTGCTGGCCAGAAGCCCGTGATCACCAAGGCGAAGAAGTCGATCGCGCAGTTCAAGCTGCGTGAGGGCATGCCGATCGGTTGCAAGGTTACCCTGCGCCGTGAACGCATGTACGAATTCCTTGATCGCCTGATCACTGTCGCAATGCCCCGCATCCGCGACTTCCGTGGCCTCAATGCCAAGTCGTTTGACGGCCGTGGCAACTATGCCATGGGCCTGAAGGAGCAGATCATCTTCCCAGAGATCAGCTACGACCAGATCGAGAAGGTGCGTGGGATGGACATCATCGTCACCACCACTGCCAAGACCGACGAGGAAGCGCGCGAGCTGCTTCGCCTGTTCGGTTTCCCGTTCCCGGCGGAAGCCGAAGCTGCGCAAGCGGCCTGAGTTAGAGAGAGCTTAAGTCCATGGCGAAACTGAGTTCCGTGAACAAGAACGAGCGTCGCAAGAAGCTCGTTCAAAAGTATGCGGCCAAGTATGCCGCGCTGAAGGCGCAGGCTGACGACAAGTCGCTCGATGAAACCGAGCGTCTGATCGCCCGCCTGAAGCTGGCGGAAATCCCGCGTAACGGCAACCCGACCCGGGTTCGCAACCGTTGCGCAACCACCGGCCGCCCGCGCGGCTACTATCGCAAGTTCGGCCTTTGCCGCGTTGAGCTGCGTGATCTTGCCAACAAGGGCATGATCCCGGGCGTGACGAAGTCGAGCTGGTAAGGATCAAGCGATGGCACTGACCGATCCCCTGGGTGATATGCTCACCCGCATCCGTAACGGCCAGCGTGCGAAAAAGGACTCTGTCCTTTCGCCGGCTTCGAAGCTACGCGCTCGCGTGCTCGAAGTTCTGCAGCGCGAAGGCTACATCCGTGGTTATTCGGAGGACGCCACCGGCGCCCATCCGCAGCTTCGGATTGAATTGAAGTATTTCGAGGGCGAACCGGCGATCAAGCATGTCGCTCGCGTCTCCAAGCCGGGCCGCCGGGTTTACTCGGGCAGCAAGGAACTGCCGGTGATCCGCAACGGTCTTGGCATCACCATCGTCTCGACGCCGCGTGGCGTGCTTTCGGATGCCGAAGCGCGCGCCCAGAACGTCGGTGGCGAAGTGCTGGCGGAGGTGTTCTAATGAGCCGCATCGGCAAGAAGCCGGTTGTCGTTCCAGGTGGCGTGACTGCTGCTGTGGCTGACGGCACCCTCACCGTGAAGGGCCCCAAGGGTACCCTTACGCTGAGCCTCGCTGACCACGTGACTTACGAAGTTGGGGAAGGCTGCATCTCGGTGCAGCCGGCCAACGACAGCAAGCAGGCCCGTGCATTCTGGGGCATGCAGCGCACGCTGGTCCAGAACCTGGTGACCGGTGTGACCGAAGGTTACACCAAGGTTCTCGAGATCAATGGTGTCGGCTACCGCGCCACGGCCCAGGGCAAGAACCTGAAGCTGCAGCTCGGCTACAGCCACGACGTCGATTTCGCCGTGCCGGAAGGCATCGAAATCAAGACGCCGGACAACACCACGATCGAAATCTCCGGGATCGATAAGCAGAAGGTCGGCCAGGTTGCGGCCGAGATCCGTCGCTGGCGCAAGCCCGAGCCTTACAAGGGCAAGGGCATCAAGTACCGCGGCGAGTTCATCTTCCGCAAGGAAGGGAAGAAGAAGTAATGGCCAAGCTTTCCCTGTTCGAGCGCCGTCGTCGGCGCGTTCGCACCGCGCTCAAGGCGCGCGCTGGTGGCCGTCCGCGGCTTTCGGTGCACCGTTCTGGCCGCCACATCTACGCTCAGATCATCGACGATGCCGCTGGCCGCACGCTGGCAGCTGCTTCGACCCTGGGCAGCAAGGGCGGTTCCAACGTCGACGCTGCTGCCAAGGTCGGTTCGACCCTGGCCGAAGCAGCGAAGAAGGCTGGCGTGACCTCCGTCGTGTTCGATCGCGGCGGGTACCTGTTCCATGGCCGCGTCAAGGCGCTGGCTGATGCCGCCCGTGAAGGCGGGCTGGAGTTCTGACGATGGCTGACGAAAACAACACCCCAGAAACCATCGGCTCAGCCGAAGCTCCGATCGCTGCTGGCGAAGTGCAGGGCGGTGATGCCGGCACTGAAGCCCGCGAAGGCCGAGGCCGTGGCCGTGGTCGCGGCGGCAATGACCGCGGCGGTGACCGTGGCGGTCGTGGCCGTGGCCGTGACGATCGTCGTGGCCGTGGCGGCGACGAGGACGGCGGTGAAGAGCTGATTGAGAAGCTGGTTCACATCAACCGCGTCTCGAAGACCGTTAAGGGTGGTAAGCGCTTTGGCTTCGCCGCACTGGTCGTGGTTGGCGATGGCAAGGGCCGCGTCGGCTTTGGCCACGGCAAGGCGCGCGAAGTGCCGGAAGCCATCACCAAGGCGACTGCCTCGGCCAAGAAGAAGATGGTTCGCGTTCCGCTGAAGGAAGGCCGCACGCTGCATCACGACGGCAAGGGGCGTTTCGGTGCTGGCAAAGTGAACGTCCGTTCGGCTCCGGCCGGTACCGGGATCATCGCCGGCGGTCCGATGCGCGCTGTCTTTGAAAGCCTGGGCGTTGCCGACGTGGTGACCAAGTCGGTCGGCACCTCGAACCCCTACAACATGATCCGCGCCACCTTCGACGCGCTGGTTAGCCAGACTTCGCCGAAGTCGGTCGCCCAGCGTCGTGGCAAGAAGGTTGCCGACCTGCTGGGTCGCGGCGGTGCGAGCGCAGCAGAGGCGGAAGCCGAAGCTGCCGCGATCACGGAGTAAGCTGACATGGCGAAGATCAAGATCAAGCAGATCGGTTCGCCGATCCGTCGCCCGGAAAGCCAGAAGAAGATTCTGGTCGGCCTGGGTTTGGGCAAGATGAACCGCGTGGTCGAGGTGGAAGACACCCCGGAAGTACGTGGTGCTATTGCCAAGCTGCCCCACATGGTGGCAGTGGTCGACTAACTTAACCAGCATCCCGGCTTCGGCCGGGATGTTTCTTTTAGCGCGACAAAAGCGAAAGCGAGTGCAACGACATGAAACTCAACGAAATCTCTGACAACAAGGGCGCCCGTAAGGGGCGCATGCGCGTCGGCCGTGGTATCGGTTCGGGCAAGGGTAAGACTGCTGGCCGCGGCCAGAAGGGTGCCAAGGCGCGTTCGGGTGTCTCGATCAATGGCTTCGAAGGCGGTCAGATGCCGCTGCACATGCGGATTCCGAAGCGTGGCTTCAACAACATCTTCGCCAAGGACTATGCCGAAGTGAACCTGGGTCTGATCCAGAAGTTCATCGATGCCGGCAAGCTCGATGCCAAGGCCGTGATCGACCACGCCGCCCTGAAGGGTGCTGGTTTGGCCCGTGGCGGCAAGGATGGCGTGCGTCTGCTCGCCAAGGGTGAGCTCAAGGCGAAGGCCAAGTTCGTTGTCGCCGGTGCCAGCAAGGGCGCTGTTGCTGCGGTTGAAAAGGCCGGCGGTTCGGTCGAAGTGACTGCTGCCAAGGCTGCCGCGGCTGAATAAATCCCCATTTGTGCGGGGCGGGGGTTATTGCATCCCGCCCCGCGCACTATATGGACACGATCCAATAGAGGGGGATGGCTGGCCGGGGGGTCAGCCTCCAAGCAAGGCTTGACCGATCCATGGCTTCACGTGCCGATAACGTTGCGAGCAATCTCAATCTCGCGAATTTCTCTAAGGCGACCGAGCTCAAGAACCGAATCTGGTTCACGCTGGGCGCGCTGATTGTCTTCCGTTTCCTGAGCTTTGTGCCGCTCCCAGGGGTTAACCCGCTGGTGCTTGAGCAGCTCTATGCCCAGACGCGCGGTGGCATCCTCGATATTTTCAACACCTTCTCGGGCGGCAGCCTTGAGCGCATGAGCCTCATCGCGCTGGGCATCATGCCGTATATCACGGCATCGATCGTAGTGCAGCTTGCTGCATCGCTGCATCCGTCGCTGATGGCACTGAAGAAGGAAGGCGAAAGCGGCCGCAAGAAGCTGAACCAGTATACGCGCTATGGCGCGGTGCTGCTGACGGCAGTGCAGGGCTGGTTCATCGCCTCAGGGCTTGAAGCCTATGGGGCCTCAAGCGGCCTTCAGGCGGTCGTCAATCCCGGTCTGATGTTCAAGATCGTGGCTGTGATCAGCCTGATCGGCGGTACCATGTTCCTGCTGTGGCTGGGTGAGCAGATCACCAGCCGCGGGATCGGTAACGGTACCTCGCTGATCATCATGGCCGGCATCGTCGCGCAGATGCCGACCTTTGTTTCTAACCTGTTTGAAGGGGGTCGCTCGGGTTCGATCAGCGGCTTTACCATCGCCACGGCTTTGGGCGTGCTAGTCATCCTCGTGCTGTTCATCTGCTTCATGGAGCGCGCAACGCGCCGGCTGTTGATCCAGTATCCCAAGCGTGCCAGCCAGCACGGTATGATGCAGGCTGACCGCAGCCACCTTCCGCTGAAAATCAACACTGCCGGCGTGATCCCGCCGATCTTTGCCAGTTCGCTGCTGCTGCTGCCGCTGACGATCAGCCAGTTTGCCGGCAACTCGATTTCGCCCGACACTTCGGTTGGTAGCGCGATCGTAACGCTGAACCAATACCTGGCGCATGGTCAGCCGCTCTACATGACGCTGTACGCACTCGGGATCATGTTCTTCAGCTTCTTCTACACCGCCGTGGTGTTCAACCCTGAAGAGACTGCCGAGAACCTCAAGCGCAATGGTGGGTTCATTCCGGGTATTCGTCCGGGCAAGAGCACGGCGACCTATCTTGATTACGTGCTGACTCGCATCACCGTGATCGGGGCGCTCTATATTACCGTCGTCTGCGTGATCCCTGAATGGTGGATTGCCTCGACCGGGCTCAACATGATGTTCCTGGGCGGCACCAGCCTGCTGATCGTGGTCAACGTGACAGTCGACACGATCACTCAGATCCAGTCGCATCTGTTGGCCCACCAGTACGGCGATCTCATCAAGAAGGCGAAGCTGAAGGGTCGCATTCGCTGATCGACACTTGGGGGACGTGCACGTGAACATCATCCTTTTGGGCCCCCCCGGTGCGGGCAAGGGTACCCAAGCTCAGCGACTGGTAGAGCGGCATGGCATGCGCCAGCTGTCGACTGGTGACATGCTCCGCGCTGCCGTAAAAGCGGGAACGCCAGTTGGCCTTCAGGCCAAGGCGGTGATGGAGCGCGGTGAGCTCGTCTCGGATGAGATTGTCTCTGCCCTGATCGGTGAAGAACTTGATGCCATGGGTCCCGAAGTCGGCGCGATCTTCGACGGTTATCCGCGGACCGAAGCCCAGGCCCATTCGCTCGACGCGATCCTGGGCCAGCGGGGGCGCACGCTCAATCACGTGATCGAACTTGCAGTCGACGAGGATGCGCTGGTTGAGCGCATAACCGGCCGCTTCACCTGCGCTAAATGCGGCAAGGGCTATCACGACACATTCGAGCGGCCCAAGGTTGACGGCGTCTGTGACAAGTGCGGTTCCACCGAATTCAAGCGTCGTCCGGATGATAACGAGGAAACCGTGCGGACCCGCATGGCCGAGTATCGCGCCAAGACCGCACCGATCCTGCCGATCTACGAAGCGCGTGGGATTGTCAGCCGCGTCGATGGCATGGCCGACATGGAACAGGTGACGGCGGCAATCGAACAGGTTATTTCTTCCTGATCCTGTAAGGGAAAGGAAGGGCGATGCACCGTTTATCAGTTGCCGCCGCATTGTTGGTGGCTTCGCCAGTCCAGGCCGAACTGTCAGCTGCGTCCAATACCAGTTTCGTCAGCGATCATGTCGCGACGGTTGCTGCAGAACCTGCCGCCGTGTGGCAGGTGCTCGTCGCGCCAAACCTGTGGTGGTCGCCCGCCCACACCTATTCGGGTGATGCAGCCAATCTCTATCTCGATGCCCAGGCTACCGGCTGCTTCTGCGAAAAGCTACCCAAGCCCGTCGGTGCATCGGTTGAGCAGCGGATGGGCAGCGTTGAGCATATGCACGTGGTCTATGTCGATCCCCAGCGCGGGGTGTTACGACTGACGGGCGGCCTTGGTCCTTTGCAGGGCGAGGCAGTCCACGCTGTGCTCACTATTACCCTCAAGCAGGAGCGCGAGGGCACGCAAATCAAGTGGCGCTATTCCGTTGGCGGGGTCTGGCAGGCCAAGCCGGCCGAGCTCGCGCCCTTGGTCGACAAGGTCCTGGCAGAGCAGGTCAAGCGTTTGGCGGACAAGGCTGGCCCTGCACCTGAGCCCGACGCGGGGCCAACGGGCTAGAACCGCGCGGAACTGCGGCGTTGACAGCTTCGCCGAATCACCGTAAGCGCCCGATCCATTCGGCATGAACGGATAAGTCCGGAAGGCGAGGCCATTGCGCGCGCCAACCGGGCTTTTTGCCGTTTCGGCGAATGAGCGTTGAGATGGAAGGCGGTGGCTAGCACTGCTGCCTTCTGTGGAGCATGGAGAAGTAAGTGGCTCGTATTGCCGGGGTCAATATCCCCACCAACAAGCGCGTTCTTATCGCGCTCACCTACATTCACGGTATCGGCCCGTTCAAGGCCCGCCAGATTGTCGACAAGCTGGGTATCGACCATACCCGTCGCGTTTCGGATCTTTCTGATCAGGAAGTCCTGCACATCCGCGAAACCATCGACGCCGAGCACACGGTTGAGGGTGACCTCCGCCGCGAAACCGCGATGAACATCAAGCGCCTTATGGACCTGGCCTGCTATCGCGGCCTGCGTCACCGTAAGGGTCTGCCGGTTCGCGGTCAGCGCACGCACACCAACGCCCGTACCCGCAAGGGTAAGGCGAAGCCCATCGCCGGCAAGAAGAAGTAAGCAGCGCGCCGTCAGGCCCGCAGCTTTCCCTTCCCGATATTCGAGTAGGACAACCAAATGGCACGCGAACCCCAGCGCATTAAGCGCCGCGAGCGGAAGAACATCACCAGCGGCATCGCTCATGTGAATGCCAGCTTCAACAACACCATGATCACCATCACCGACGCCCAGGGCAATGCGATTTCCTGGTCGAGCGCCGGCATGATGGGCTTCAAGGGTAGCCGCAAGTCGACCCCGTACGCCGCGCAGGTGGCTGCTGACGACGCAGGCAAGAAGGCCGCCGAGCACGGTGTCCGTACCTTGGAAGTCGAAGTGAAGGGCCCCGGTTCGGGCCGTGAAAGCGCGCTGCGTGCACTGCAGGCTGTTGGCTTCACGATCACTTCGATCCGCGACGTCACGCCGATCCCTCACAACGGGGTTCGGCCGTCGAAGCGTCGCCGCGTCTGATTGAGTTATCGCGGCGATGGGGCCCCATCGCCGCTGTTCCGGATCGGTCGCGGTGCATCAGAGCGCAGCGGCCGTTCCCGCCAAAACAAGACCCTAGGGGAAGTACATGACTGTCAACATCAAGAACTGGCAGGAACTCAAGAAGCCCAACGCCCTCGAGGTGAAGCCGGGCAACGACCCCAAGCGCCGTGCCACTTTCGTCGCCGAACCGCTCGAGCGTGGTTTTGGCCTGACGCTTGGCAATGCGCTGCGTCGCGTGCTGCTGTCCTCGCTCCAGGGCGCGGCCATCACCTCGATCAAGATCGAGAACGTGCTGCACGAATTCTCATCGCTCGCTGGCGTGCGTGAAGACGTGACCGACATCGTGCTCAACGTGAAGCAGATCGCGCTGAAGATGCAGGGCGAAGGCCCGAAGCGTCTGCAGCTGTCGGCCACTGGCCCGGCAGAAGTGAAGGCCGGTGACATCGCTGTTTCGGGCGATATTGAGGTGATGAACAAGGATCTCGTGATCTGTCACCTCGATGAAGGCGCGATCCTGAACATGGAACTGACGGCCGAAACCGGCAAGGGCTATGTCCCGGCCGTGTCGAACCGTCCGGCTGATGCGCCGATCGGGCTGATCCCGGTCGACTCGCTCTACTCGCCGGTCCGTCAGGTTTCGTACAAGGTCGACAACGCCCGCATCGGCCAGGAACTGGACTACGATAAGTTGAACCTGACCGTTGAAACCGACGGTACGGTTACCCCGGAAGACGCCGTGGCCTATGCTGCGCGCATCCTCCAGGATCAGCTCTCGCTGTTCGTCCACTTCGAAGATGCAGTGCCGATGGGCGCCTCGCCGATGATTGGCATGGCGGCTGCTCCGGCCGAAGAAAGCGATACCAACCAGCTCAACCGTTACCTCCTCAAGAAGGTGGACGAGCTTGAACTGTCGGTGCGTTCGGCCAACTGCCTCAAGAACGACAACATCATCTACATCGGTGACCTGGTCCAGAAGACCGAGGCCGAGATGCTCCGCACGCCGAACTTCGGCCGCAAGTCGCTTAACGAGATCAAGGAAGTCCTGAGCTCGATGGGCCTGCGCCTCGGCATGGACATCCCTGGCTGGCCGCCGGAAAACATCGAGGAAATGGCCAAGAAGCTCGAACAAGAGCTGCTGGGCTAACCAGTTTCGGGGCACCTGCGGGTGCCCCGACGGTAATGGTCGCCACCTTAGTGTGACCAGCTACGGGCTACCTGACACGGGCCCATAACGAACGAAGGAAAGACCTATGCGTCACAAGCTTGGTGGGCGTAAGCTCAACCGCACTTCCAGCCACCGCAAGGCCCTGCTGCGCAACATGTCGGCTGCTCTGATCAAGCATGAGCAGATCACCACGACCCTGCCCAAGGCCCGTGAACTGCGTCCCTATCTTGAAAAGTTGATCACGCTGGCCAAGCATGGTGGCCTTTCGAACCGCCGTCTGGCCCACGCCCGTCTGATGGACGATGCGCAGGAAAAGAAGCTGTTTGAAGTCCTGGCCGCACGCTATGCTGATCGTCAGGGTGGCTACACCCGCGTGATCAAGGCCGGCATCCGCGCTTCGGACGCTGCGCCGCTTGCCGTGATCGAACTGGTTGATCGTGATCCGGCTGCCAAGGGCCAGGATTCGGGCCCGGTCATGATGGCTGACGACGCCGAATAAGCGTTTTACTGAGACCTTTGGTCCAGTTGAAAAGGCGGGGGTGACTGCTAGGGTCACCGCCGCCTTTTTGCATTTCGGAGCCTTGCATGTCGCGTCGCGTCCCGGCCCTGGTGGCCGCCACTCTGGTTGTCTCGCTTGCTACCCCAGTCTTCGCTGAGAAAATGAACATTTCCTACCCTGAAACGAGCCGCGTCGATCTGGTCGAAACCCAGTTTGGTGAGGCCGTGCCCGATCCCTATCGCTGGCTGGAAAACGATGTCCGTACGGACAAGGCCGTGGCCAAGTGGGTGGAGCAACAGAACGCGCTGACGCAGGGCTATCTGGCCCAGTTGCCCCAGCGCCAGTGGTTTGCGGACCGCATCAAGACACTGATGGATTACGAACGCTTTGGTCTGCCGCGCAAGGCCGGGGCGCACTACTTCTACATGCGTAATTCGGGCCTGCAGAACCAGTCGCAGCTGTTCGTGCGAGACGGGCTGAATGGCACTCCGCGGCTGCTGATCGATCCCAATGCCTGGGCGAAGGATGGAGCGACGGCGCTTGATGCCTGGGTGCCATCGCGGAACGGAAAGTTGCTTGCCTATTCGATCCAGGACGGCGGGTCTGACTGGCGGACTATCAAGGTGCTCGATGTTGCCACCGGCAAGGTGCTGGGCGATGGCGTGCTATGGGCCAAGTTCACCAACATCGCCTGGGTCGGCAACGAAGGCTTTCTTTATTCGCGCTTCCCCGAACCGCAGCCGGGGGCTGAGTTTCAGTCGCTGAACAAGCAGCAAGCGGTTTACTTCCACCGCATCGGTACGCCGCAATCGCAGGACGAGTTGGTCTATGCGACCCCAAGCGATCCCGAGCTGGGCCATTCGGCCCAGGTTACCCATGATGGGCGCTGGGTGGTGATCACCACTTCGAAGGGCACCGACAGCCGTTATGCGATCCACATTCTGCCAGTTCGCAAGGATCGCAAGTGGCAGGCGCAGACCCTGGTTGGTGCGCTCGATCATGCCTGGAACCTGATCGATGGCATCGGTGATGCGCTTTACTTTGTAACGAACAAGGATGCGCCGCGGATGAAGGTGGTCAGGGCGGACCTTAAAAAGCAGGGATTGTATCGCATAGCCTGCGAGGGCTCAGCGAAAACCGATGACGTTTGCCTGGAGTCCCGGCCAGAGTTCACCGACATCGTTGCTGAGCGCGCCGAAACGCTAGACCAGGCCCAGATCGTCGGTAACCGATTGGTGCTGTCCTATCTCAAGGATGCGAAGTCGGTGGCCGAAGTGCGCGCGCTCGATGGCAAGCCGGTGCAGCAGATCGCGCTCAATGCGATCGGTACGGCCTCTGGCTTCAGCGGTGAGCCGGGTGATCCGGAGACGTTTTACAGCTTTTCCAGCTTCAACCAGCCCAGTGGGATCTATCGGTTTGACACCCGGACTGGGAAGAGTGAGCCCTTTGCCATCCCGAAGCTGACCTTCAATCCGGCCGACTATGCGATCGAGCAGCGCTTCTTTACCTCGAAGGATGGCACGCGCGTGCCGATGTTCTTGGTGCGCCGCAAGGACGTGGCCCAGGCTGGAAAGGCCGTCCCGACGCTGCTTTATGGCTATGGCGGGTTCGATATCTCGTTGACGCCGGGCTTCTCGGCGGTGCGGATGGCCTGGCTGGAAGCAGGCGGGGCCTTTGCGCTGGCCAACCTGCGCGGCGGGGGGGAATATGGCAAGGCCTGGCATGATGCCGGGCGGCTCAGCAACAAGCAGAACGTCTTCGACGATTTCATTGCCGCCGGTGAATATCTGATCGCTGAGGGCGTGACGCCGAAAAGCGGCCTAACGATCCAGGGCGGCTCAAATGGTGGCTTGCTGGTGGGGGCCGTGGTCAACCAGCGGCCTGATCTGTTTGCCGCGGGCAATGCCGCGGTGGGCGTGATGGACATGCTGCGCTTCGATCGGTTCACAGCCGGGCGCTATTGGGTCGATGACTATGGCTATCCCGGCAAGGAGGCCGATTGGCGCGTGCTGCGGTCCTATTCGCCCTATCACAACATCAAGGTGGGAGTGGACTATCCGGCGATGCTGGTGACCACAGCCGACACCGATGACCGCGTGGTGCCGGGGCACAGCTTCAAGTATACCGCGGCTTTGCAGGCGGCCAAGGCCGGCGCCAAGCCGCACCTGATCCGGATCGAAAGCCGCGCCGGGCACGGTTCGGGCAAGCCAACCGACAAGGCTGTGGCGGAAGGGGCGGATGTGCTCGCGTTCCTGGCGCAGTGGAGCGGATTGGAAGTTCCACGTTCAGAAAAGTGACCAGAAAGCTGAACGTCAGCTAACGGGCGGGTTCAGCTTGGTGCCACGGTTGATTCGCTAATCCTTCACGCAACGACGGGCCATCATGCCCGCCGGAGAGTGAAGGATCGAAGCAATGAAGACCATGTCAAAAGTTCTGGCCAAGGGCACTATTGCCACCATAGCGGCTGGCGCGATGGCGCTTACTTCGGCCACTCCCGCCTTTGCCCAGCACCGCGATCGCGACGGGATCAGCGCGGGCGACATTATTGCCGGGGCGCTGATCATCGGCGGGATTGCTGCGGTGGTCTCGGCCGCCGGCAACAACAATGACCGCGACTATCGCTACGACCGCGCCGGCTACGGCACTGGCTATAACCAGGGGCATGGTTATCGCGATGACTATGCGTCGCGAGGCAATCCGCGCCGCGCTGTTGAGCAGTGCGTCTTTGCCGCTGAACGCAATGCTGCGCGTTATAGCTATCGCCGCGCCGATGTGACCGACGTCCGTGATATTCGCGAGACGCGCTATGGCTATGAAGTGCGCGGCCGGATTGCCGTCAACGGCAATGGGCGCGACTGGCGCCGCGGCGATGGCAACTATGGCCGGGGCTGGGGCGGTGACTATCGCGGGTGGAACGATAACCTGCGCGGCTATGACTCCGGGACCTTCAAGTGCCGGGTTGAGCGCGGCCGGATTGTCGACATCGACTACAGCGGACTGCGCGGCCTCTAAAGTCTGACGATCAACGGCAAGGGCGGTTCAGGCAAGCGAAAGCCTGGGCCGCCTAAGTCTATGGAGAACATGGGACAATCGGCTTCAGCGGAAGAGGTCAAGCAGATGACGGGAAGATTCAAGCGAGCGGCGGCAGTTGCAGCACTGGCGGCGTCACTTTCCATGGCCGCGACGCCGGCCATGGCGCGGGGCTGGGGTGGAGGCTGGGGCGGGCATTACCGCCAGCACGATCGGGTTGACGGGGGCGATATCCTGGCCGGCATCCTGATCATCGGCGGGATCGCCGCCATTGCCAGCGCCGCGAACAAGGCCAGCAAGCAGCAGCGTGACTATCGAGAGCCACCGCCGCGCGAACGCGAAGACCTGCCGCGCTATGGCCGCGCCGATGACCGGCCAGAATGGCGGGAAGGGGCGGGTATCGATGGCGCGGTCAACCGCTGCATCGATGAAGTGAACCGGGGCCGCACCCGCGTTGGCGAGGTGGAAAGCGTCAATCGCGAAACTGGTGGCTGGCGGATTGCAGGATCAACGACTGGCAATGGCAATTTCAGCTGCGTGATCGATCGCGAAGGCCGCATCCACAACGTCAATGTTGATGGCCACGCGATCTGAAAGCGCCGCCGCTTTTACCGCGATGTCTCCAGCCAGTGCGCCATCGCGCCCATCAGGTCGCGCCCATAGGCCTGGGCCAGCCTGCTGCCGCCGACGGCATTGAACGCGTGGATCGCGCCGGGGTAGGAATGGAGTTCAACCGGCACACCGGCTGCGACCAGGCGGTGGGCGTAATCCAGGTCTTCATCAAGGAACAGGTCAAGGCTGCCGGTACCGATCCAGGTCGGTGGCAAGCCCGAGAGATTCTGTGCGAGCGAGGGTGAGAACCAGCCGCGCCGATCATCGTCGGGCTGGTAGCTGCCCTGCAAGGCGCTCCAGCCATAGCGGTTGGAAGGGCGGGTCCAGATGAATTCGCCGGTGGTGGGGTTGTTGTACCGGCAATCCGGTCCGCCCGTGCGATGGTCGAGCATCGGATAGGTCAGGAACTGCGCGGACAGCTTTGGCCCTTCCAGGTCACGAGCCATCAGCGCCACTGAGGCCGCCAGACCGCCGCCAGCACTTTCACCGGTGATCCCGATCCGTGCCGGGTCTGCCCCGGGCAGGCCGGCCAGCCACTTGAGCGCGGCGAGGCAATCCTCTTGCGGGGCCGGGAAGGGGTGTTCGGGCGCAAGCCGGTATTCGACCGAGGCAACCGGGATACCCAGCGCTTGCGCCATGGCCGAAGGGCCAGCCTGCATCACGCTGGCCGAACCCATGATCATCCCGCCGCCGTGGATGTGGAGCAGCGCTGCCCTGCCCGGCGTACCCGGCGCCGGATCATAGAGATAGATGGCCAGCGGCCCGCCGGGGCCGGCGATCGTGTGCACCACCGGGGCAATGGCCGGGGCGCCCAGGAAGGCATAGCGGGCGTTGCTGGCCACGCGCAGTTCGCCCAGGTCCATCGCCGCCAGATCGGCGGCGGGCATCATGTCGAGCAGCGGCAGCAGCTCGGGATCGACGAGGTGACGGGTCGACATGGCTTATTGCAGGCTGGTCTTGGGGAACATCCAGCGCTGCGAAAGGCGCGGCTCAAACGGCTTCCACGAGCCTTCGGGCTGATGCAGCCGGTCAGCGATGGCGATCACTGCGCTGGGGTTGAAGCCCAGCCCGCAATGGCTGGCCAGCACTTCGATGTTTTCGGTTTGCGGGTTCTTGTCACGCCGCTGCACCGATCCGCGCCAGTGGACCACGCCATCGGTCTTGGTCAGGATCGAGGTGGTTGGCACCGGCGGGGCGCGGTGCAGGTCAACAAAGCGGCCTTGGCGGATCGGCTCGGGATCCTTGCCGTTGAGATATTCGAACAGCCGCGCCGCGTTGGAATGGCGGCGATCGTCAGAGATCGGGCTGCCCAGCGTAATCACCAGCCGCACCGCTTCCGGGTGGGCCTTGGCCAGCTCACGGGCAAAAACGCCACCCAGGCTCCAGCCGACGATCGAAACCTTGCGCCCGGTCTCACGGTAGATCTTCAGCAGCATCGATTCCATTTCGTGCACCCGCGGTGCATCGATCCGGACATTGCGGCCCATGCCCCAGCCGCGTGCATCATAGCCCAATTGCTTGAGCAGCTTGCGCAGCGGTGCCGTGGAACTGTCGGAAGCCAGGAACCCCGGCAGGACCAGCACCGGATGCCCATCACCCTGCGGCAGGTTCGAAAGATAGGGGCGGAAGGCATAGAACGCCGCCAGTTCCAGCATGGCGCGGGATTCGGCGAGCGCGAACAGCCGCGAGGGCGGCCGGGCGTGGCTCGGCTGCGGGAATGCGGCGCTGGCTGCTGTCATGTCTTGCTGGCCTTCCTGCTCTTCGCGGCCGGTTTCTTGCTTGCCGGCTTCTTGTTCGTTGCTGGTTTTGCCGCGGCTTTCGCCGCGGGCTTCTTTGCCTTGGCGGCGGGCTTTGGCTTCTTCAAGGGGCCGGCCTGCGGTATCCGCGGTTCCGTAACCTTGGCGGCGGCGTCGCGCAGTTCCTGGAAGCTCTCTTCGATGCACTGGGCGTAGAACTCCGGATCGGGCAGCAGGTTGCGGCAGGCCGTGAAAGCAATGGTCGCTTCCTTCACGTAACTCTGCACAACGTGACCCAGGCCCAGCCCGTCGGTCAGGCAGAGCAGGCCCATCATGCTTTCCAGCCGGGCTCCCGCCGAATAGATCGGCACCGGCGGGCCGGGTACGTTGGTGACGACCGTGGTGAAGGGCAGGGCGACCCGGTTAGCCATGCCCAGCCGGGTATAGGCCTGCGCTGCCAGCGCCATGAACAGTGCCGGGCTGACCTTACTCATCTCGGTCATGTTGCGCGCGCCGATCGCATCGGACATGGCCTTGGAATTGGTGGTCTGCGAGAAGACGTATTCCAGCCGGTCAATCGGATCGGCGATATGGGTGCCGAGCGGGGCAATCATCGCCGCGACCTGGTTGCCCATGTCGCCCTTTTCATCCTTCCCGCGCACCGAGATCGGCGCCATCGCGGTCAGGGTCTTGTCCGGCAGGTCATCCTTGGCCTCAAGGTATTTGCGCATGGCCCCGCCGATGATCGCCAGGAACACGTCGTTGACCTTGGCCCCTTCCACCGCGTGGCGGATCGCCTTGATGTCGGACAGCGGGACCGAGCGGCCCTCAACCACGCGAGTGGTCGAGATCACTTGGTTGAACCGGGTGCGCGGGGCAATCATCTCCCCATGCAGGGCAAAGTCCTTGGTCGCGATGCCCTTTATTGCGCGGGCCAGGCCCGGCACGGCTTTGGCCGCAACTTCAAGCTGACGGACCGGGTTGGCCACGGCATTGAGCCAAGACTTGGCGATCAGCGAGGCAGGGCTTGGGACGGCTTCGGGTTGCCAGTTGTCCGGCTCGGCCGGGGGCGGCGCATCGGGCAGCAGCGTGTGGAGCGCCTCCATCAGGTCAATCCCGCTCATCCCGTCAATTGCGGCATGATGCACCTTGGTGACCATGGCATAGCTGCCCTTGGCCACGCCGGGGATATTGTCGAGCCCTTCGATCACCGTGAATTCCCATGGCGGCCGCGTCAGGTCGAGCGGGCGGGCGAAGATCCGCGCGGCCTGGATGCAAAGCTGGCGCCAGTCTCCCGGCTTGGGCAGGGCAAGGTGGCGGACGTGGTATTCCAGATCGAAATCGGGATCCTCAATCCAATAGGGATAGTCGAGATCGAACGGCACCCGCACCAGCCGCTGTCGCATCGTGCGCGACAGCTGCATCCGGCTTTCCATAAAGCGCAGGATATCCTTGAACCGGACAAAGCCGCCGGGCGCCGTTTCGGGGTTGTAGATCAGGATCGAGCCGATGTGCATCGGCGAGTTCCGCGTCTCGAGCGCGACGAACGAGGCATCCATGCCCTGGAGCTGACGCAAGCTGATCCCCTCCTGCCTTTGACCCGCCTAAAGGCTTGTTATTGGCAGGGAGCCTATCAGAGCATGGCCAGCCGTCAACATGCCCCTTTTGCCTGGCCGGGATCGTCCCTATTGGGGGCCCATGGCCCGTGCTGGACGTCCCGATCAACCCAATGCTGCCGAGCGTTTCAACGAGGAACGCGCGACCTATACGGTTACCAGTAGCCAGCCCGATCTGGAGGCGGGAATTGCCGCGATCCGCGAGGTTCAGGCCACGCTGAAGCCCAAGCCCGGGGTTTACCGGATGCTAGATGCCCGGGGCGACGTGCTCTATGTTGGCAAGGCGCGGGCGCTGAAGAACCGGGTAGCCAATTACACCCAGGTCGATCGCCTGCCGCTGCGGCTCAAGCGGATGGTGGCCCAGACCCGTTCGATGGTGATCGTCACCACCAACAGCGAGGCTGAGGCGCTGCTGCTCGAAGCGCAGCTGATCAAGCGCTATCGCCCGCCTTACAACGTACTGCTGCGCGATGACAAAAGCTTCCCCTTCATCCTGCTGCGCGCCGAGCATGATTTTCCGCGGATCATGAAGCACCGCGGCGCGCGCAAGGCCAAGGGCAACTATTACGGTCCCTTTGCCAGCGCCGGTTCGGTCAACACCACGATCAACGCCTTGCAGAAGCTGTTCCTGCTGCGGTCCTGCACCGACAGTTTCTTTGCCCGGCGTGATCGGCCGTGCCTGCTCTACCAGATCAAGCGGTGCTCGGCCCCCTGCGTTGGCCGCATCGACGAAGCCAATTATGCCGAACTGGTGAGCGAGGCCAAGGATTTCCTGGGCGGCCGCTCCAGCGCGGTCCAGCGCAAGCTGGAAGACCAGATGGCCCAGGCGGCGGAGGCACTGGATTTTGAACGCGCCGCCATGCTGCGTGATCGGCTGCGCGCTGCAACCTTCATCCAGGGCAGTCAGGCCGTGAACGCCGAAGGGGTGGGCAATGCCGATGTTTTCGCGGTCGCCTGCAAGAGCGGGCACTTCGCGATCCAGGCCTTCTTTATCCGCGGCGGGCAGAACTGGGGCCACCGCGCCTTCTTCCCTAGCCATACCGATGGTTTGGACGAGGGCGAGGTGCTGACAGCATTCCTGGCCCAATTCTATGAAGAGGTGCCGCCGCCGCGGCTGATCCTGGTTGACCGCGCGCTGCCCGAGGCGGACCTGCTGGCCGAGGCCTTTGCCCGGCCGGCGGGGGGCAAGGTTGAGCTGTCGGTCCCGCAGCGCGGTGATCGGCGCCGGCTGATGGAGCAGGCCAGCCGCAATGCGGTTGAGGCGCTTGAGCGGCGGCAGGCCGAAAGCGGCACCAAGGCCAGGCTCAACCGCGAACTGGCGGAATTCCTTGAACTGGCCGAGCCGCCGCAGCGGATCGAGGTTTACGATAACAGCCATATCCAGGGCGCCCAGGCGCTGGGGGCGATGATCGTTGCCGGGCCGGAGGGCTTCATCAAGGGCCAGTACCGCAAGTGGAATATCAAGTCCGCCCAGACCAACGATGACTTCGCGATGATGCGCGAAGTGTTCCAGCGCCGCTTTGCCCGCGTGCAGGATGAAGATCCGGATCGCGATGGCGGGATGTGGCCCGATCTGGTGCTGATCGACGGCGGCAAGGGGCAGATGTCAGCCGCGCGCGATACGCTGGAGGACCTGGGGATCGAGGATGTCCCGTTGATCGCCATCGCCAAGGGCCCGCACCACGGCCGTGAAGGGCGCGAGGTGTTCCACTTCCCCGATGGACGCGAGAAGATGCTCCCGGTCAATTCGCCGCTGCTGTTCCACCTTCAGCGGCTGCGGGACGAGGTTCACCGCTTTGCCATCGGCGCGCATCGGGAAAAGCGCAGCCGGGCAATCACCGCTTCGCCGTTGGATGAAATTCCCGGCATCGGTCCGGCGCGCAAGCGGGCACTACTGCTGCATTTCGGCACCGCCAGCAAGGTCCGCGCTGCCAGCCTCGAAGACTTGCAGCGCGCGCCGGGCGTCAGCGCCACGGTCGCCCAGACGGTTTACGATTTCTATCATCCGGATGGGTGATAAATTGTCTGAAATCTATCATACAAGATATTGAATAATAGCAAAATATCTTAGTATCATTCTTTCGGCGCAGCACGCCGGATCATGCCTTCCTGCGCCACGCTGGCAACCAGGCGTCCGTCACGGGTGAAGATCCGTCCGCGGTTGAACCCGCGGCCGCGATCCGACCACGGGCTGTCGGTGGCATAGAGCAGCCATTCGTCGCAGCGGAAATCATCGTGGAACCAGACTGCATGGTCCAGGCTGGCACTGATCACTTCGCCGCGGGCCCAGGACAGGCCGTGGGGCAGGGCGCAGGTGCCCAGCAGGGTCATGTCGCTGGCATAGGCCAGAACTGCGCGGTGGATTGCCGGATCGTCTGGCAGCGATGCCACGGTCTTGAACCACGAATGCGAGCGCGGCGGTGCTGGCTGGGGGTTCATCCAGTGGCGCCCTTCGACCGCGCGCATCTCAACTGGGCGCGGGGTGAGGAAGTGGTGGCGGGCTTCGGGCCGGGCATGCTCGGCGAAACGGCGGCGCACGTCGGCCTCGGGCTCCAGCTCTTCGGGTGGCGGGACGTCTGGCATTTCCGCATCGCGATGCGAAAGCCCATCCTCGTGCTTCTGGAACGAGGCGGTCAGGTTAAGGATCGGCCGACCCTGCTGGCTGGCGACAACGCGGCGGTTGGAGAACGAACCGCCATCGAAATCGCGCGCGACGTTATATTCACTCGGATGCTCTTCGCTGCCGCCGCGCAGGAAATAGGCGTGGAGCGAGTGAGCGGAACGGTCTTCACCCACCGTGGCCTGGGCAGCATTGAGCGCCTGGGCGATCACTTCGCCGCCAAACACCCGGCCGATGCCACCTTTCTTGCGCCGGCCGTGGAAGTGATCCTCGCCATCGGGTTCGACGGTCAGCAGGCGCACCAGGCCGGAAACAAGGCGTTCGGGCGAGATATCGGGGATGTCCATGCCATGCCCTTTGCGGATACCACCAACGCGCGTCAATCCGGTTTTAGCCGGACGGTTAAACGGCACTGGTTGATATCCGGTGGCAGGAACAGCCGGGCGTTGGCTGGCCGTTCCTGCCCCAGGGTGCTTACTTCCCGGCCTTGGCCGCGGTGCTTGCCGCCATCTGGAACCGGGCATCAATCGCCGGCTTGCGGGCATAATCGCTGTCAGAGGGGATGTAGGCCGGATTGAAGCGGTCCGCCCACTTTTCCGCTTCGACCAGCCATTCGATATGCACCTCCTCATAAGGAAGGTTATGGGTGCCCTTGGGTTGCTCGACATAGCGGAAATCCACGCCCTCCTGCTTGCCCGAAGCCTTGAGGCGCGAGACCAGGGTCCGCGACTGCTCGATCGGGATGCGGGCGTCGCGCAGGCCCGCGACGATCAGGATCGGCGACCATGGACTATCGGTGTTGCGGGCCGATGAGATCGCCACCAGGTTGTCTGCAGTGGCCTGGAAGTTCGCGCCAAAGCTGCCGAAAGTGCCCTGGTCAAAAGCCTTCATCATCGGAAAGTCATAGACCCCGGCTCCGGCGATTGCGCACTTCCACACGTTCGGATCGCGCTGCGCGCCCCGGGCCGTGGCATAGCCGCCATAGGACCAGCCCATGATGCAGGCGCGCTTCGGATCGATCAGCCCGGTCTGGCCGAACCAGGTCAGCGCGTCATTGAGATCGTCCTGCATCCGCTGGCCGTAACCGTTGGGCTTGCGGCCTTCGAGTACGAACTGCTTCCCGTAACCGCCCGAGCCACGATAGTTCGGCTGGATAACGACATAGCCCAGTTCAGCCATCGCCTGGTGCCATGGGAAAAAGCCAAACTCTTCCTCGTCACGCACGCCGAAGGGGCCGCCGTGGGGCATCACGATAACCGGCAGGTTCCTGCGATTGGGCCGGTGGCGCGGATACGTCACAACGGCGGGGATCTCCATGCCGTCCGATGCCTTGTAGCGGATCGTCTCGGTCGGGTTCATGTCTGCATCCTGAAGCTCTGGATGGAAGTTCCCCAGGATGCCAAGATTGCCGCTGACGGTATCGTAAATGTAGTAGGTGCCCGGTTCGGAGGGCTTCGCGATAAACACCACCAGTTTGGTATAGTCATCGTTGGCCGACATGATCTGGGCGTTGCCCACGCCGAAGTCCTCATCAAAGAACTTCTGGATTTCGTTGAGCCGCCCATCGAACCAGCGGGTACGCTGCTTGTTGGTGATATAGCGTACCCCGATCAACCGGTTGTTGTCCTTGCTCGGGACCAGTCCGCTCACGTCATGGCCCGGTACTTCGAACACCGGCTTGCCGACGATTTCCATCGTCGCCATGTTGATCCGATAGACCTTGCGGAAACCATCCTTGTTGCTGGTGGCATAGGCGATGTCGCCTTCCAGCGTGAAGATATCGGGCGTGATCTGGGTGCCAGTGTAGGTCGTGTCCTTTTCGTTCGCGATGGTCTTCAGCGGTTCGTCCGGGGTCGATCGGTACATCAGCCGCTGCTTGCCATCATCATCGCCGCCAATCCCGGCGCGGATGACGCCCTTGCCATCGGCGATCCACTGGCTGACGAAAACGTTGGGCCGCTGCACCGTGCTGAACTTGCCGGTGCGCACATCAAGGTCGATCACCTCGGGACGAAATTCGTTCTGCTCGTTGCGGAACGAGGTGCGCTGCATCAGCACGCGTTCCTTGGCGTGATCGCGGTAAAGGATCTGGATCCCGTTGCCTGATGCGCCTTCCCAGGCCAGCGGCGTGAGCGCGCCGCTTTCCAGATCGTATGCAACATAGCGCAGCAGATCGGCCCGCCGGCCGCCGATGATCTCGCGCGAGGCGAGGGTGAACAGCACCGTCCGATTGCCCACCCAGGACCAGCCGCTGACAGTGCGGTCACCCGCTTCGCGGAATTCTTCGGCGCGGACAAAGAACTTGGGCGGGCTGCCCGGCTTGTTCAGATCGATGATGCCCAGATTGTCGATCCCGTTGCGGCTCATCATCACGGCGATCTTGGTGCCATCGGGCGAGATCGAGGGGTTGCGCATGAAGGGGCGTTTGCCGAACACCTCAGTTGGAGCGCGGCCCTTGATACCCTTGACCACGATGTCCGTAGCCGCCGGCGCCGAAGCCTGAGCCGCGAGCGGAGCGGACAGGGACAGGCTAAGGATGGCAGCCAGCGTGCCGCCGGCCAGGATGTTCTTTGCAAGCACTTCGGAAACCTCCCAAGGATAGCGAAACAGGTCGCTGATACCGAGAAATCTAGCCAGATGGCTGGTCTGCGCAATGGGCCAAAGGACCATTCCCCAGAAGAAAACCCCGCCCGGATCGCTCCGGACGGGGTTTCTTTCACCCTGCGGTGGGTAAGTGGGCTGGCCCCACTCAGTGACCCGCAGCCAAAGCCGCGAGCAGCAGCAGCGCGACGATATTGGTGATCTTGATCATCGGGTTTACGGCCGGACCCGCGGTATCCTTGTAGGGATCGCCCACGGTATCACCCGTGACGGCGGCCTTGTGGGCTTCAGAGCCCTTGCCGCCGTGGTTGCCGTCTTCGATGTACTTCTTGGCATTGTCCCAGGCCCCACCGCCCGAGGTCATCGAGATCGCGACGAACAGGCCGCCGACGATCACGCCAAGGAGCAACGCACCCAGCGCGGCAAAGCCGTTGGCCTGGCCGGCCACCGCCGTGATCACATAATAGACCACGATCGGGACAAGCACCGGCAGCAGCGAAGGAACAATCATTTCCTTGATTGCCGCCTTGGTCACCAGATCGACCGTGCGGGCATAGTCCGGCTTGGACTTGCCGGTCATGATGCCCTTGTCGTTGGCGAACTGGTCGCGAACGTCCTTCACCACATCACCGGCAGCGCGGCCGACGGCGGTCATGCCCATCGCACCAAACAGGTACGGGAGCAGCGCGCCGAGCAGCAGGCCGACGATCACGTAGGGGTTCTCCAGACTGAAGCTGACAACCAGGTCCGGGAAGAACTCACGCAGGTCGGTGGTGTAGGCTGCGAACAGCACCAGCGCAGCGAGGCCGGCCGAACCGATGGCATAGCCCTTGGTCACGGCCTTGGTGGTGTTGCCCACCGCGTCGAGCGCGTCGGTCTTTTCACGGACCGAATCGTCGAGGCCGGCCATTTCGGCAATGCCGCCGGCATTGTCGGTCACCGGGCCATAGGCATCGAGCGCGACCACCATCCCGGCCAGTGCGAGCATCGCGGTTGCCGCATAGGCAATCCCGATCAGGCCAGCGAGCTGGTAGGCAATGATGATGCCGGCGCAGATCACGATCGTGGGCAGGGCAGTCGATTCAAGGCTGATCGCCAGACCCTGGATCACGTTGGTGCCGTGGCCGGTTTCCGACGACTTGGCGATCGAGCGCACCGGGCGATAGTTCGTGCCGGTGTAGTACTCGGTGATCCAGATGATCAGGCCGGTGATGACCAGGCCCAGCAGCGAGCAGTAGAATAGCACGCGGCCGGTGAAGCTTACCGTCGTGTCGAGGATGGTATAGCTCATCGCGGTTTCCATGCTGCCGAGCGCATAGGAAATCGCCCACCAGATCGCGCCGATCGAAAGCACGGCAGTGACCAGGAAGCCCTTGTACATCGCACCCATGATGTTCGTGCCGCCACCCAGGCGGACGAAGTAGGTGCCGATGATCGAGGTGACGATGCAGACGCCGCCGATCAGCAGCGGCAGGGCCATCATCGGGGCGAGCATGTCACCCAGGCCCTTCAGCAGCAGCGCGGTAAGCACCATGGTGGCGCCAACGGTGACGACATAGGTTTCGAACAGGTCGGCAGCCATGCCGGCGCAGTCACCCACGTTATCGCCCACGTTATCAGCGATCACGGCCGGGTTGCGCGGATCGTCTTCCGGAATGCCTGCTTCCACCTTGCCGACCAGGTCAGCGCCGACGTCAGCAGCCTTGGTGAAGATTCCGCCGCCCAGACGGGCAAAGATCGAAATCAGCGAGGCACCGAAGGCCAGCGCAACCAGGCCATCAACCACTGTCCGGTCTTCGCCGCCAACGGTGTAGCCGGCGACGGAGGTCAGGTAGTAGTAGAACACCGCAATCGCGAGCAGCGCGAGGCCTGCAACCAGCATCCCGGTGATCGCCCCGGCGCGGAAGGCCAGGGTCAGACCGGCCTGCAGGCCGGACTGGGCCGCCGCAGCCGTGCGAACGTTCGACCGGACCGAGATGTTCATCCCGATAAAGCCGGCAACGCCAGACAGCACGGCACCGATCACGAAGCCGGTTGCCGAAATCGTGCCGAGCGTGGCGACAATGATCAGCGCAACGATAACGCCGACAATGGCAATGGTGGTGTACTGCCGCTTCAGATAGGCTTGGGCCCCTTCCTGAATGGCGGCGGCGATTTCTTGCATCTTGGCATTCCCGGCGGACGCGCCGAGAACCTGGCGACTGGTAATGAAGCCGTAGAGCACGGCTACCAGACCCAGGATGATTGCGAGCGTGACGAGATCCACGAGTTCGCTCCCCCTTTTTATCGATTGTTGTAGCCCCGCGAGTACGGGGCTGAGGGGAGGCTATAGGACGTTTTCAGGCCATGCAATCATTTCAGACCGGCTTTTCCCCGCACTGGCTTGAACCCTTTAGAAGCAGATGTTTACGGCTAGCACAAATGCTGAAAACAAGCAATATTGCGTAGAGTGATGGATTGTGGGAAGTGAACGCCATGGCTGTTGTTCTCAAGCAAGTGCTCGCCTGGATGCCCTTCTTTTTCGGCATCGGATTCATCGCCCCGCTGATCGCGCAAGTGATGGTGCAATGGGATGTGCCAGCACCATTCAACATCAGTCGGATCGCTTTTGGCCTGATCATTGGCGGCGGCTGGGGGCTGATCGCCAATGTTCGGGGGCGGTGGGCGTGACCGACCAGGTACTTCTCGCGCGCGATGCGATCGCGGAACGGGATCGCGCTGCATTTGCGCTCGGGCCGGATGGGCATGATCGCTATATCCGCCGTGACCTGCGCAAGGAAGAGATTGCGATTGCCCGCCAGTTTCACGGCGGGGCGATGTGGCCCTATGCCGTTGCGGCGTTCGGCTGCTTTGCGATCTGGCTCTCGTTCTTCCCACTTGCGATCATGGGAATGCTCAACCTGCCGCTGGCCTTTGTTCTGTCCTGCGTGTTCTGCGTGGGCGGCTATGTCACCAGTCACGAGGCCATGCATTCGAACATTGGCCGGCCCGGAAGCAAGACCCGCTGGCTGAACGAGGCGGTCGGCGCGGTCTCGACCATTCCGATTGTTTTCCCCTTTTCGATGGCACGGCTGATGCACCTTGAGCATCACTATCATTGCAACCATCCTGAAAAGGACCCGGACTATACCGACGAAGCGCCCAATATATGGGCCGCCTGGTACAAGACCTGGTACAATCGCCAGCCGGGGGTCGATGGTTCGATCCACCACTACAAGCGGATCCTGGCCGCGATGGGCACGCCGATTGCCCGCCGTGCACTGGTGGAGACGATGGTCGTGCAACTGATCTTCATGGCCACGCTCTTCACCATGGCCTGGAACGGCTATGCGATCGAAGCCGCGCTGATCTGGTGGCTGCCGCGGCACATCGGCCTCAGCTATATCCGCTTCTTCCTGTCGTGGGCGCCGCACCATCCGCGCGAGGGCAGGATGGGGCGGTATGAGAACACCTATGTGTTCAAAAGCCGGGTTGGCCATGTGCTGTCGATGGGGATGCAGTACCACATCGTTCATCACCTCTACCCTGGCATCCCGAACCATCGGACCAAGGCAGCCTATTACGCGCTCAAGCCGATCCTGAAGGCGCGCGGGGTCGACGTTTCCCCGCTTTAGCCGTGCTCATAGCCCAGATTGCCTTCCTCATCGAGCGGCCGGCCATCGAGTATGATCGGTGCCGCGCCTGAAGCTGTTGCCACGCCGATGCGGAATGCCGTGACGGACGGTTGGGCGCCTGCGGTGAGGGTGAAGAGCAACTGGTAATCCTCGCCCCAACGCAGCGCATCGGCGCGGCGCATTTCGGGGACGGCGATAGGCACGGCAGCACTGTCGATCGCGAAAGTCACGCCAGAGGCACGGGCCATGCGGCTGGCATCGAGCAGCAGTCCGTCGGAAACGTCCATCATCGCGCTGACCGCCGGTGCTAGCGCCTGACCTTCGGCCAGCAGGGCTGAAGGGCGGCGGAAGGCAGTGCTATCTGCACCGGTACTGCCGCCCAGCGCCTCGAACCCCAGCATCGCTGCGCCAACCGGGCCGGTGATCCAAAGCGCATCGCCAATCTGCGCGCCGCCGCGTGCCGGAACCGGGCGATGGGTCGCGCGGCCCAGCGCGGTCAGGCCCAACACCTGCGCGCCGGCCGCCCCGATCGTATCCCCCCCCAGCAGCGGCACGCCATAGTGCGCCAGCGCTTCGCCAAGCCCTTCAACGAACCGGGCGTCATCCACGCCGAACTGGTAGCCCAGCATTACACCCAGCGGCTCTGCGCCTTTGGCCGCAAGGTCTGACAGGTTGCTGGCAACCAGCTTCCAGGCGACATCGGCCGGATCCTGCCCGGGCAGGAAATGGATACCCTCCGCCATGGCGTCATGCGTCACGACCAGCGTTTCGCTGCCAAGGTCGAGCACGGCGCAATCGTCGGCCAACCCGCGTGCGGCGGGATGCGTGGCCAGACCACGCAGGGCGGCAATGAAGGCGGCTTCGCGGCTCAGCCGCGCACATCCTTGGCCACGGCATCAAGCACGCCGTTGACGAACTTGGCCTCGCGCGCTTCGAAGAAGGCGTGGGCGACATCGACATATTCGCTGATTGCTGTGCCGGTCGGGACGTCGGGTCGAGCCAGGAGCTCCCATGCCCCAGCGCGCAGGATCTGCAGCATGGTCCGGTCAAGACGCTCCAGCTTCCAGCCTTCGGCCAGCCGCGCTGCGAGCAGATCGTCGATTTCCTCGTACCGCGCGATCACGCCAGTCACGATTGCATCGAAAAAGACCACTTCTGCGGCGGCGTACTGGTCCCCTTCGATCTCCGCACCCAGGCGATGGCGGTGGAACTCGTCGAGCAGCGACGCCTGCGGCGTGCCTTCCATCGCGTGCTGATACAACGCCTGTACCGCGGCAAGGCGGGCTGCAGGGCGGGCTTTGGGATTGCTCATATTCCTAATCTCACTTCGATCGAGCGCGCGTGGGCGGTTAACCCTTCGGCATTGGCCAGCTCCACCGCGGCGGGGCCAACGGCATTGAGTGCCTTGGCATCAAGCTGGATGAAGCTGGTGCGCTTCATGAAATCTAGCACCGACAGCCCGGACGAGAACCGCGCGCGGCGCCCGGTGGGCAGCACGTGGTTGGGACCGGCAACATAGTCGCCCACGGCTTCGGGAGTCATCCGGCCCAGGAAGACCGAACCGGCGTGGCGGATTTTGTTGAACAGCGCCTGCGGATCGTCGGTCGCGATCTGGACATGCTCTGCGGCAAGCGCGTTGGCGAGGGCCGGGGCCTCGGCCATCAGGTCGGCCACTTCGATGATCGTGCCGTGGGTATTCCAGCTTTCGCTGGCAACCTTGGCGGTCGGCAGCATGGCCAGCTCAACCCCGATCCGGTCCGCCACGGTATCGGCGAAGCTTGGATCGTCGGTAATCAGGATCGATTGGGCCGAAGGGTCATGCTCGGCCTGGCTCAGCAGGTCGGCCGCGGTCCATTCGGGTGAGTTCTGGCCATCGGCGATCAGCAGGATCTCGCTCGGCCCGGCAACCATATCAATGCCGACCACCCCGTAAAGCTGGCGCTTGGCTTCAGCCACCCAGGCATTGCCGGGACCAACGATCACGTCGACCGGCCTGATCCGCGCCGTGCCATAGGCCAGCGCGCCCACGGCCTGGGCGCCGCCGATCCGCCAGACCTCGTCCACACCCGCAAGATGCGCGGCGGCGAGGACCAGCGGGTTGACCTGTCCCTTGGGGCTGGGGGTTACGACCACCAGCCGCTCAACCCCGGCAACCTTGGCCGGAATCGCGTTCATCAGCAGTGACGAGGGATAGGCCGCGCGGCCGCCCGGAACATAGAGCCCGGCCGCGTCGACGGCCGACCAGCGCGCGCCCATACGGACGCCGTGCTTGTCGGTTTCATCGCGGTCTGATGGCTTCTGGCCTTCGTGGAAGGCGCGGATGCGCTTGGCCGCCAGTTCCAGCGCGGCGCGCAGGTCAGGCATGAGATTGTCGAACGCCTCGCGGCAAGTGGCGGCATCGATCTGCCAGTCGGCATCGGCGGCCAGCTCGTGCTGGTCAAACTTGCGGGTCAGTTCGACCAGAGCGGCATCGCCGCGGGCGCGCACATCATCAAGGATGATCTGGACATCGCGGCTGACATTCTCATCGCTTTCGCGCCGGTCAGCCACCAGCTTGCGAAAGGCGGCGTCAAAACCGGGATCGCGGGTGTTCAGGCGCAGCATCAGGCTGCCTCCGCCGGAGCAGCCAGGGCGCGAAAGGCCTCGACCAGTGCGCCGACGCGGGCATCGGTCTTGAGCGCGGCGCGGTTGACGATCAGGCGGGCCGAAATCTCCAGGATGGTGCTGGTCTCGACCAGCCCGTTGTCCTTCAGCGTTCGCCCGGTCGACACCAGGTCAACGATCCGGCTGGCCAGGCCAAGGCCCGGGGCCAGTTCCATCGCACCGTTCAGTTTCACCACTTCGGCCTGCACGCCCATCCGTTCGAAGTGGCGGCGGGTCAGGTTGGGATACTTGCTGGCCACGCGCAGGTGGCTGCTGAGCGGCGCACCGACCTGACCGACTGGCTCGGCGACCGAGAGGCGGCAATGGCCGATCGCCAGGTCAACCGGCGCGTAAAGGTCAGGATAGGCGAACTCTTCAACCACGTCTGAACCGACGATCCCGACTTGCGCAGCGCCGTGGGCGACGAAGGTGGCCACATCGAACGCGCGCACCCGGATCACCCGCATGTCCGATGCTTCGCAGGCAAAGGAAAGGGCGCGGTTGCCCTTGTCGTGAAAGCCCGCCTCTGGCACCACACCGGCGCGGGCCATCAGGGGCAGCGCCTCGTCCAGAATGCGGCCCTTGGGCACGGCGAAGGTTAGCGGGTTCGACATAGCGCCGCGCATTAGGCGGGGCGGGCCGAAAGGGCAAGGAGTGGCTATGGCTGAAGGCTATCCGTTCATCGATATCAACGCCAAGGGCGAAGGGATCGTCGTCGCGGCCTTTGACAACCAGGTGGCCTATTGCACCAAGGCCGGGGCAACCGTGACCGCGCGGGTTGTTGCCGCCCTGCGTGATCTGCTGGAACGCGGCGAGCCGGGGCGCTTGCTTGATGCGATCCGGGTCTGGCCTGGCGCACCGCTGGCCGATGCCTTGCCGCTGCGGGTCGCGGGCGGGATTCATGCGTTGCACCTGAAGGGCGTGGAGCCGGATCTGGCGGCGATCTACGAAGACCGCGCCGGGGTGGACGATGCCGCCATCGTCGCCGCTGCAATCCGGGCGCATGAGGCGGACCTGATGCCATGGCTGGATGGCCCGCCGCAGACCAATGAAGCGGGCCGATCCAGCAATTTCATCGCCGCGATGCTGTGGCTGGCCGAACAAGGGCTGGCGCCACGGTTCGCGTGCCTCGAAATCGGCTCAAGCGCAGGGATCAACCTGATGCTGGATCGCTATCACTACGATCTGGCCGGAGTGCAGGTCGGGCCAGAGCCCGGTGCGATGCGGTTCAAGCCGGAATGGCAAGGCAATCCGCCTCCGGATCACGCAATAGAGATTGTTTCGGCCAAGGGCTGCGATGTTGCCCCTGTTGACCTGACCGATCCCGACGAGGCGCTGCGGCTTAAGGCCTTTATCTGGCCCGAACATGCCGTGCGGTTCGAGCGGATGGCCGCAGCCATTGCCGAGGCGGGCAGGTCACCGCCCAATCTGGTGCAGATGAATGCTGCCGATTTCATCGAGGCCGAACTGACTAAGCCGCAGGCAGCGGGGACCACTCGCGTGCTGATGCATTCGATCGTCTGGCAATATGTGCCAACGGAGCAGCAGGCGCGGGTCATGGCCGCGATGGAAGCGGCTGGGGCGCGGGCAACGGCCGAGCGTCCGCTGGCATGGATTGCGCTGGAAGCAAACCGGGTCCTGCACCTGCACGAACTGGTTGTCAGGTTTTGGCCGGGCGGGGGCGAGCCGGTCATGCTGGCCCTCGCTCACCCGCACGGCGCTAGTATTGACTGGCAAGCTTGAACCAGGCGACCGTATCGTCGATCCGTTCCTTCCACCCGCCGTGGTAGGAGACCCATTCCCACCCGGAAACGACTGCGAAGGCCGCAACCCCCATGCCGCCGACCTGCAGCGTGGTCAGGCCGCCCTGCCATGCCGCGAACCCGAGGCCGAGGAACAGCATGTTGCCGATCCCGTGAGACAGGGGGAAATTGCCCATCGGGTTGGAATAGCGCTTGAACAGGCCAAGCCCGGTGAGGAACAGGTTGGCCCCACCGCACATCACCAGCGCCAGCTTGCCGCCTGCGGGCTGGTCCCACATATCGAGCAGCTTTGCATCGGCCACGGCGAAGATCACGATCCCCAGCACGATCGGCATGTGCAGATAGGTATAGGCATTACGCGCGACGCGGCCGACCTCGGCATTATCGCTGATATGGTCCGACCCGCGCTTTTGCCCCAGGTCGAAATAGAGCCACCACATCAGTACCGAGGACAGGAACGCGAGGCAGAAGGCGAGCACGCGGCCAGTCACCATCGCCGCATCGGCAAAGGTGGCGCCGGTGATGATGATCCCTTCGCCCAGGGCGATGATGATGAACAGCCCGCAGCGTTCGGCCATGTGGCTGCCGGAAATGTCCCAGTCCGAGGCCTTCGATCGCCCCAGCAGCGGGACCGGGAACAGCGCGATCGGGCCAAGGTATTCGATCACCACGGCCACCAGCCACCAGGCCAGCCGCTCCTCCTCTGGCCGCAGCACCCCGATCAGCCAGAACGGCGCGGAAAAGCAAAACCATAGCGCAATTCGCACCATGTTGCGGGTATTGGCGCGCTGTTCGCGGTGCAAGACCACGGCCATGAAGGCTGTCCGCCCCAGTTGCAGCGCGACATAGCTTGCGGCGAAGAGCCAGGCATATTTGCTGAAGCCATAGGGCAGGGCGACTGCCATCAGCAGGCTCAGCGCCATCAGCGCCAACAGCATGACCCGGATCTCGAACCGTTCGGGATCGGCCCAGTTGGTGGCCCAGGTGGTGTACATCCAGGCCCACCACACCGCCAGGAACAGCACCAGCGCCTGGGCAAAGCCCAGCCAGGTCAGGTTATCCTTCAGGAAGTGCGAAAGCTGGGTGATCGCGAAAACGAAGACCAGGTCAAAGAACAGCTCCAGGAAGCTAACCGGCGCGTGTCCACCGCCATGATTGCGCAGCAGCGAGCGGCGGCTTTGCGCCTCGGCCGCAGCCAGCGCCGCGCCGATCCCCCCGCGCTGCGGCTCAGCCATGGTCGGTCCGCGCCAGGAACGCGTCCAGCGCCGCATTGACCTCGCCAGGCGCTTCCCACTGCACGAAATGGCCGCAGCCCGGCACCTGCATCAAGGTCAGGTCAGCGATCACTTCATCCAGCCCGTCTAGGTTGGCGGCGGGCAGGGCCATGTCTTCCATCGCCCAGACCACCAGCGTTGGGATGGTCAACTTCGGCAAGGCCGGTGGCTGGTATCCGGCGGGGAGCGCGTAGGGCGCGTCCATGTCGAGCACGTCCATCGGGCTGGCGCGATACCAGTTGAGCATGGCGATCGCGGCTTCGCGGTTTGCATAATCCTCCATCAACGCCGCCCGTTCGGCCGGGTCCATCTTTGGATTTTCCGGCACTTCGCCAAAGGCCTTGAGCAGCACGCCGCCCAGGCCGAACTGCTCGACCAGTTCGTCACTCGCCGGATCACGAAACACTCGGAAGTATTGGCTCGCCTGCCGCTGCTGACGGTTGGTGTAGAGCAGCTTGGGGAAGATCACCGGATGCGGCGCATTCATTACCACGGCGCGGGTTACGCGGCCATTGAGTTGGCCCATGATCGCTACACCCCAGGCAATCGCGCCGCCCCAGTCATGGCCGACCACGGTGAATGGCCCGATGCCGAGCGCATCGGCCAGTTGGAACACGTCACCAATCAGCTTGTCGGGCGTGTAGCACTCCACCCCCTTGGGCTTTGACGAACCGCGATAGCCGCGCTGATCAGGGGCGATGCAGCGAAAGCGGCCCGAAAGGTGCGCAATTTGGTGCCGCCAGGTGCGGTGGCTATCGGGAAAGCCGTGCAGGAAGAGCAGCACCGGCGCATCGCGCGGCCCGGTGTCCACCACGTCGAGTTCGATCCCATTGGCCAGCGTGACCCGGATTTGATCCATCATTCCGCCCCGTCGTTCATCCGTTCGACATAGCCGGCGGCCATGAAGCTGCCGATCTGGTCCAGCAGCGCATCGGGGGTGCGGCGGGCTTCGCCCATCGCCTTTTCCGCGCCTTCGGCCACGATGATCTCGCGCGCGCCAGCCAGCATTTCGTCAATCATCTGGGCCACGGCGACGGCCGGATCGATTCCGTTGTCGATCGCCTTGTCGGATAGGCCACGCTTCGATCCATCCGCTGTCAGGGCATTGCGCGAAACATCGGTGCGGACCGAGCCGGGGTAGATGTTGTGAACCTGCAGGCCCAGGTGCGCGACTTCGGCGCGCAGTGCGTCGGCATAGCCCGCGATCCCGAACTTGGCGGCGCAATAGGCGGTGCGCATCGGCACTCCGACCTTGCCGGCGATTGACGAGATATAGGCCAGCCGGCCCGACTTGCGCGCGACCATGCGCGGCAGGATCGCTTGCGTGAGGGCGATAGGGGCGAGCAGGTCAACGTCGATGATCCGCTCGTAGACGGCATAACCGGTTTCAACCGCCAGGCTGCGCTGGGAAATGCCGGCATTGTTGACCAGCAGGTCGATCCCACCCGACCAGTTCCAGGCCTGTTCAACCGCCGGGGCAAGCGCCGCGATGTCGGTGGTTTCAAATGGCAGGATCAGGCAATCGCCGCCGCATTCGGCGGCCACCGCTTCAAGCGCATCGAGCTTGCGGCCCGACAGGACCAGCCGCGCACCCTGCGCCGCCAGCGCCTTGGCCAGCGCGGCGCCGATTCCCGATGAAGCGCCGGTGATCCAGGCGGTCTGTCCCTTGAAGCTCATGTCTCTCTCCCTGTTGTTCTGGTTCAGCGGTTGTCGCTGTTGGTCAGCGGCACCTGCGGGATCGGGATGAACTCATCCGCGTCGCCCGGCACCGTCGGAAAGCGGCCTTGCCGCCAGTCATCCTTGGCCTGGTTGATCCGTTCGCGGCTGGAGGAAACGAAGTTCCACCAGACGTGGCGCGGACTGCCAATCGCCGCGCCGCCAAGCAGCATCACCCGCCCGCCGCGCTCGCTGGCAAGGCGCATGGCATCGCCTGGCGCGAGCACGGCCAGTTCGTAAAGTACCAGCGGCACGCCATCGATGCTGGCCTCGCCGCCCACCAGCATCACCGCGCGTTCTTCCGCCACGCTGTCCACCGGGATTGCACCGCCGGGAGCGAGCACGATCTCGGCATAGATTGTTTCGGAATGCTGGGTGGTGGGGGCGGTGTGGCCCCACAGGCTGCCCATGATCACGCGGGCGGATACGCAGCTGTCCTCAACCAGCGGCAGGCCGGTCTGCGCCTCGAATGCCGGATCAATCTCTTCCTTGCCGTCGGGCAAGGCAAGCCAGGTCTGCATCCCGTATAGCGGCTTTGCCAAATCCCGCTCCGCCGCCGGGCCGCGTTCGGAATGGACGATGCCGCGTCCGGCAGTCATCAGGTTGACCTGCCCGGGCCGGATCGTGGCAAAGGTGCCCAGGCTGTCGCGGTGGTCGATCGCGCCGTCGAACAGCCAGGTCACCGTTGCAATGCCGATATGCGGATGGGGGCGCACATCCATCGCCACGCCGGGCGGCAGGATCGCCGGTCCGAACTGGTCGACGAAGACAAAGGGACCGACCATGACCCGCCGGGGTGAAGGGAGCACGCGGCGCACCTGGAAGGCGCCAAGGTCGTGCGTCACCGGCTGGATCGTGGTCAGGATCGTCATTCGCCCGGTGCCTTTGCCTTGATCGCCAGCGCGTGGACCCGCTGGCCGGGAATGTCGCCGAGCGCGGCATTGACCAGGCGCTGGCGCTGGAGCCGCGAGACGCCGGCAAAGGCCGCGCTCTCTATCTCCACCGTAAAGTGCGATTCGCCTGAGCCGTCATCACCCAGATGGCCGTGATGCTTGGCTGAGTCGTTCAGCACGGCAAGGTGGGTGGGCGCAAAAGCGGCGGTGAGCAGAGCCTCGATTTCGGTCGCAATGGGGGTGTTCATGGCTTCCCTTCTACCCGAACAATCGCCATGTGGAAGCGGTGAAGCACGATCGTTTTCATGGCCGGGTACAGAATGCGCAGCGCGGCTGCATGGCGCCGGGGTGCGGTGAACCCGGCGAATTCCGCGCACCCGGTGAACGCCGCCCGGGATTTGATGGCCCCGGTGACTACCGCTGGTTCTGCCTTGATCACGTGCGCGATTTCAACGCCGGTTATGATTGGTTCGCCGGAATGACCCCAGAAGAGATCGTCGCCGCCCAGAACCCGGTGCACGGCTGGGAGCGTGAGACCCGGGCCTTCTCCCCCACGGCGGGGATCGATGCCGCCCCGCGCTGGGCCGATTTTCGCGATCCGTTGGAAGCGATCAGCGGGCGGGCCAGGACACGCAAACCGGCGCAGCGGCAAGATGGCCGGGCGGTAACTCCGGACGAGCGCCGTGCGCTTGATGTGCTGGGGTTGGCGCTTGACGCCAGCCGCAGCGACCTGCGCAGCCGCTATTCGCAGCTGGTCCGCAAATATCACCCAGACCGCAACGGCGGCGACCGCAGCTTTGAAACGCGCTTGCAGGAAGTGGTCGAAGCCTATCAGCTGCTGCGCAAGGCCGCTGCTTTCGCCTAAGCCTGGCACAGAGCCTTGAGCTGATCGGCGCAGGCGCTCCAGCCTTCATCAAAGCCCATGGCGCGGTGCTCGGTCATCGCTTCCTCGCTCCAATGCCGGGCGCGGGCGGTATAGCGGGTGCCATCAGCTTCCGGTTCAATCTCCCAGATCCCGATCATGAACGGCGCGTTCGGCACCAGATCGCCGGTGATGGCGTCGGTGCTGGCGATCCGCCTGCCGTGATCCCAGGCCAGAAGCAGGCCCGGATGTTGGTGCAGTTCTCCCTGCGGACCATACATCGTGGTGTGGATTGCCGCTCCGGCCCGGCGCTCGCCCCAGTCCACCTCGGCACGCCAGGGCAGGGGGCACCACCATTCGTTCGTGCGGTTGGTCAGCACGTCCCAGACCTTTGCTGGTGGCGCGGCAATCAGGCGAGTGACCGAGAGTTCATGGGCAATCATGCGGTTCAGACCTTCATATCAACAATAGGCACGAATCCGCCAAAGATCAGGCGCTTTCCGTCGAACGGCATCGGGTTCCTGGCCGGGTCCATTCGTGGATCCACCTTGGACGAATCATTCATCATCTCGGTCATCCGCGCCATGGCGGCATCGCGCGTGGCCTTGTCGGGCCATTCGATCCACGAGAAGAGGACTTCCTCATCCTCTTTGGCCTGTACAGCCATGCGAAAGTCGGTGGTGTGACCGGGTTGGACATCGTCGCCCCAGCATTCGACCACGCGAAGCGCCCCCATTTCGATGAAGACAGCATCACCCTCGCGGGCATGAGCAATGAATTTGTCCCGATTGGCACGCGGACAGGCGATCACGAATCCGTCGACATAGGTCATAATGCGGCTCCTTATCACAAACACGTCAAGCAAAGCGCCCATCTGCGGCGGCACAAGACCAAATCGATGGATCGAGGTCTGCTGCGGCTACTTAGTGGGCAAGCTGAGCGCGGGATCGGTTGGTATCTGCGCGACTGGAACCTGGGGTGGAGCATGGCGGCGATTGAGTCGCTGATTGCAACGCATTCCTTATTGCAGCGCTGCGCGCGCCCGTATAGGCGATGGGGCGTCATGACCGATATTCCCAACATCCAGCTCGACACCAGCGGCAACACCATCCTGCCCGCGCCCGACATCGAACTCGACGTGCGCGAGACGTTCGGGATCAATATTGATATGAAGGTTCCGGCCTTCTCGGTTGCCGATGAACGCGTGCCTGACCGCGATGACAGCTATGTTTTCGATCCGGACACCACGCTGGCGATCCTGGCAGGCTTTGCCTTCAACCGCCGCGTGATGGTCCAGGGCTATCACGGTACCGGCAAGTCGACCCACATCGAACAGGTTGCCGCACGCCTTAACTGGCCCTGCATCCGCATCAACCTCGATGCGCACATCAGCCGGATTGACCTGATCGGCCGCGATGCGATCGTGCTGCGCGATGGCCTGCAGGTGACCGAATTCCGCGAAGGGCTGCTGCCCTGGGCGCTGCAGCACCCGGTGGCGCTGGTGTTCGACGAATACGATGCTGGCCGCCCGGACGTGATGTTCGTGATCCAGCGCGTGCTGGAAACCGAAGGCAAGCTCACCCTGCTTGACCAGAACCGGGTGATCCGCCCGAATAAGAATTTCCGCCTGTTCGCCACGGCCAACACTGTGGGTCTGGGCGATACCTCGGGCCTTTATCACGGCACCCAGGCGATCAACCAGGGCCAGATGGACCGCTGGAACATCGTCGTCGGTCTGAACTATCTCCCCGCCGCGGTGGAGAGCGAGATCGTGCTCAAGAAGGTTGCCGGCGTGCCCGACGATACGGTGGACAAGATGGTCAAGGTTGCCGACCTGACCCGCCAGGGTTTCATCGGTGGCGACATTTCCACCGTGATGAGCCCGCGCTCGGTCATCACCTGGGCCCAGAATACCGAGATCTTCAAGGATCCTGGCTTCGCCTTCCGCCTCTCGTTCCTGAACAAGTGCGATGAGACCGAACGGATGCTGGTGGCCGAATACTACCAGCGCGTGTTCGGCACCGACCTGCCGGAAAGCGTGGTCGGCAAGGCTTGAGGTCTCGGGCGTGAGCCTGGCTTGCTTCGCCCCCTTGCTGCTGGTGCAGGCTGCACCGGCGGACACGGGGTGCAAGGCGAGCCTGCCTGAAAAGCCGGCCGCGGCCGCCGCAGCGCTGTCGTTCTATGATCCCAAGGCTGATGCCCGCACCGATGTGGAACGGGCGCTGACCGATGCCGCGCAGGCCGGTCGCTCCGCCGTGCTCGTATTCGGGGCGGACTGGTGTCACGATAGCATCGCCCTGGCCCTGGTGCTGACGTCGGACGGCTTCAAAACCGAATTCGGCCCCGGCTATTCGGTCACCTTCATCGATGTCGGCGTTCCCCAGCGCGGCAAGGGTCGCAACATTGATCTGCTGGCGCGCTTCAAGGTCAAAGAGCTCAAAGGCACGCCGGCGATGTTCGTGGTCCGGCCGGACGGCACGCTACGCAACAAGCGCAAGGACGCACTGTCCTGGCGCAATGCCGAAAGCCGCGGTGCCTCTGCCACGCTGGAATGGTTTCGGAAGCTGAACCGCTGATTGCCTCCCCGCAAGCGGGGAGGCCACCAATTTATCCGTCGTCCTGATCCGCATGGGCGGTTGCGCCGCCGCCGGCCGGTCCGGCATAGCCAGCCCCGCCGTCCTTGCCTTCCCACCAATAGGCGGGACGCTTGCGGTTTCCGGTCAGCTCTTCGTTGAGCGTCGCGGCATCAAGCAGGCGGCCACCGATCATGACCTTGCTGACCTTGTCCGAATTGCGGATGTCCTTGGTCGGGTCGGCATCCAGCACGACCAGGTCTGCCAGTTTGCCGGGTTCCAGGCTGCCGACATCGGCATCGTAACCCAGGCTGCGCGCGGATTCGATCGTGCCCGCGCGCAGGGCTTCAACCGGGGTCATCCCACCGCGCACGAAGGACCACAGTTCCCAGTGCGCGGCGATGCCGGGTTCCTGGCCGTGCGCACCGATCGAAACCGGCACGCCCAGCCGCGCCAGCTTGGCGGCTTCACGGGCGCTGTCATCGTCCTTGTAGTCTTCATCGGCGGCAATGGTCCGCCGCGCATTGTTGGCCGCAAGGATCGCAGCCGGTTCGTGCTTTTGCAGCAGCGGGTGCTTCCAAACATCGGTGTGCGAACGCCAATAGGGATCGCCCGCCGGGCCGCCATAGGTCACCACCAGGGTGGGGGTGTACCCGGTCTTCGACTGGCTGAAGAACTGAAGCACGTCGTTGTAGAACACGCCCAGCGGCAGGTTGTGCTCAACCGTGGTGTTGCCATCGGCGATCAGGGTCATGTCGAAGCCAAACAGCGAGCCGCCTTCAGCCACCGAACGCATGCCTTCAGCCAGAGCCGCCGCGGTTACCTGCTGGCGCTGGTCGCGGCGCGGCTGGTTGTAGTTCTTCAGGCTGTGTGCGCCCTGCGCCTTCAGGCGGCGGACATGGGCCAGCGCATCGTCATAGCTGTCGATCTGCGCATAAACGCCCGCTGCCCGTGCACCATAGACGATCTCAGCCGTGGAGAAGCTGCGCGGGCCAATGATCTGGCCGGCGCGGGTCATCTCCAGCGCCGGGAAGACCGAGCGGGCGCTGCTCGACGGATCGTGCCGGGTGGTTACGCCCAGCGCGAGGTTGATCATCTCGGCCCAGTTGGCCTGCGGCGTGATTTCGTCAACGCCGTAAGGACCGTGGGCGTGTGCATCGATCAGGCCCGGAATCACGGTCTTGCCGGTGGCATCAAGCGTTGGTGTCCCGGTCGGGATCGCAACTTCGTCGCGCTTGCCGACGGCCTTGATCCGGTCACCTTCGATCAGGATCACGCCATCGTCGATCGCGCCGCCATCGACACCCTTCATGGTCACCACGCGCGCGCCGACGATCGCCACCGTGCCCTTGGGCTTGTCGGCCGTCACCTTCATCGACAGCGAGACGCCGGTCTTGGGCGGGTCGAACTTGGCGGGCTTGGCACCCTTGGCCAGCGGCGCATCGGCAAACAGCGCCGTGGTTGCCGCGCTGAACACCGTCGGCCCGAGCGACCAGTTCACCCGCTTGCCGCCTTCGCTCCAGTGGATCCAGTCGGCCCCGTCAGCGCTGATCTTGACCACCGGCAGCGCGCCGCCCTTGGGTGACAGCGAGACCTCCTGCGTGCCCGGCACCAGCGGGGTGACAAAGCCCTGATAGTTCTGGCGGAAGGCCAGGAATTTGCCATCGGGCGAGACGCGGTAGTCGTTGACCAGTTCGCCCTTGGCGTGAACGCGGCGAGTTTCACCGTTCAGGTCCAGGCTGACCAGGCGGCTTTCCTTGGCATCGCCTTCCATCACGAAAACGCGATCATTGGCGGCGCCGAACTGCGGGTTGCCGCCGTTGTCAGTGATGCGGGTCAGCGCGCCGCCAGTCGCAGCCACGCGGTAAACGCCAGGTTCGGCCGAGGCGCGCGGGCTGGTGAGGTAGCCGCCGCGGTCCTTCTCGAAGACCACGGTCTTGCCATCGGGTGAGAAGCGCGGGCGGGCATAGTGGCCGGCCGGGGTGATCGCGGTCGACTTGCCGCCGCTCGAAGCGATAACCCGCACTTCGCCCAGGCCCGCATCGGTCCAGCGGACATAGGCCAGCTTTTTGCCGTCAGCCGACCACGCAGGGTAGGCCTCCATCGCAGCATCATCCTTGGTTAGGCGACGCGGTTCGCCCCCGGACATCGGCTTGATCCAAAGCTTGCCCAGCGTTTCGAACACCACCGACTTGCCATCGGGCGAGACGCTCGCCCCGCGCGGCATCTTGGTTTCGAAGCTGTCCGGCGCCACGGCCACGGTTGGACGTGGCGGATCGATCAGGCCGCGGGTGTCGGAGATCTTGAACGGGATCACCGCGCTCTTGCCCGTTGCCAGATCAAGCCGGTTGAGCTTGCCGCCGGCCCAGACGACCAGACTGCCCGAATCCGGGGTCCAGGCCATGTTCGGATAAACGCCGGTCACGGCCCAGGTTTCCTGCATGTCCATGTCGAGCGCGTCATAGACCTTGCGGTCTTCGCCAGTGGTCAGGTCACGAACATAGAGCCGCGGCTTGGTCGCTTCGCGGCGAACATAGGCGATCTTCTTGCCATCGGGCGAGGGGGTCGGGCGGACCGCACCGCCTTCGCCACCGATCACGCTTTCGATCTTCCCGCTGTCCAGGTCGTACCGCTCGATCGCGAACAACTGGTTGTTGCTGTCCTGCGCATATTCGAAGATTGCACCCGGCGTGGTGTTGCGGGTGTAGTAGACGTGCTTGCCATCGGGGGCGAAGATCGGTTCGCCCAGTTCCTTCTGGTGCTGCTCGTTCGGCCGCTTGACCAGCAGCACGCCGTCACCGCCGGAAACGTGATACATCCAGACCTCGCCCGTGCCGAGCGAACGGCCCGTGGTGAAGTGCTTCTTGGCGACGATGTACTGGCCGTCGGGGCTCCAGCTTGGTTGGTTGAGCAGGCGGAAGCTCTCGTTTGTCAGCTGGCGCTTGTCGCTGCCATCGCGGTTCATGATCCAGATGTTGTCGCCGCCGCCGCGATCAGAGGTAAATGCGATCCGCTTGCCATCGGGGGAGAACCGCGGCTGGGTTTCATAGGGCAGGCCTTCCGAAATCCGCGTCGGCGTGCCGCCGGTGATCGGCATGGTGTAGATGTCACCCAGCAGGTCAAAGGCGACGGTCTGACCGTCAGGGCTGACGTCGAGGTTCATCCAGGTGCCTTCCTCGACCGTGATCGGCACTTCGCGCACCTTCATGCCCGGCGGGGCGGAAACGTCCCACTTCGGGGCTTCCTTGGCCTCGTCAGCCATGGCTGCGGCGGGCAGGGCGGTCAGGCTCAGCGCCAGGGCAAGGCGCGAGGCAGTACGGGCAACGGTCTTCATCGGTGGAATCTCCCCAGTCTGGCCCCGGACTTTCAGCCCGGGGCCAGCACTGTCAATCAGCGCTTCGGCGAACGACTTTAACGGCGGACGAGCGTCCTCAGTCGTTCGGGGTAACCAGGTATTTCTCGCCAGTCCGGCGGGCATTGTACATGCTGACGGCATCCTTGGTCAGCATGTCCTCAAGGTTGCCCTTGCGGGCATAGTGGCTGGCGAAGGTGGTGGTCAGGTCCTTCATCACGCGGGTGCGCATCCGCCCGACGATTTCCATGCCGGCCTTCATCATGAACGGCGTCAATAGCCAGCCGGCTAGGTCCCAGGTCAGGCCAAAGGCGCGGTTGAGGATCGTGGGGCCCAAGTCGAGCGCGCCATAGATGTAGACCTTCTTCGGCTCGGAAGAACCATAGCGGCTAAAGGCTGCACCGCGGCTGGCCGCGGCTTCCATTGCCGAGAGGAACTGGCTGGCAACCGTGCCGCCGCCAATCGGATCGAAGCCGATCATCGCCTTGGTTTCGGCAATCGCGTCGATCAGCTTGGGCATGTAATCGGCGTCGTTCATGTTAAGCACGTGCGTTGCGCCCAGGTCCTTGAGCAGCTTCACCTGCGCATCGGAGCGGACGACATTAACCAGCGGAATGCCATCTTCCTGGCAGATCTTGACCAGCATCTGGCCAAGGTTCGATGCAGCAGCGGCGTGGACGATGCCGGTGAAGCCTTCCAGCTTCATCGTCTCGACAAAACCCAGCGCGGTCATCGGGTTGACGAAAGAGCTGGCGGCCTGTTCGGCGGTAACATTATCATCAACCGGGAAGGCCATTTGTGCTTCGGCGATGGCATAGGTGCCATAGGCCGTACCGGGGACACAGGCGATCCGCTTGCCCATCAGGTGCTCGCAACCTTCGCCGGCTGCAACCACGATGCCGGCGGCTTCGTTGCCGGCCGGCATGGCCATCCCATGGCGGGCCTTGAAGGCACGGGTCGCCGCTTCAGGCATCTTGGCCACGACCTTGCCGGTGGTATAGACCGCATTGTCGGTATCGGCGCTGGCGAAGAGCAGGCCCAGGTCCGACGGATTGATCGGGGTGGCTTCGACCTTGATCAGCACCTGGCCGGGCTTGGGATCGTCCCAGGTTTTGTCGTTCAGCTGAACCGTCAGCGTGCCATCGGCATCAAGCTGGGTGGTAAGTTGCTTGCCGGTAAAGGCCATTGGTCGTCTCCCGAATCCTTGGTTTCGGATCGCAACCTAGTGCCTCAATCGCCCGGGTAAAGCGCGCGGACGAAATAGAGGCCTTCGCTCGGCGCATTAAGGCCCAATGCAGAGCGATCGCGCGCGGCGAGCGCTTCGCCAACCTGCTCCTCGCGCCAGCGGCCCATGCCGACCAGGGCGAGGCAGCCAACCATCGACCGAACCTGATGATGCAGGAATGAGCGCGCAGCAGCGCGGATGTGGACTTCCTCCCCAACGCGCGCAACGGACAGCAAATCCAAAGTTTTCTCAGGACTTTGCGCCTGGCAATGGACCGAGCGGAAGGTGGTAAAGTCATGCTGGCCGACCAGCGCCTGCGCCGCGCGGTGCATGGCCTCGGCGTCAAGCGGCTGGGCGACCTGCCAGGCCCGGTTCGCATCCAGCGTCAGTGGCGCGCGGCGATTGGCGATCCGGTAAAGGTATTCGCGGCCAATGCAGGAAAAGCGGGCGTGCCAATCATCCGTCACCACGCCGCAGGCGAGCACGGCGATGGGGGCAGGGCGGAGGTGGTGGTTGGCCGCTTCCATCAGCCGGAACGCATCGATCGACTTGGCAACGTCAAGGTGAACCCGCATGCCGAGCGCGTGCACGCCGGCGTCAGTCCGCCCGGCGGCGTGCATGGTCACAGTCTCGCCCGTAGTGGCCTGCACCGCCTCTTCCACTGCCTGCTGCACCGAAGGTCCGTGGGCCTGGCGCTGCAGGCCCATGAAGGGCGTGCCATCGAATTCAAGGGTGAGGGCGAACCGGGTCAAGCGAGCTTAGTCCCGGCGGTGATCGCCCAGCCGCGCAACAGGTCAGCAGTCGCCATGGCAGGCCGACCGGCGCGCTGGACCAGCGTGGGCCGAATTGCACCGCCGGCGCAGGCAATTGTCAGTTGGTTGTCAAGCACGGTGCCCGGTGTCGCGCTGCCTTCCGCCGGTTCTGCCACCAGCACCTTGCAGCGCTCACCGTCGAATTCGAACCAGGCGCCGGGGGCAGAGGCAAAGGCGCGTATCTGCCGTTCGACCTGCCCGGCATCCTGCGCGAAATCGATCCGGGTCTCGGCCTTGTCGATCTTTCTGGCGTAGGTCACGCCATCTTCCGGCTGCGGGATCTCAGGATAGGCCGAAAGGTCAGCCAGCACCCGCACGATCAGGTCTGCGCCGATCTGCGCCAACTCGGTGGTCAATTCGCCCGCCGTCTTGCGATCAATCGGCGTGCGGCCTTCCAGTAGCACGGGACCTGTGTCCAGGCCCGCTTCCATCCGCATGATGCCAACGCCCGTTTCGGGATCACCGGCCAGGATCGCTCGCTGGATCGGGGCAGCGCCGCGCCAGCGTGGCAGGATTGAACCGTGGAGATTGAGGCAGCCATGCCCTGGCGCATCGAGCACGGCCTGCGGCAGGATCAGGCCATAGGCCGCGACCACGGCAATATCGGCGTCAAGAGCGGCAAAGGCCGCTTGCTCTTCAGCGCCCTTGAGCGAGGCCGGGTGCCGTACTTCGATTCCCAGTTCCTCTGCCTTGCGGTGGACCGGGGTAGGCGTCAGCTCTTTGCCGCGCCGGCCGCCCGGGCGTGGCGGCTGGGTGTAGGCGGCAACCACACTGTGCCCCGCCGCGACCAGCGCTTCCAGCGCAGGCACGGCAAAGTCCGGGGTCCCCATGAAGATGATACGCATTGGTGGCTTTCGCTTGGCTTCGCTTCGCCCTATCGAGGCCGCCATGGCATCGCAAGAGATCGAGACACTGACCCAAGCCCTGTCCCGCCTGCCGGGGTTGGGGCCACGCTCTGCCCGGCGCGCTGTGCTGTGGTTGATCAAACGGCGCGAAACCGCGCTGGTGCAACTGATCGCTGCGCTTGAGGGCGTGTCGGAGCGGCTGGTCGAATGCCAGTCCTGCGGCAATGTCGATACGGCCGATCCGTGCGGCATCTGCGCTGATACCCGCCGCGACCAGCGCTCGCTCTGCGTGGTAGAGGACGTTGCCGATCTCTGGGCACTTGATCGGGCGCGCCTGTTCACCGGCCGATACCACGTGCTGGGTGGGCGGCTTTCGGCGCTCGAAGGGGTCCGGCCGGAGGACCTGACCATTGCCGCGCTGATCCAACGGGTCGCGGCTGGCGGGATTGACGAAGTGGTCCTCGCCATGAATGCCACTCTCGAAGGGCAGACGACTGCCCACTATATTATCGAGCGACTTGAAGGTTATCCGGTGCGGATCACGCAACTGGCGCATGGCCTGCCGGTTGGGGGGGAGCTGGACTATCTGGACGAGGGAACGCTTGCCCAGGCTCTGCGTGCCCGCCGGCCAGTTGGCTAGCCGATCAGGCTGATCGCCGCAGCCGCCTTGCGATTCGCAGGGTGCGAGACTATTTGAGCTGCATGGCTATCCGCGAAATCATCGAAGTTCCCGATCCCCGCCTCAAGGTGGTGTCCGAACCCGTCACCAAGTTCGATGACGAACTGAAGACCCTTGTCGCCGACATGTTCGAGACGATGTACGATGCCCCGGGCATTGGTCTGGCGGCGATCCAGGTTGGTGTGCCGCTGCGCGTGCTGGTGATCGATCTTCAACCCGAAGACCCTGATGCCGAACCCGAAGTTTGCACTTCGCATGGCGGCCATGCCCATACCCACCAGCCGCTCAAGAAAGAGCCGCGGGTGTTTATCAATCCAGAAATCCTCGACCCTTCGGCAGATCTTTCGGTCTACTCGGAAGGTTGCCTCTCGGTGCCGGAGGTCTATGCCGACGTTGAGCGTCCGGCTCGCATTCGTGCCCGCTGGCAGGATCTGGATGGCAAAATCCACGAACAAGAGATGGACGGTCTGCTGGCGACTTGCCTGCAGCACGAGATGGATCACCTTGAAGGCATCCTGTTCATCGACCACCTCAGCCGCCTGAAGCGGCAGATGGCGCTGAAGAAGCTGGATAAGCTGCGCAAGGTTGCCTGATAGGGCTGGCGTTCTCGCTCCGTTCCGGTTAGCGTGGTGACATGGACTCCACGCTCTCTCTCCTGATTATCCTCGCACTCGGCCTTGCAGCGGGCATCGGGCTCGGCTGGTTTTTGGGCTCACGCCCTGCCTCTGAGCTGCGGGCTCGTCTGATCGATATGGAGTCTGGCGCCAAGGATATCGACGCCCGCCTAAGGCAAGCGGTGAAGGAGCTCAGCGATGCCTCGATCGAGAATGCGACGCTGAAGGCGAATGCTGCCAATTTTGAAGAGCAGAAGGCCGGGTTGCTGGCGGCGCAGGAATCGCTGAAGAAGGAATTTGAGAACGCCGGGGCCAAGATCCTGGCGCAGGCGCAGGAGGTCTTGCTCAACCGCGCGCAAGAACGGCTGACCCAGTCTGAAGAGAAGAGCGCGGAGCGGCTGAAGGCCTTGCTGGCCCCGGTTGATGAGCGGCTGAAGAGCTATGAAGTCCAGGTCCAATCGCTGGAAAAGCAGCGGGTGGATGCCTTTGGCCAACTCACCGGCCTGATCCAGTCCCTGCGCGAGGGGCAGGAACAGGTTCGGGCCGAAGCCGCCCGGTTGGGCAACTCACTCACCAACGCGCCCAAGGCCCGCGGCCGCTGGGGCGAGCGGGCGCTGCAGAACGTACTGGAGCAGTGCGGCTTGTCCGAGCATACCGATTTCGAACTGGAGCACTCGCTCGATACCGAGGATGGCCGGCTGCGGCCCGATGCGATCGTTCACGTGCCCGGCCAGAAGAAATTGGTGATCGATGCCAAGGTCTCGCTGAATGCCTACCAGGCCGCGTTTGAGGCGAATGACGATGCGGAGCGCAAGCGGCATCTCGACATGCACGCCAAGTCGATGCGCGGCCATGTCCAGACACTGGGGACCAAGGCCTATCAAAACCAGTTCGACGATGCGCCGGACTATGTGGTGATGTTCGTGCCGGGTGAGCATTTTGTCGCTGCAGCACTTGAGCACGACCCGGAACTTTGGGATTTTGCTTTCCATAACAAGGTTCTGTTGGCAACTCCTACTAACCTGGTTGCAATTGCCCGGACGGTCGCAATGGTCTGGAAGCAGGACCAACTGGCCCGCGAGGCGGTGGAGATCGGCAAGGCCGGCGCTGAGCTCTATGACCGGATTGCAGTGGCGGCCGAACACCTCAAGCGGGTTGGCGGCGGGCTGGAAAGCGCGGTCAACAACTACAACAAGTTCGTTTCAAGCTTTGAACGCAACGTGGTCACATCGGGCAAGCGCCTGCGTGACAAGGGGATCGAGATCGGCAAGCGCGAGATTGAGGACGTGCCGCTGATCGAGGCTTCGCCACGTTACAGCGGAACCGAGGCTCCGGCGATCGAGGCTGCGGCAGAGGATTAATCCGGCCTACACACCAGTTCGGCGGAGTGTCTGGCAAGCCTTTGCGCTCAGCAGCCCAGCCGCTCCAGCACTTCATAGGCCAGCACGGCCCCGGCCACGGCGGCGTTGAGGCTATCGGCGCGGCCCTTCATTGGCATCGTCACCCGCAGGTCGCAGGCCAGCTCGTATTCTTCGGGCAGGCCGCGGCTTTCGTTGCCGACCATGATGAAGCACGGCGCGGCATAGGGCGCGCCGCGATAGGGCACGGCATTGCGCAAGGATGCCGCCACCAGCTGGCCGCTGCCACCACGCAACCAGGGTAGGAACTCTTCCCACCGGGCCTGAGCGACTTGCTGGGTGAAGATTGCGCCCATGCTGGCGCGCACCGCCTCGGCAGAAAAGGGATCTGCGCAATCGTCGATCAGGATCAGCCCACCAGCGCCCACGGCATCGCCGGTGCGCAGCATGGTGCCTAGGTTGCCGGGATCGCGCAGCGCCTGCGCAACCAGCCAGATTCTTGCCTTGCTCCGGTCCAGCGCGGCAAGGCTGGTATCGAACTCGGCAAAGACGCCGCAGACCGCCTGCGGGTTGTCCTTGCCGGTGATCTTGCTGAGGATATCGGCGCTGGTTTCGATCACTTCACCGCCCGCGGCGATGACATCGGCCTCAAGCGCGGAGAGCAGCAGATGCGGGTCGCGCCCTTCGGCCATGACCAGCACCTCGGGCAGGTGGCCGCATTCGCGGGCATCCGTGAGCAGGCGCAGCCCTTCAGCCAGGAACTTGCCCGCGGCCTTGCGGTGCTTCTTGTCCCGCAGCGCCCGCAGCGCTTTGACTGTGGGGTTGGAAAAGCCGGTGATCTGGCGGCGGTTCAAAATGATCAATCCTCGCCGAAGCCGTCCTTGACCAGGCCGACCAGCTTAAGCAGCGCCGGCTCGCAGCCTTCGCCGCTGACCACGATGTCAACCTTGTCACCCTTGGCTGCGCCCAGCATCATCAGGCCCAGGATCGAACCGCCTGCAGCCTCGTTTCCGTCCTTTTCAACGCGCACAGACAGTCCGGTGCAGAGCTGGGTCACGGCGTTGACAAACTTGGCACTGGCGCGCGCATGCAGGCCGCGATTGTTCACGATTTCAACGGTTTCGCGTGCCTCAGCCATTCTGTCTTCCCCCACCCAAGAGCCGGTCGTCACGCGTCCTGGCCAAGAAACTCCGATGCGATCGTGATGTAGTTGCGCCCCGCATCCCGCGCTGCCTCGGTCGCCTTGGGCAGGGTCATGCAGGTCCGTGCCTTGGCGAGGCGGATCAGCATCGGCAGGTTTATGCCGGCAATCACTTCCACCTTGCCCGCTTCCATCAGCGAGATCGCGAGGTTTGATGGCGTCCCGCCGAACAGGTCGGTCAGGATAATCACACCGTTGCCGCCATCCACCGCTTTAACCGCATCGGCGATCTCGCGCCGACGGGCTTCCATGTCGTCGTTAGGGCCAATGCAGACCGTCGCGACCGCATCCTGACGGCCGACGACATGCTGCATGGCATGGACGAATTCCTCGGCGAGCTTGCCGTGGGTAACCAGGATCAGGCCGATCATGCTGGGGGGATGCTCCGAACTGCCGCGCCGGCGAATCCTGCCGGAAAGTGGCGCAGGCCCATGACGCCGAACGCCGGCACGGTCAATGCTTTCCTTCGACAAGGTCGGCCGCGCGCGAGCCGAGATTGCGGTGGATCACGGTCGGTGTGAAGCCGGCCTGACTGAGCGCAAGGGCCAATTGCTCAGCCGAATAGACCGAACGATGCCGTCCGCCGGTGCAACCGAAGGCAATGTTGACATAAGCTTTGCCTTGCGCAGCGTAGCGCGGGAGCAGGGTCAGCACGAGATCGCGGATGCGGCTGAATGCATCGGCCCAAGCCGGATCGCGCGCAATATGCTCGCCAACCGGCGGGTCTTGCCCGGTCAAGGGGCGCAGTTCTGGGTCCCAGTGCGGGTTGTCGAGGAAACGCATGTCGAAGACCAGATCGGCAATCGGCGGCATTCCCCGCGAAAAGCCGAAGCTGGTGACGGTAATCGTTGTGCTTTTGGGTGCCGTTTCGGCAAAACGTTCGCGGATCGCCAGCTGCAGGTCATTGCTGGTGAAACCGGTGGTTGAGATAACCATGTCAGCCCAGCGCCGCAGCGGTTCAAGCAATTCGCGCTCTGCCGCAATCCCGGCGGTGGCCGGCAGATCCTGGGCCATCGGATGGCGACGCCGCGTTTCGTTATAGCGCCGCTCCAGTTCGGCCCCGCTGCAGTCAAGGAACAGGGTGGTAAGCTCAAGATCCGGGCGCTCGACCAGTTTTTTGACCCGCTCGATCACCTGATTGGGGTCAAACCCGCGAGTCCGCGCATCAAAACCGATCGCCAGTGGAGCGCGTAATTCGTTGCGGGGGGCATCGGAACTGTCGATCAGCCGATCGAGCAGGCGGATCGGAAAATTGTCGATCGTCTCCCAGCCCAGGTCTTCCAGCACCTTGAGTGCTGTTGTCTTTCCGGCACCGAGCAGGCCAGTGACCAGTAGCACGCGCTGCCGTGGATGTGCGGGATCAGTTTCGCTCATGATCGATACCAATGTGGCCCTGCTGCTGTTCAATTGGAAGTCCCCACTGCTCCAAAGCGGCTTCTGCCCGCAAGGCCAGGACCGGGCTGTCAGGCCACAGCGCCAGGCAGGGCAGGTCGATCCCCGCAATGGTCAGGATTTCGGGTGCCTCGGGCAGGCGCGGGGCCGCCGCATCGAGCCGCAGCGCCAGTGCAATCGGGACCGAGCTGGTAACCGGGCGGGAAAGCAGGCCGACATTGCGCACTTCGATCAATCCGGTGATCCGCGGCGGCGGAAAGGCAAGCAGCCGGTTGCCGGAGGCCATGATGCTCAGGCCGTCATCGCCAACCAGGGTCGCGCCCCGGTCGATCAGGGCAAGGGCGAGGCTGGATTTACCCGATCCGGGCGGCCCCTGGATCAGCAGGCCGCGCCTGCCGATCGCCACGCAGGTGGCCTGGATAAGCTGGCTCATTCTGCTTCCTCCGCCACTTCCGGCAGCGGCAGGTGAAGGACCAGGCATGCGCCGGGGTGGCCATCGGGGCGGTCCTGCGCTGAAAGCGAGCCATCGTGTGCCTCGGCAATCGTGCGAGCGATAGCCAGGCCAAGCCCGGAGTGGCTGCCGAAGTCTTCGCTTTGCGGGCGCAGGGAATGGAACCGTTCAAAGACTTTTTCGCGCGCTTCCACCGGGATGCCGGGCCCTTCGTCAGTGACCGTAAGCTCCAGGACATCGCCCTGCCGTTCAAGCGCCACGCGCACTGTGCCACCCTTGGGGGAGAAGGACACGGCGTTGTCGACCAGGTTCTCCAGCACGCGTTCAAGCCGGGCGGCATCGCCGGGTACATCCCAGGGGCCCTGGCCGACCGGATTAACCTCGATCCGGCAGCCCGGATCACTGGCACGCTCGGCGCGGGCTGCAGCGAGCGAACGGGCTAGCGCCAGCATGTCCACCGGCATGAACCGGGTACGGGAAAGCTCGGCGTCGATCCGTCCGGCTTCCGCGATTTCAGTGATCAGCCGGTCAATCCGGCGCAGGTCGTGCGCCGCGATCTCGGTCAACTGGCGGCGCAGGGCCTCGTCCTTGACCTTGGCGAGCGATTCGAGCGCCGACCGCAACGAAGCGAGCGGGTTCTTGATTTCGTGGGCGACGTCAGCCGCAAAGCTTTCGCCCGCGTCGATGCGGTGGCGCAGGGCCGATGACATGTCGGATATGGCGCGCGCCAGCAGGCCGATCTCATCCCGCCGTTCCGGCAGGCGGGGAACTACGACCTGCCGTTCGCGGCCAAGCCGCACGCGGATTGCCGCGCGGACCAGTTCGCGCAGCGGCTGCACGATCGTCCGGGCAAGGAACAATGAAAGCTGCACCGAGATGATCAGCGTGACCGCAAGGACGATCGCCAGCGTCTGGCGCGCATCGCGTACGCTTTGGGTAACATCCCGCGCATTGCGGGTGGTCAACAGGACGTCTCCGCTATTGCCGACCGGCGTTGCAGCGTTGATGACCGGGGTCTCATCGGGCGCGGCGCGGCGCTGGACCACAGTGGTGCGCAAGCGGGCCGCTTCGCCCACTTCGGGCCAGGCCCTGGCGCTTTCGATCAAAGGATCGGCATAGGCCGGACCCGCGGCATTGCCGATCAGGAAGTTCATCCCCGCATCAAGCCATCGCGCAGCATGCTGATACCAAGGCTCGCTGGTCGGATCGACCAAGGCATAGGTTGGCGTGGCGAGCTTAAAGGTATCGAACAGCAAACGGCCCCTGGCGTCGTAAAGCCTGAGCCGCAGGGTTTGCTCCTGGCCAATCTGCGCAATCAGCGCAGCGCGCCGCGAGGGCGGAGTGGCGGCAAGGCCTTGCGCGGCAATCTGCGCTTCGGCGCGGGCCAGCTGATAGCGTTCGGCAAATAGCTGGTTGCGATAGGAATCGAGATAGAACAGGCTCCCTGCCATCAACCCCAGCGCAATGATGTTGACGGCAAGGATGCGCGCGGTGAGCGAGGTTCGCCGGGTCCAGTCGCGCCGGCGCCGGGTGCGGGGCAGGGCCGGCTCAGGCATCGCCAAATGAATAGCCTGCGCCATAAAGCGTGGCGATGGCTGCAAAATCCGGATCAACCACCCGGAATTTGCGGCGCAGGCGCTTGATGTGGCTATCGATCGTCCGGTCGTCGACGAAGACATCATCGCTGTAGGCGGCGTCCATGAGCTGGTTGCGGCTCTTGATCACGCCCGGTCGGGTGGCGAGGGCCTCAAGAATCAGGAATTCAGTGACGGTCAACGAGACCGGCTGGCCATTCCAGGTTACCCGGTGACGGGCCGGATCCATTTCCAACGCCCCGCGGACAATGGCCGCACTGGGCTGGATCTCGCCGTCGGGTTCTCCATCGCCGGCAGCGGTCTCGGCCTTGACCAGTTCGGTGCGGCGCAGGATTGCACGGATTCGCGCCACCAGCAGGCGCTGGCTGAAAGGCTTGGTGATATAGTCGTCTGCCCCAAGCGAGAGGCCAAGCGCCTCATCGGTTTCCTCGTCCTTGCTGGTCAGGAAAATGACGGGGAGGGCGCTTTTGGCGCGGAGCTGGCGAAGCAGCTCGAAACCATCCATCCGCGGCATCTTGATGTCGCAAACGGCCAGATCTGGGGGGTTTTCCAGCAACGCCTTCAGCGCAGTCTCGCCATCCGAATAGACCCGCGTGGCGAAGCCTTCGGCCTGCAGACCGATCGATACGCTCGTCAGGATGTTGCGGTCGTCATCGACCAGCGCGATCGTCTGTAAAGGGCTGGCTGGCGTGGGGTCCATTGGCTCGGTTCAAGCATCCGGTTCGGGTTGATCCGGTTACCGCCTTCGCCGCTCGGTGACAATCTTGCCCTGCGGATTGCCCCCGCATTCAATTTTCACCGGGATTTGGATCAGGTTAGGCGCGCGGTGGTTTGACGGCATGGGTCGGCACCGCTATGCGCCGGGACGAATCCCTGCATACGAATGCAAAGCCCCACGGTGAAGTGCTGCGGCACGATGCCAAACCCACGGAGATGACCTTGACCTCTGCGCTGTCCTACCCGCTCGCCAACCAGGGTATTGCTACCGACGCCACGATCTTTGCCAACCTTGGTACGGCTCCGCTGGTGGAGCACGCGCTGAAGCGCGGCGAGGGGCAACTGACCAAGGATGGTGCGTTGCTGGTTGATACCGGCAAGTTCACGGGCCGCAGCGTGAAGGACAAGTATGTCGTCCGCGATGCCACCACCGAAACCACGATCAACTGGGGCGCCATCAACCAGCCGATGTCGACCGAGCACTGGGCGAACCTCAAGGCCGATTTCCTGGCAGCGGTGCAGGGGCAGGACGAACTGTTCGTTGCCGACCTGTTTGGTGGTAGCCAGCCCGAATATCGCGTCAACGTGCGGGTCATCACCCAGATGGCCTGGCACAGCCTGTTCGTGCGCACCCTGCTGGTCCGTCCCAAGGCAGATGAGCTGGCCGGCTTCGTGCCGGAATACACGATCATCAACCTGCCAAGCTTCAAAGCTGATCCCGAGCGGCACGGCTGCCGCAGTGACACGGTGATCGCGGTCAATTTCACCGAGAAGCTGATCCTGATCGGCAATACCGAGTATTCGGGCGAGATGAAGAAGGGCGTGTTCGGCCTGCTCAACTTCCTCCTTCCCGCGCAGGGCGTGATGCCGATGCACTGTTCGGCCAACATCGGCGCCGATGGCACCAGCGCGATCTTCTTCGGCCTGTCGGGCACCGGCAAGACCACGCTGTCCGCAGATGCCAGCCGCACGCTGATCGGCGATGACGAACATGGCTGGTCGGATCAGGCGGTCTTCAACTTTGAAGGCGGCTGCTATGCCAAGATGATCGACCTTTCGGCCGAGGGCGAACCGGAAATCTACGCCACGACCAAGATGTTCGGCACGATCCTGGAAAACGTGGCGATGGACCCGGAAACGCGCGAGCTTGATTTCACGGATTCAAGCAAGACCGAGAACACCCGCGGTGCCTATCCGATCGAGTTCATCCCCAACACCAGCGAGAAGAACCTCGGCCCGCCGCCGTCGAACATCATTTTCTTGACTGCCGATGCCTTTGGCGTGCTTCCTCCGATTGCACGGCTGACGCCCGAGCAGGCGATGTATCACTTCCTGTCGGGCTATACCGCTAAGGTCGCCGGTACCGAGATTGGCGTGACCGAGCCGCAGGCAACCTTCAGCACCTGCTTCGGCGCCGCTTTCATGCCGCGCCACCCCAGCGTCTACGGCAATTTGCTGAAGAAGCGCATTGCCGAAGGCGGGGCGCAGTGCTGGCTGGTCAACACCGGCTGGTCCGGCGGGCGGGCGACCGACCCGGGCATCAAGCGCATGCCGATCAAGGCGACCCGCGCGCTGCTGAACGCCGCGCTCGACGGCAGCCTGAACAATGCCGAGTTCAAGAAGGACCCGAACTTCGGCTTTGAAGTGCCGGTGGCCGTGCCGGGCGTCGACAGCAAGCTGCTTGATCCGCGCGGAGCCTGGGCTAACGCCACGGAATACGACAAGACCGCGCAAGAACTGGTCCGCAAGTTCATCGACAATTTTGCGCAATTTGTTGATTATGTCGATGAAAGTGTGCGTCAGGCAGCTCCCACCGCGGCCTGATCCGGCCTGGAACCTCCGGGCCTTGTGAACAAGACCCGGAGTTCTCGATGCCTGATTACCCCGTCCGCCTGTTCACCGATGCTGCGCAGGTCCGCCGCATCGGTACCGGCCTGCTTGAGCAAAGCCTGCCGCGCGCCGAATGGACGCATGAGGCCCATTTGGCGGCCTGTGTGTGGCTGCTGACCGAACGGCCCGACGTGCTGCCAGAGCGTGATCTCCCCGCTATTATTCGCAGTTTTAATGAGGCCGTCGGCGGCGTGAATGATGATAGCCAGGGCTATCATGAAACGCTGACCCAGCTTTACATTCGCGGTGTGCGCCAGTTCCTGGCTGATTGTGCCGAGGAAGGTCTGGTTGAGCGGGTTAACGCCTTGCTATCCGGTCCAGTCGGGGCCCGCGACTGGCCGCTGCGGTTCTACAGCCGTGCGGTGCTATTCTCGGTTGGCGCGCGCCGCGCCTGGGTTGATCCTGACCTATCTTCGCACGATTAACTTATACTTGCGATTCAGGTGGTTGGCTTCATCATGTGGTCTTCACCTGTGGAGTCGCAAACATGGGAATATTCGACACAATTCTTGCCCAGGCAGGCCATGCCGATATCGGCGATCTTGCCGGCAAGCTGGGCGTTCCGCCGGAGCTGGCCGAAAAGGCGATCGCCGCCCTGGGCCAAAGCCACGCCGAAGCCGGGGATACGATTTCCGCGGCGGCAGCCAAGACCGGGTTCGACGCTGGAATGCTCAGCCAGGTTGTCGAGCAGATCGGCGGCGCTGGCGCGCTTGATCAATATGCCCAGGCGCTGCAGAACAACCCGCAGCTATCTGGCGTGTTCAAGTGGCTCGATGAGGATGGCGATGGTAATCCGATGGACGACTTGATGGGGGCTGTCGGAAAGCTCTTTGGCAGAACTTAGCCTTGCTTGGTGGCAATGTAGCGGTCGACATTCTGGGCCAGAACATCGAGCGGGACATTTCCACCCCCAACCACGGCATCATTGTAATCGCGCAGATCATATTGGGCGCCAAGTGCGGCTTTCGCCCGCTCGCGCTGGTTCAGGATCTCGCTGTGACCGATCTTGTAGCCACAGGCCTGGCCCGGCCATGAGCAATAGCGATCAACTTCGCTTGTAACTTCCGCCCGGCCGGAGCCGTTGGTGGTTGCGAACCAGTCTATCGCCTGTTCGCGGGTCCAGCGCTTGGCGTGCAAGCCGGTATCGACCACCAGCCGGCAGGCGCGGAAGGCGATGGATTGCAGGTAGCCCAGCTGGCCCACCGGATCGCCCTCATAGGCGCCCAGTTCGTCGCCCAGCGTTTCGGCATAAAGCGCCCAGCCTTCGGAATAGGCGTTGAAGGCCAGCAGCGTTCGGATCAGCGGCAGGCGGTTGGCATATTCACCCTGCCAGACATGCCCAAAGATCCCTTCGTGGAAGGCCAGGGTTGGCAGGCTGTAGCGGTTGTGCAGTTCGGTCGTGCGAAGGTTGATCCAGATCTTGCCGGGAATCGATCCATCGATTGAGCCCGCGCCGCCATAGGCGCCCGGTGCGCCAGCTTCCTCGGCGGGGGGCAGGCGGCGGATTTCCAGATTGCCTTTGACTGGGTGGCCGAAGGCACGCGGCGCCTGGGCACGCATGTAATCCACCTTGGACTGCATCAGCGCGATGATTTCGGCGCGGCCCTTGTCATCGTCAGGGAAAGTGAAGCGCGGATCCTTGCCCAAGGCGGTCATCCGTTCACCCACGGTGCCATTGGTATAGCCCAGCGAGCGCAGGATTGGATCCATCCGGCCGTGGAGCAGGGCAAGCTGTTCGAGCCCGATCTGGTGCACTTCCGCGGGGGAGCGGCTGGTCGTCGTGCTGGCGGAAAGGCCCCAGGCATACCATTCGTCGCCATGTGGACGGGCCCACAGGCCGGCGTCGCTGGTTGCCATGGTGCGCTGCAGTTTCAGTTCGGCCAGCTGGCGCTCAAGCGCTGCAGCGACCGGGCCTGTCGACAATGCTTTCGCCCGGGCTTCCCAGCTGCCGGGAATGGTCGCTGTGCGCCGTGCCAGCGAACGGGTCAGGTCGCCGCCGTCGCGCAGGCTGGCCAGCTGCGTTTCCATTTGCCGAATGGCCTTGTCGAGTAGGAACGAGGGCGGGACCAGGCCCATGCCGCGGGCCGCCTGGATCCGGTCCAGTTCACCTTCGAGCACCGCCGGAAATGCTCCCAGGCGCGCAAGATAGGCCTCGGCGTCGGTCGAATTGCGGACCGGGTGGTCGCTGTCGAGGAAGCGCGGGATGTCGAGATAGCCCCCGACGTTCTGGATCACGACGTATGGCGTGTTGCGCCAGCCGCCAACGGCAACATCGCCATAGGGCAGGGCCAAGCCCCTGAGCGAGGTGCGGAAGGCAGAGCGCACGACCGCCAGGCTGGTGCGGGTATCGGGATCAAGTGCTTCGGCATTGATCGCCTCTGCTTTCGCCAAACCGCGCTTGAGAACGTCTGCCATGGCTTTCTGGCCAGCGACGGAACGATCGCCCAGCTTGCCGCGCAGGTTGGCATGATCGCCCGTATCGATGCCAAGCGAGGTGGCCGCTTCCGGGTTCTGCTCAATCAATTCCCAGGCCAGCGATTCCAGCAGTGCTGCCGCGCTGTTCGGAGTGGCGGCCGCGGCGAGGCGGTTGGCGCACCCAGGCAGGGTTGAAGCAGCGGCGGTGGCGCCAAGCAGGCCAAGAGCGTGGCGGCGCGAAAACGAGAGAGTTTGCATGGCATAATGGTGCTTTGCCGCGATTGCCGTGTCAAATCCGGCCGAATTATATCGTGGATTACGCGTAACGGCTGGCGGCCGCTTTGAAACACGGTTAGCCTGCGCGCACCCTGGGGCGCAGCCTGGTGCAAAACAACGATGCCAAGGAGAGCTTGCGATGCCTGATCAGGGTCTGCTCGACGTGTTGCGCCGCAGCGGCGGATTGGTGGCGATTTCACGTCAACTGGCCGTCGCGCCCAGCGTTGCACTTGGGGTGGCCACCGCATTGATGCCTCTGGTGCGGGGCGGTTTCCGACGCAGGGTTGAACAGGCCCGGGATTTTGGCGCCGGTGTGGCGGACCTGCACAAGATGCTGGAATTGCTGGACGCAGCACCACTGGCGGGTCGTCTATTGCAAGACGATTTCGTGCCATCGGCAACAGACCGATCTGCTGGAACGGAGCTGGTCGCGGCGCTTTTCGGCTCTGAGGCGGGGGCCAAGCAAGCCATTGCTGCGGCGGCCAACCAGAGCGGGGTCGATCGGGATATCGTGGCGCAGACCGTGCCGTTGCTGGCTACGCTTGCCGCCGGCTATTTGGCAGCCCGCGGCGGGCGGCTCTCCTCGCCTGAGTGGCTGGCCGAACTGGGGCGACTGCTTGGCCTGGATGAAGAGAGCAACCCGCTTGACGCTGTGGTTTGAATCGCCGAGCAACGCGGCATGATCACGACCGTACTTTCGCTGCTGACGCTCGCTGTCCTGTTGATGCTGGCTGGGGCCGTACTGCAATGGCGGCGCGGCGAGCGCCGCAAGGCGGTGTTGCTCGTAATCCTGGCATTGGTAGCCGGGATCAACGTTGCCATCTGGACGGTGCCTTACGACAACGGCGAAGCGCCGGTCGTTCGCTCGGACCAAACGCCCGCCTGACCAATCAGCGGATCGGGCAATCCGGCGCGAGGCGCATGTCGAGGTAATTGTCGACCGCGCGCATCATGTCGTCGAGCTCATTTTCAAAGAAATGGTTGGCCCGCGGCACTTCGTCGTGATGGATCGTGATGTGCTTCTGGGTGCGCAGCTTGTCGACCAGTTTCTGCACCGCGCCCGGCGTTACCACCGTGTCCTGCGCGCCCTGGATGATGATACCCGATGCCGGGCAGGGAGCCAGGAAGCTGAAATCATACATGTTGGCCGGCGGGGCGACCGAAATGAAGCCGCGGATTTCCGGACGGCGCATCAGCAGTTGCATGCCGATCAGCGCGCCAAAGCTGTAACCCGCGATCCAGGTGGTGCTGGCTTCGGGATGGATCGACTGCACCCAGTCAAGCGCGGCGGCGGCATCGCTCAATTCGCCAATGCCGTTGTCAAAGCTGCCCTGACTGCGGCCAACGCCGCGGAAGTTGAAGCGCAGGGTGGCAAAACCGCGCGCCTGAAACGTCTTGTACATCGCCATGGTGATGCGATCGTTCATTGTCCCGCCAGCCTGCGGATGCGGATGCAGGATCATGGCGACCGGAGCGCGCGGGCGGGTGGCGGGCTGGAAACGGCCTTCAAGGCGCCCTTCGGGGCCGGGGAAGATGACTGACGGCATGGAACTGCACCTGCTTCTGCCTGGCGCCACCTGCGATCGCCGGAGAAAACGGCGCACCGGACCAGATGGGGCTATGATCGGGAGAGAGGCGCTATATAGAAACGGACCTTCGAAAAGCAACTTTTCCGAACCATGACTGGCAAAACCATCTATCTTGACCACCAGGCCACCACGCCGCTCGCTCCAGAGGCCCTGGAGGCCATGCTGCCGTGGCTGTCCGGTCCGGACAGCATGGGCTTTGCCAATCCGCACTCGATGCACCGGGCCGGACGAGCTGCTGCCGCGGCGGTTGAGCTGGCGCGCGAACAGGTGGCAGAACTGCTGCCCAAGGGTGGGCGGGTCATTTTTACCAGCGGGGCGACCGAGGCTCTGAATCAGGCATTGCGCTCGGTTCCGCGCGGTCCGATCGCCTATTCGGCCATTGAGCATTCGGCCGTTGTGAACGCCGCGATCGCCAGCGGAGAGCCAGTCCACGAGCTGCCGGTCAGCGCGGAAGGCCTGCTCGATCCGGAGGTCGCGCTGCCCGAAGGGCTCGGTCTGGTCGCAGTCATGCAGGTCAACAACGAGATTGGCACGATCCAGCCCGTCGAGCGCCTGGCCGAGCGGGCGCACGAGGCCGGGGCGCTGTTCCTGTGCGATGCGGTGCAGGGGGCGGGCAAATTGGCGCCGCCGCAAGGTGCAGACCTGATCGCAATCACCGCGCACAAGCTTTACGGACCCAAGGGCATCGGCGCCTTGTGGGTGCGTGACGGGGTCAAGATCGGCCCCCTGATCGCGGGCGGCGGGCAGGAGAGCGGCTTGCGTTCCGGCACGCTTAGCCCCGCGCTCTGCGCTGGTTTCGGGGCGGCCGCGGCGCTAGCCCTGGCGCGGATGGAGCAGGATTTCCAGCACCTTTCCGGGCTGGCTGCGCTCGCCCGGTCGACGCTGTCCCGCTGGACGGTGAACGGGAGTGAGGCTGCACGCTGGCCCGGCAATCTCAACCTCCGGCTGGATGGGCTGAATTTTCCGCGCCTGCTCAGCGATTGCCGCGATCTTGCCTTTTCCGCAGGCTCGGCCTGCGGCAGCGGCACCGGTGCCCCCAGCCGGGTGCTTACCGCAATCGGGCTGGAGCCGGTCCAGGCGCGCAATTCGATCCGGCTTGGCTTTGGCCGCTATACCACGCACCAAGAAGTGGAAACGGCTTGCCGGGCGCTCGAAGCCGCCGCCGCGGCCCAGGGAGTTTAGACGTGCTCAGGATCACCTTTATCACCGCCAATGGCGAGCGCATCGCCGCCGAAGCGGCTGATGGCGATAGCTTGCTCGATGTGGCGCAAATCGCGGACATGCCGCTGGAGGGCACCTGCGAGGGGCAGATGGCTTGTTCCACCTGCCACGTGATTGTTGGCAAGGACTGGTTCGACAAGCTGCCCCCCGCCAGCGATGACGAAGAAGACATGCTCGATTTGGCCGCTGGGGTGACCCGCACCAGCCGGCTGGCCTGCCAGATCACCCTGACAGCAGCACTGGATGGGCTTGAGGTGCGGATTCCGGGGGAAAGCCGCAACATGCAACGCCGCTGACCCTTGGCGGTGGATTTGCGCGCCTGCTAGGGCGCTGGATCAATGACGACCGATACGACCGAACCCGATCCGTTTGACGCTATTGTTGACGCGCCGTTCGATGCCGCGCTCAGCGAGCGTTATCTCGTCTATGCGCTGTCCACGATTACCGCGCGGTCACTGCCCGATCTGCGCGACGGGCTGAAGCCGGTCCATCGCCGCCTGCTGTGGGCGATGCGCCAGCTCAAGCTCAATCCGAACGACGCCTACAAGAAATCAGCCCGTGTCGTCGGTGACGTGATCGGTAAGTATCACCCGCATGGTGACCAGTCGGTCTATGATGCGATGGTCCGGCTCGCGCAGGATTTCTCGCTGCGTTATCCGCTGGTCGATGGCCAGGGCAACTTCGGCAACATCGATGGCGATAATGCCGCCGCCTATCGTTATACCGAGGCCCGGCTGACCAAGACTGCGATCCAGCTGATGGCGGGGCTGGACGAAGGCACGGTCAACTTCATCCCGACCTACAACGGGGAAGAAGAAGAGCCCGAGATTTTCCCCGGCCTGTTCCCCAACCTGCTGGCGAACGGATCGAGTGGGATCGCGGTGGGCATGGCGACCAACATTCCCAGCCACAACGTTGCGGAAATCATCGACGCCACGCTGCTGTTGATCGACAATCCCCATGCGGAACACGCCCAGCTGATGGACCTGTTCCAGGGGCCGGACTTCGCTACTGGCGGAATCGTTGCCGAAAGCCGCGAGGTTATCTCGAAGGCCTACGAAACCGGCCGCGGAGCCTTGCGCGTGCGCGGGCGGTTCTCGACCGGCCGGGCTGCGGATGGATCGTGGGAAGAAACCGGGATCGAAAAGCTGGGCGGCGGCGCCTGGCAGCTGGTTGTTACCGAAATTCCGTACATGCTCCAGAAGGGCAAGCTGATCGAGCAGGTTGCCCAGCTGATCGCCGACAAGAAGTTGCCAATACTCGAAGACATCCGCGATGAATCGGATGAGCAGATCCGGCTAGTCTTCGTGCCCAAGAGCCGCAACGTCGACCCCGAACTGCTTAAGGAATCGCTGTTCAAGCTGACCGATCTGGAAACCCGGTTTGGCCTGAACCTGAACGTTCTGGACGCCAGCCGCACGCCGGGCGTGCTCAGCCTGAAGCTGGTGCTGCAGGAATGGGTCAAGAGCCAGATTGATATCCTGGTTCGCCGCAGCGAGCACCGACTGGCCAAGATTGCCGACCGGCTTGAGCTGCTCGATGGCTATATCATCGCCTACCTCAACCTTGACCGGATCATCGAGATCATCCGCACCGAGGATGAACCCAAGCCGGTCATGATTGCCGAATTCCAGCTGACCGACCGCCAGGCTGAGGCGATCCTCAACATGCGGCTGCGCAGCTTGCGCAAGCTTGAGGAAATGGAGCTGCGGCGCGAGCGGGATGACCTGCTGGCTGAAAAGGATGAGCTGGAAAAGCTGCTCGAAAGTCCTGCTCGCCAGCGCACCCGGCTGAAGCGTGACCTTGCCACCCTGCGCAAGGACTATGCCGAGGACACGGTGCTTGGCCGCCGCCGGACCACCGTTGCCGAAGCCGCGCCGACAGTTGAATTCTCGATGGATGCGATGATCGAGAAGGCGCCGGTCACGGTGATCCTGTCGGCCAAGGGCTGGATCCGCGGCGCCAGCGGACACGAGGCGCTCGATAAGGAATTCAAGTTCAAGGAAGGCGATGGCCCGGCCTTTGCGATCCACGCCCAGACCACCGACAAGCTGCTGGTAGCCTGTGACAACGGCCGGTTCTATACGCTGGGTTGCGACAAGCTGCCTTCGGCGCGCGGCTTTGGCGAACCGATCCGCACGATGATCGATATCGATGCCGGGGCGGAAATCGTGGGACTGCTGGTCTACAAGCCCAAGGCGCAGCTGCTGCTGGCCAGCAATGCCGGCCGCGGCTTTGCGGCAGAGGCCGATGAACTGCTGGCCGAAACCCGCAAGGGCCGCGGGGTGATGAACACCAAGCCGGGCGTCAAGCTGACGGTGGTGCGCGAAATCCCGCCGGAGCACGATCATATTGCCGTCGTTGGCGATAACCGCAAACTGGTGATCTTCAGCCTCGAGGAACTGCCGATTCTTGCCAAGGGGCAGGGCGTTACCCTGCAACGCTATCGCGATGGCGGGCTGGCCGATGCAACCACGCTAAAGCTGGACGAAGGCCTGTCCTGGCGGATGGGCGGCGATACCGGGCGGACCCGCACCGAAAGCGACATGCGCCTGTGGAAGGTTGCACGCGGCGCGGCCGGGCGGCTGCCACCCAACGGGTTCCCGCGCGATAACAAGTTCTGATCCGGCCTGACCAGGCCGGGCCAGGCTTTACGCCCGTTCGCTAAGCTCCGCATCGAGCAGGGCAGGGATCACGGCATCGGCAAATCCGGCGGCAATCCAGCCGCTTTCTACCTGACGCAGCACCCGCGCCACTTCGGGTCCGGCCTTGATCCCGCGGGCGACAATCTCGCCACCCTTCAGCGGGAATTCGGGAATGACCCAGCCGTCCAGCGCTGCGGCATCGGCTCCGGCAATCAGCAGCCGGTCAAGCGCGCAATCACGGCCCAGTCGATAGGCCAGCGGGCGGGCATCGCGCTCGGCCCCATCGCGGGCCGCGGCCAGCGCCAGCCGCTTTTTCTGGGCGCCGGACAGGCGGAACCGGCTGGCCACGGCCTCGGCCAGCTGGACATCAGCCGGAAGCAGTGCCGCCAGGCGGCGCAGGGCATCGGGGGCGATCTGCTGGCGCGATTCCTCGGCAACGAGCGCGGCCAGCGCGGCGACGTCAGCCTCGGGCAGGACCACTTCCAGCACACCAAGTTCGGCCATTCGAGCCACGGTTGGAGCGGGATCGGCCAGCGAGAGGAGGTTCATCATTTCCATGCCAACCCGCTCACGCGAGAGGCCCTTCAGCGTTGCCGCCAGTTCGGCGCAGGCGCTTTCCGAGGGGGCATCGGCGGGCACTGAACCAAAACGCGCCTGGAAGCGGAAATAGCGCAGGATTCGCAAGTGATCCTCGCGGATGCGCTGGTGTGGATCGCCAATGAAGCGAACCCGCCGGGCGGCAAGGTCATCAAGCCCGCCGAACCAATCGAAAATCTCGCCATTCGCCGGATCGGCATAGAGCGCGTTGATCGTGAAATCGCGCCGCGCGGCATCATCCTGCCAATCGCTGGCGAAGGCTACAGTCGCGCGGCGGCCATCGGTGCTGACGTCATGACGCAGGGTGGTGATCTCGACCGGGCCGAGCGGGAGAACGGCGGTAACCGTGCCGTGTTCGATCCCGGTGGGAACGGCCTGGATACCGGCGTCCTTCATCCGCTGCATCACCGCCTGCGGTTCAAGCGGGGTGGCGATGTCCACATCCTTGACCGGAATGGCCAGCAGGGTGTCACGCACTGCGCCGCCGACATAGCGGGCATTGCCGGCGCCAAGTGCCGCCACCAGCCTGGCAAGGTCATCGCGCCGGGTCCAGTCGGTCAGGGGCAGGGTGGTGCTCACCAGGCGATCCGCCGTGAAAGGTTATGGATGATCGCCGCTGTCACGCCCCAGATCCGATGCTGCTGCCACATGATTTCGATGTAGCGCCTTTCCGCGCCTTGCCAAAATGCCGATTGCTCGACCTGGTTGCTTTGGTTGAACACGAAATCGACCGGTGCCTCGAACCACTGGGCGACTTCGGTCGGACTGGGATTGAGTTCAAGGTCGGCCGGGACAACTGCGATCACCGGGGTCACTTCATAGCCGGTGCCGGTGCGATAGGTGTCGCTCGTGCCGATCACGGTCACGTCACGCTCATGGATGCCCAGTTCCTCCCAGGCTTCGCGCAAGGCCGCCTCGACCGGAGTTTCTCCGGGATCGATCTTGCCGCCCGGAAAGGCGATCTGCCCAGGATGCGAACGCATGTTCGACGGACGGTGGATCAGCAGGAAGCCGGGGCGTTCGCGTTCGGTGATCGCGGCAAGGACCGCTGCCGGACGAAATGCGCCGTCGTGTCGCTCGTCAGAGAGCAGGTTGTCCATTGCCTGGGCATGGCCGTCTGCGTGCAACCGGCGCAGCCGCGCCACCAGTTCGCTCATGCCGGCACCAGCGAAAAGTGCTTACCCTGGCTGGCCACGCAAAGGTCGTGATCGGCGAGATCGACTAGCTGCAGCCAGGTGCTGCGGTTGATCCGCGCCTCGCAGCCGTTGCGCACGGCAAGGTAGATCGCCGGAAGCTCTGCATCGCCGCGGGCAATGAGGGGATGGTCTGTCCCGGCAATTACGATCTCATCGGTGTTCAGCCGAAAGGCCAGCGATCCATCCTGGGCGACGACGTCGGTGGCGATGAAGGCGGCGTCCTCAACCTTGATCGCTTGCTTTTCGACCGGGGTGACCAGCCAATAACTGCCGTCCTCCTCGCGCCGCAACAATCCGGCAAAGGCGCGGATCATCGCCGGGCGGCGGATTTCTCCGCCATCGTGGAACCAGCGGCCATCGGCCTTGATGGTCATCAGGCTGTCGCTGCTGGCTTGGGGGTTCCACTGCGTGACCGGCGGCAGCTTGCGCTCGGCATTGAGCGTGGCGATTTCAGCCAGGCTCAGGGTCGCAAGGTCGGGCAGGGGTTCGTAGGGCATCGGCGCTGGGATGCCAGATCAGCTTACCCGCGCCAAGGGCCCAGCATGCCTTCGGCGGGGAGGACTGCCGGATTATCGCAACGGGCGAGCAGGCGATGCCGCTCAAACGGACCCGGCAGGTCCCACCCGCCGGTATGGGCGTTGGTAAAGCCCCAGAACCGGCCATAATATTCGGGATCACCGATCATCACCTGCGGCAAGGGGGCCTGCGGGGAAAGCGCGGCAATGCTCGCGGTCATCAGCGCCTGGCCATAGCCAAGGCCCTGAACGCTGGGTTCGACCGCAACTGGCCCGACCATGATCATCGGGTGGCGGCGCCCGTCAGGGGCAGTCAGCGCAACCGGCCAGCACTGGATCGTACCCACCAGGTGTTCATCGGCATCAATCGCCGCAAAGGACAGGCCCGGCAGCCAATCGGTGCCTTCGCGCACCTGGTAAGCGGTGCGTTTGTGCCGGCCCGGTTCAAAGGCGCGGTCAAGCAGACCCTCGACCAGCGCGGGATCAACGTTATCGAGCGGGATTAGGGTGGGACCGTCTGCCATAGGCGCGCGCCCCTAAGGCGCAGACGCGCGCTTGTCGATGGAATTCGGGTCTAGTCCTATTTGGCTGGCGTCAGCCTGAGCAGACGGCCTTCCTTGCCGTCCTCGATCACCAACAGGCTGCCATCGTTGGCTTCGGCCACGTCCCGGATGCGCTTGTCGAGCGGATAGCGCCCGGCTTCGGTCACCTTGGTGCCATCAATCGTCACCCGCACCAGGCCCTTCGAAGCCAATCCCGCGATAAGCAATTGCCCACGCCAGTCGCGGAAGGCCTTGCCGCGATAAAACAGCATGTCGCCCGGCGCGATCACTGGCGTCCAGCTGATGCTGGGGGGCGTCAATTCTGGACGGGTGCTGTGCGGCGGAATGTCGCGGCCATCATAGTGATCGCCTTCGGACACGATCGGCCAGCCATAGTTCTTGCCGGGTTCGACCAGATTGAGTTCATCGCCTCCGGCGGGGCCATGCTCAAGGTCCCACAGCCGGCCTTGCGGATCGAAGGCCAGCCCCAGGATGTTGCGGTGGCCATAGGACCAGATCTGGGTACTGACACCGCCCTTTTCGGCAAAGGGATTGCCCGGCGCCGGCGTGCCATCGGGCAGCAGCCGCAGAACCTTGCCCAGGTTGACCGAAAGGTCCTGCGCCGGGTCCATCTTTTGCCGCTCACCCGAAGCGACGAACATCAGCTTGCCATCGGGCGAGAAGGCAATGCGGTGGGAATAATGGCCGCGTCCGGTAACTTTGGGGCTCTGGCGCCAGATCACCTCCAGCCCTTCCAGCCGCGGGCTATCGCCCAGCACCAGCTTCGCCCGGCCAATCGCCGCGCCGCGAGTGTCGTTTTCACCGGCTTCGGCCCAGGACAGGTAGATCATGCCGGTCTTGGCGTAATCGGGGCCAAGGACGACATCGCCAAGTCCGCCCTGACCACCAAAATCAACGGTGGGAACGCCCGCAACTTCCTTGATTGAGCCGTCAATCAGTTTGAGCTTGCCGGCCTTTTCGGTCACCAGCACGCCGCCGCGTGGCAACACGGCAATCGCCCAGGGCGCGTCGAGGGTCGCCAGCGGGGTAACGGTAAGGGTGCCCTTGGTCTCGGCGGCCATTGGCTTGGGGGTATCCCCAGCAACCGACGGGCTGCAGCTTGCGAGGAAGACGGCGAGGGGGAAAAAGGTGCGGATGATGGTTCTGGTCATAGCTGGATAGATGGAAGCGGCGTTGCTCTTTGCCAAGGGGACCAAAGGCCGGGTGGTGATCGGCGTGGACGAGGCCGGGCGCGGTCCTTTGGCCGGGCCGGTCGTGGCGGCGGCCTGCGTCCTGGGGCCCGATGCCCCCGGCGGGCTCGACGATTCCAAAAAGCTATCGGCCAAGCGACGGGCTGTGCTGGAGCCGCAGATCAAGGCCAGCTGCCACTGGGCGCTGGGCGTGGTTGATGCTGAGGAGATTGACCGGATCAATATCTTCGCCGCAACCATGCTGGCCATGACCCGCGCCGTCGCGGCCCTGGCTCTGGAACCGGATGAAGTACTGATCGACGGCAACATGACCCCGGCAGGGCGCCATCCCGATTGGCGCTGGCCGGCCCGCGCGATTGTTGGCGGAGATGGTCTGGAGCCTTGCATTTCGGCGGCCTCGATCCTGGCCAAGGAGCACCGAGACCGATTGATGCGCGAATATGCCCGGGCGCACCCGCATTACGGGTGGGAGTCCAACATGGGCTATGGCACGGTCCAGCATCTTGCCGCGCTGCGCGAACATGGCCCAAGTCCGCTCCATCGGCGCAGTTTTGCCCCGGTGGCCCAGTTGGTACTGCTCTGAGCATAAAAATTTTGGGGCGAGTCCGCAGGGACACACCCACCAGATATTGAGTCCCGGGTGAATCGCGAGACTCTAGATGCTGTGCCGGACTCGTTGTGTTCCGTCTTGGAATCACGCTGAATCGAAAGGATTCCTGCGGAGTCGCCCCTTGACGCGGGACTCCGGATGACTCACCCTGTGGATAAGTTTTGCAGTTTTCAGGGAATGTCATGGGCCAGATGCTGGTGGGTGAAAAGGCGCGGTTGAAGGCCGTGCGCGAGGTGGTTCGGCCGGACCTTCCGGTCGGTCGGATCCTCGATGGCGATTGCATCGAGGCGATGCGCAGCCTGCCCGATGCCTCGATCGACATGATCTTTGCCGATCCGCCCTATAACCTGCAGCTGGGCGGGGACCTGTCGCGCCCCGATGGCAGCCACGTCGATGCCGTGACCGATCACTGGGACCAGTTCGACAGCTTTGCCGCTTATGACAAGTTCAGCCGTGAATGGCTGACCGAGGCGCGCCGGCTGCTCAAGCCCAATGGTTCGCTGTGGGTGATCGGTTCCTACCACAACATCTTCCGCCTGGGCGCGATGCTGCAGGACATGGGCTTCTGGATCCTCAACGACATCGTCTGGCGCAAGGCCAACCCGATGCCGAACTTTAAGGGAACCCGCTTTACCAACGCGCACGAGACGCTGATCTGGTGCTCGATGGGGGAAAAGGCGAAGTACACCTTCAACTATCGCGCGATGAAGACCCTGAATGACGAGCTGCAGATGCGTTCTGACTGGGTTCTGCCGATCTGTGGCGGACAGGAACGGCTTAAGAAGGGGGGGCACAAGGTCCACCCGACGCAGAAGCCCGAAGCGCTGCTCTATCGCGTCATGCTGGCGACAACCAACAAGGGTGACGTCGTGCTCGATCCCTTCTTCGGCACCGGCACGACTGGCGCCGTGGCCAAGCGCCTTGGCCGCGAATGGATCGGTTGTGAGCGCGAGAGCGACTACCGCGAGGCGGCGCTGGAACGGATCGAGCTGGCCTTGCCGCTCGACGAATCCGCGATCACCACGATGCAAAGCCCCAAGGCCGCGCCGAAGGTGGCCTTTGGCACCTTGGTGGAAACCGGCTTCATTGCCGCCGGTACCAAGATTTTCGACAAGAAGCGCAAGCTTACCGCCACGGTGCGTGCCGATGGCTCGCTGGTTTCAGACGCCGAAACCGGTTCGATCCACGGCCTGGGCGCCAAACTGCAGGGCGCGCCCAGCTGCAATGGCTGGACCTTCTGGCACATCGAGCATGAAGGCGAATTGAAGCCGCTCGATGCGATCCGGCAGCTTTACTTGTTGGCGACGGAAGATTGACCACCAGGCATTATCTCCGCCCCATCGCCCTCGCGGAATCGCCGCAGAGCGAGGAGGGCGGGGCCATCCGCCTGGCCGGCGGCCTGACCTATGCCAGCCGGTTCGCCGTGATTGCCCGCGAAGGCGGCAGGATCACTGAGCGAGAGCTCTATTCAGCGGCGGAACTGCGCGCAGTCCTGTCCGATTTGTCGCCTGAACTTCAGACGCAGTTCGAGAACCTCCAACGCAACCATGCGCCACTGGAATGCGGGGCGCGGACCATTCGGCTTGACCAGCCGCAGGTCATGGGGATTCTCAACATCACGCCTGACAGCTTTTCCGATGGCGGCCAGTTCATGGACGATCCGGAAATCGCCGCAGCCCATGCCTCGTCCATGCTGGAAGCGGGGGCGGCGATCATTGATATCGGTGGGGAAAGCACCCGTCCCGGCGCGGCCGCGGTCTGGGAAGGCGATGAGCTGAAGCGCGTTGTGCCGATGATCGAGCGGCTGGCCGGATCGGGTGCCGCCATTTCCGTCGATAGCCGCCGTCCCGCAGTGATGGAAGCTGCGCTGGCCGCAGGCGCGCATATCCTCAACGACGTTTCCGCCATGCGCCATGACCCGCGCAGCCTGGACTTTGCCGCTCGCTCTGGCGCACCGGTCGTGCTGATGCACGCGCCGGGTGCGGGCGATGACCTTCACGGTGATGGCACTTACCGCGATGTGGTGCTCGACGTGTTCGACTGGCTCGCCGCGCGGCGCGATGCCGCCATTGCGGCCGGTATACCGCGGGCCAAGATCGTGCTCGATCCGGGCATCGGCTTTGGCAAGTCGGTGGCGGACAACCTTGCGCTGCTTAACGCGCTGCCGCTGTTCCATGCGCTGGGCCAACCATTGCTGGTTGGCGCAAGCCGCAAGCGGATGATCGGTGCGCTTTCGGGTGAAGCGCCAGCGCATCAGCGGCTTGGAGGCTCGATCATGCTGGCGGCCAAGGCGCTGGAGGCCGGGGTCCAGTTGCTCCGCGTCCACGATGTGGCGGAAACCGTTCAGGCCTTGCGAGTTTGGCGGGGGCTGCGCGATGCGGCGCTGACCGACTTCAGCCAGCTTGCCAATTAGGCGACGTTTTCGATCCCGAGATCGGAAAGCTTTCGGTAAAGCGTAGAACGGCCAATCCCCAGCCGCCGCGCGACTTCAGTCATTCGGCCGCGATAGTGGCCGATGGCCAGGCGGATGACGTCGGCCTCGATCTCTTCCAGTGGGCGCAGGTTGCCATCCGGCGTGTAAAGCGTGACGCCGATTGCCTCGTGATGGTGCAGGCTGCCATTAGCCGGTTCGCCCAGCAGGTTGGCCAATTGCGGAAAATCATCAGCCGTCAGTGCATCGCCATCGCATAACACGGCCGCGCGGAACAGCACGGCCTGAAGCTGACGGACATTGCCCGGCCAGTCGTAAGCGCTCAGCAGCGCCAAGGCACTATCCGTAATGCCGATCCCGCGCAGGCCCGGTTGCTCGCCGATCCGGGCCAGAAAATGGCGGGCCAATGCCGGAATATCGCCCAGACGATCGCGCAGAGCCGGCAGCTGGACCGCAATTCCTGAAATCGCCTGGTGCAATTCTGGCAGGAAATGTCCTTCGGCTACCATGTCCTTCAACGGCAGGTTGCTGGCCGAGATCAGCCGAACATCGATCCGGAACGAGTGGCGGGCGCCGATTGGGCGGACCTGGCCGAGCTGGAGCGATTCGAGCAGACGTTGCTGCACGGCTGGGGGTAGGCGATCGATCTCATCCAGCGCCAGGGTGCCGCCATCGGCGTGCTGGAGCGCCCCGATATGGCGATCGAATGCCCCCGGGAAGGCGCCCTTTTCGTGCCCGAACAGCGCAGATTCGACCGAATTGGAGGGAATGGCGCCAATGTTGATGAGCCGGAATGGAGCCTTGGCCCGCGGGCTAGCGGCCTGCATGGCCCGGATCAGCATTTCCTTGCCGGTACCGCTTTCACCCTCGATCAAGACCGGACCATGCCCGCGCGCGGCCTTGGCGGCGATGGCCAGGGCGCTGCGAAAAGTGGGCGAAGCGCCGATCATCGCATCAAAATCGGGCTTCGACGGCAGCTTTTCGGTCAGCGGCATCAGTTCATCACGCGGGGCTTCGCGCGTCGTTGCCATACGCAGAGCCTGCATCAGCCGTTCGGGTGAGACCGGCTTGACCAGATAGTCGGTGGCCCCCGCGCGCATCGCCTCAACGGCCAGCAAGGGTGAAGCGGAAGCGGTCAGCATCAGAATCGGTAAGGCGGGCCGCCGGGCCTTGAGCTCGGCTATCAAGGTGCAGGCTTCGTCGCCCGGGACCCATTGGTCCAGTATGATCGCGCCCAGTTGCATGCCCTGACGGGTACCAAGCGTGGCAATGGCAGTTTCTGAATCGCGCACGACCAGCGTCCGCCAGCCTTCGCGCCCGGCCAATGCGGTGATCAGCCGGCTCTGCGCCGGCTCATCGTCGATCAGCATCAGTGTTTGCTGTTCGAAATCCGCCATGACTTTGTGATTCTTCCCCAATTTGCTTGGCGGTTGGATAGCGCAAGGGAGTAAAGAGGCGATTAAGCCTGCGAATTGGCCCAAGTTTCGGGGCTGTTCCTCTTGAGTGTGGGCGTGGGCGGCGATAGACGGGGCCACGAAACAACAACTTGCCAATCAGGAACGGGATTATGGCTTCAGGTAACGATATGAAGGCGGCCAACGAAACCTACGGTGGTTTTATCGGTCTGGTGAAGTACGGCAGCGTCGTGGTGGTCGTTGTTGCCGCCATCGTCATCGCGCTGATCACGCGCTAACGCGGTGAGCGCCAGCCTGCGGATCGCCGTCCTCAAGGAACGCGCGAGCGGGGAAACCCGGGTCTCGGCCACGCCGGAAACGGTAAAGAAGTTCATTGCCCTGGGCGCGACTGTCGCAGTCGAAGCCGGGGCTGGTGAAACGGCTTCGATTGCCGATGCCGACTATGCCGCCGCAGGCGCGGAAGTGATCAAGGATGCAGCCAAGGGTGCGGACATTGTCCTGGGCGTCCAGGGCCCCGATCCCAAGGCGCTGAAGGGCGCGAACGCCGGCGCGTGGATCGTGGCCGGGCTCGATCCATTCGGACAGCGCGCGCGCGTCGAAGATTACGCCAAGGGCGGGTTTGAAGCGCTGGCGATGGAATTCATGCCGCGCATTACCCGCGCGCAGTCGATGGATATCCTCTCCAGCCAATCAAACCTGGCGGGTTACAAGGCGGTGATCGAAGCGGCCAACCTCTATGGTCGCGCTTTCCCGATGATGATGACGGCGGCGGGCACGATTTCCGCCGCCAAGTGCTTTGTCATGGGCGTGGGCGTTGCCGGGCTTCAGGCGATTGCCACGGCCCGCCGGCTGGGTGCGCAGGTTTCGGCAACCGACGTCCGCTCGGCCACCAAGGAACAGATTCTCTCGCTGGGTGCCAAGCCGATCTTCGTCGAAAGCGTTGCGGGGATCGAGGGCGAGGGCGCGGGCGGCTATGCCACCGAAATGTCAGAAGAATACCAGAAGGCCCAGGCCGAGCTGGTTTCCAGCCACATTGCCAAGCAGGACATCGTCATCACCACGGCGCTGATCCCGGGCCGGTCTGCGCCCCGTTTGATTTCCGATGCCCAGATCGCCAGCATGAAGCCGGGATCGGTCATTTTTGACCTTGCCGTGGCGCAGGGCGGGAACGTTGAAGGCAGCAAGCCGGACGAAGTTGTGGTCCGCCACGGGGTCAAGATCCTCGGCTATGCCAACACCCCGGCCAAACTCCCGGCCGATGCCTCGGCGCTGTTTGCCCGCAACCTCTACAACTTCCTTTCCGCCTTCTGGGACAAGGAAGCCGGCCGGCCGGTGCTGGATGAGGAGATCGGCAATGCCGTGCGGCTGACGCAAGGCGGCAAGGTCGTCAATGAAAGGCTGTTAGGGTGAGCCGCGCGTGGCAGACAGCCATTTTCATCGGCGTCTTCACCCTCTGGTGTTGGTATAATCGTCCTGCGTTTAAGCCGGACAAGATTGATCGCGCTCGTTTTGCTTTAGTTTACGGTGCGGCTCGAGAGGCTACCGACTTTTACACTCGATGCAGCATCGGCGGCTCACCTCCTTCTGCCGATCAACGAGCGCAGGTTGTTAATCTTTTTCGCGACCTTCGTGGCGAAGTGAAGTCGTCGTCATTTCAGGATGACCTAGAGATCGTTGATTTGCAGCAACAAGTCCGATCGGAAGATAAGAATGGCACAGTTCGGGATCAGGCGATTTGCGAACGCTTAGGGGCGTCAGCACCCAAGACTCAAGCCGATGTGTTTTTGGCTATCACTGCTGTTGAGACGTTTCTGAAGGGCGATCGGAGCTAAACATGGACTTCATCTCGATCCTCTCGATCTTCGTCATGGCCTGCTTTGTGGGCTATTATGTCGTCTGGTCGGTCACGCCCGCGCTGCACACGCCGCTGATGGCGGTGACCAATGCGATCTCCTCGGTGATCATCGTCGGGGCGCTCATCGCGAGCGCGGCGGCGGGGAGCCCGGCGGCCAAGTGGCTCGGCCTGCTGGCGGTGGTTCTGGCCAGCGTGAACATATTCGGCGGTTTCGCGGTCACGGCCCGGATGCTGGCCATGTACAAGAAGAAGGATCGCTGAGCATGGAGCACGTTGCGGTCCCAGCCTGGGCGATGCTGGCCTATCTGGCCTCGGGCGTCCTGTTCATTCTTGCCCTGCGCGGCCTCTCCAGCCCGGGCACCAGCCGTGCGGGCAACCGCTATGGCATGATCGGGATGTTGATCGCGGTGGTGACCACGCTGGTCACGCACGAGATTGCCAGCCTGCCTGAAATCCTCGGCGCGATTGGCATCGGTGGCGCCATCGGCTGGATAATTGCCCGCCGTATCGCGATGACCGATATGCCGCAGTTGGTTGCGGCCTTCCACTCGCTCGTGGGCCTTGCCGCCGTGCTGGTGGGCTGGGCGGCCTATCTTAACCCCGAAGCCTTCGGGATCATGGGCGCGGATGGCACGATCCATGCCGTGTCGCGGCTCGAAATGGGGCTGGGCATCGCGATTGGCGCGATTACCTTTTCCGGTTCGGTCATCGCCTTCCTCAAGCTGGCCGGCAAGATGAGCGGCGCGCCGATCCTGTTGCCGGCCCGGCACGTTATCAATCTGGGCACGCTGATTGCGATCATCGGACTGACCGGCTTTTTCATGACTGACCAGAGCCTGTGGGTGATCGCCACACTCACCGCGCTGGCCTTTATCATTGGTTTCCTGCTGATCATCCCGATTGGCGGGGCGGATATGCCGGTGGTCGTGTCGATGCTCAACTCCTACTCGGGGTGGGCGGCTGCGGCGATGGGCTTTACCCTGTCCAACACCGCAATGATTATCACCGGGGCGCTGGTTGGCTCTTCGGGCGCGATCCTCTCTTACATCATGTGCAAGGCGATGAACCGCGGCTTCCTGAGCGTGATCGCGGGCGGTTTTGGTGCTGACGCTTCCGCTGCCAGTGGCGAAGCGAAAGAGCAGCGTCCATGGAAGCGCGGCAGCGCCGAGGATGCGGCCTATATGCTGGGCGAGGCGGAGAAGGTGATCATTATCCCGGGTTACGGCATGGCCGTTTCCCAGGCCCAGCACGCGCTGCGCGAGATGGGCGATCTGCTCAAAGCCAAGGGCGTTGAGGTGAAGTATGCGATCCACCCGGTGGCGGGCCGTATGCCCGGCCACATGAACGTGCTGCTGGCCGAAGCCAACGTCCCCTATGACGAGGTGTTCGAGCTGGAGGACATCAACTCTGAGTTCGCGACCGCGGACGTGGCTTTCATCATCGGTGCCAATGACGTGGTCAATCCGGCCGCCAAGACCGACAAGTCATCGCCCATCTACGGCATGCCCGTGTTCGATGTCGACAAGGCCAAGCAGGTCTTCTTCATCAAGCGCTCCATGGGCGGCGTCGGCTATGCCGGGGTCGACAATGATGTGTTCTACATGGACCAGACCATGATGCTGCTGGCTGACGCGAAGAAGATGGTCGAAGACATCAACAAGGCGTTGGCGCACTAGGGCCCATGGCCTGGCTGGCGGTTTTGATGGTGCTGGCGCTGGGCATTGCCAACCAGCGCGGCAGCACCTGCGCGGTATCCGCTGCCGATGAAGTCATTGCCAGTCGCTCTGCTCACCGGCTGGCGGGGTTCCTGGTTGCGGCCATGGTTTCGGCGGGCGTTCTTGCCGCCTTGGGCAGCGCCCCGCGCCAGACGGCCGCGATTGGTCTGGGCTGCATCGCCGGCGGGGTGGTTGGGGCGATCGGTGCCTCGCTCAACGGGCGCTGCGCCATGGGGACCATCGCCAGCCTTGGTCGCGGGCGGCTGGACCGGCTGGCGACCCTGGCTGGTTTTTATTGCGGGGCGCGGCTCGTCCTCCACGGGGGCGAATGGCATGCGCCGCTTGCCACCCTTGCCCCGCGAACCTCTCCGCTCTTCGCTGCGGCAGCGCTGGCCCTTGCTGCCGTGGCCTGGTGGCTGGCGCGTGACCGTTCCGGCGCTTCACCGGCCTGGATGGCCTTGATCGGGCTGCTTAATGCTCTGCTGCTGTGGCTGATGGCCGACTGGTCCTACACCGGCGGGTTGACGCGGCTCGCAGCCGGGGGCGTGTTTGATATGATGCGGTTCTGGCTTTACCTGGGTGCCCTGATCAGTGGATCGATTGTCGCCGCGGCCTTTGCCGGCACGGTCCAGCTTCGGTCCAGTGGTGTGCGGGAATGGCTGCAATCGGGTCTCGGCGGGCTCTTCTTGGGCGCCGGCAGCGCGATGGTGCCCGGAAGCAACGATGCGATGCTGCTCGTCGGCGTGCCGCTGCTGGTGCCGGGGCTGCTGCTGGCCTATCTGGCCTTCTGGATGACGTTGATCGCATTGCGCGGTCTGCGCTACCGGCTGATGACAAGGGAACCCGGCCATGCGTCACTTTAGTATCCTTGTTCTTCTTGCAGTTGGGGGCTGCTCGCCATCGAAGCTCGCCTATGGTCAGGTGAAGAGCGCGATGATCGACGCCGGGCTCAGCGAAGCCAATTCCGCCTGCATGGCCGAACGGATGACTGACCGGCTGACGCTCAGCCAGCTGCAAAAACTCAAGCAGCTGAAGGGGGATAAGCGCAACCTGGCTGACTATGCCGTGGCCGTGCGCCGGGTCGGCGATGCCGAAGCGATCAAGGTTGCGGCCACGTCCGCCGCGCTCTGCGCCAGTGGTCTGGCCGGCGAGAAACGCTGACGATCTAATTGCTGGGTGGCGCGCGGCGGCGTGGATTGACTTACACCGCTGTCAGTTCAACACTCCAGTCCCATGAGGATGTCCACAACGCTTATCGCTGCGGCCACGGCGCTTGCCCTGGCTGCCCCTGCCTATGCCAAGGTGATCCCGGTTCCCGCCGGTGAAAACGCCCAGGCTCGCCTGCAAGAGGCGCTGATCGTGGCCGAACCGGGCGACGTGGTGGAACTGGGCGCAGGGCGATTTGTCCTGACCGACGGGCTTTCGCTTGATGTTAAAGGCGTAACGGTGCGCGGCGCGGGGATGGAAGCCACCGTGCTGGACTTTACCGGCCAGAAGGGCGCGGGCGAGGGGCTGCTGGTTATGTCAGACGAGGTGACCCTGCGCGATTTCGCGGTTGAAAACACCAAGGGCGATGGGATCAAGTCAAAGGGCGCAGACAACATCGTCTATTATCGCGTCCGCGTTACCTGGACTGGCGGAGCCAAGACCACCAACGGTGCCTACGGCATCTATCCGGTGGAAAGCACGGGCGTGTTGATCGATGGCTGCAAAGTCTCTGGCGCATCAGACGCCGGGATCTATGTCGGCCAATCCAAGGACATCACGGTCCGCTATTCGCTGGCGGAATACAATGTGGCCGGGATCGAGATCGAAAACAGCCGCAACGCAATTGTCCACGGCAACCTGGCAACGCGTAATACGGGCGGTATCCTGGTGTTCGACCTGCCCAACCTGCCGGTCATGGGTGGCGGCAACACCGTGGTTGAAGGCAACCTGGTGATCGACAACGATACCCCCAATTTTGCGCCAAAGGGCAACATCGTTGCCGGGGTGCCACGCGGCACCGGGGTGATGATCATGGCCAACGAACTGGTGGCGGTGCGCGGCAATGTGCTGGCCAACAACCCGACTGGTCAGGTCATGGTCCTAGCCTATCCCAATGCCTTCAAGGACAGCCGCTATAACCCCTATCCGCGCCGGATTGTGGTCGGTCCGAACCAGATCATTGGCGGGGGCAATGATCCACAGCTGCCGGGCGGTGAGCAGCTCAAGGCGGCTTTTGGCGGTGCGCTGCCGCCAGTAATCTGGGATGGCCTGGGTGGCAGCGATGCCCTGATCGGCGGACAGAAGTTGCCGGGCCTGTCGCTCAACCTGCCGCAGCAGGGGGCAAGCCCTGCCGAGGCCAAGCCGGCACCGTTTGAACTCGCAGCCGCCGCGAACCTGCCTGTTCCGGGCAAGGTCGGTGCTCCTGCCACACTGGAAGCCCGGATCGCGCGATGAGGCTGATCCTGGCCGCTGCCTTGCTGGCCGGCGCGGCGATGGCCATTGCCGCGCCGCAGGGCGGGGCGGTTAACGATGAAGCAGTAACGGGGGCTGGCTATCCGGCCAGCCTTGCCGACTATCGTTTCTTCGCCGATGCCGCTGCCCAGCGCCCGGCCCCGGGGGTAACGCCCTATCGCCTCCAGACCCCGCTATGGTCCGACGGCGCGGAAAAGCTTCGCTTCATCTATCTGCCGGCGGGAACAACGGCCAAGGCGCAGGGTGATGGCCTGCTTGACCTTCCGGTTGGCGCGGCGCTGATCAAGACCTTCAAGCTGGATGGCCGCCTGATCGAAACCCGCGTGCTCCTGCACCGCGCCGATGGCTGGGTGGCGCTGCCCTATCAATGGAACCGCGAACAGACCGAGGCCCGGCTGGCCCTGGCCGGAGCCCGGCTGGAGCTGACCACGCCCCAGGGGCAGGCGATCTCTTACGCCATCCCCAACAAGAACCAGTGCAAGGAATGCCACCAGCAGAAGGATGCCGTCACGCCGATCGGCCCCAAGGCGCGCAACCTCTCGGCCGCCTGGCTGGCAAGTTTCCACAAGGCGGGCAGGCTTTATGCCGTGCCCAAAGTGACCGCGCGTGTGCCGTTGTGGGAGAACCGCGTCAAGCTGGCGGCGGCCCCGGTGGCGCGCGGCTGGCTGGATAGCAATTGCGCCCATTGCCACAATCCGGTCGGCTCGGCGTCCAACTCGGGGCTCGACCTGCGGTGGGAGCAGGCGGACCCGGTCAAATTCGGGGTGATGAAGCGGCCGGTTGCCGCTGGCCGAGGCTCGGGCGGGCTGGAGTTCGATGTCCTGCCGGGCCACCCGGACCAGTCGATCATGCTCTATCGCATGGGCAGCCTGGAAGGCGGGATTTCGATGCCGGAAGTTGGCCGCTCGACCATTGATCCTGATGGTCAGGCGGCGGTCACGCGGTGGATCAGGGAGATGAAGCCGTGAAGCGTTTGAGCAAGTGGCTGCTGGGCATTGTCGTCGTGCTGGTCGGGGCGTTTCTGCTGCTGCGCACGCCTGATAGTGATCCGGCGACGATGAAGGTCAAATATGGCGGACCACCTTCGCAGTTTGTCGATCTGGGCGGCGGACTGACGGTTCACCTGCGCGATGAAGGTCCGCGCGGTGCACCGGTGCTCATGTTGCTCCACGGTTCCAACGCCGATCTCCACACCTGGGATGCCTGGAGCAAGGCACTCACAAACCAGTTCCGGGTAATCCGCTTTGACCAGATAGGGCATGGCCTGACCGGCCCCAATCCGGCGGGGACGCACAGGCTTGAGGATATGGTCGCGACGACCGAGAAGGTCCGCGCCAAGTTGGGAATCGAGCGTTTGGCTCTTGCCGGCAATTCGATGGGCGGGGCGATTGCCGCGAAGTATGCGATGGTTCACCCGCAGCATCTTGATGCCCTGATCCTGGTTGACGCGGGTGGTGCGCCCCAGCCAGCCAGCCGCAAGGGCCGCGGCAATATCGGCTTCACGCTGGCGGCAACGCCCGGGGTGAACTTGCTGATGCGTTCGATCACGCCCCGCGGGCTGGTTGAACGCAGCTTCCGGCAAAGCGTTTCGAACCAGGCCGTGGTCACCGATGCGGTGGTCGATCGCTATTGGGAACTGCTGCGCTATCCGGGTAACCGTGCCGCCACGGCCGAACGCTTCGCCGCCCCGCGCAAGGCGTTCACGGCTGACGATTTGGCAGCGATCAGGACGCCCACGCTGATCCTGTGGGGCGCGGAGGACAAACTGATCTCCGTTGCCGGCGCGCACTGGTACAATTCGGGCATTGCCGGTTCCAGGCTCAAGATATTTCCGCGCATCGGCCATCTTCCGCACGAGGAAGCAGCGGCGGTCAGCGCGGCAGAGGTCAGGGCCTTCCTCAGCCCACAGCATTGACCCGACCTACGCTGGACCTGTCGGACCACCTTCGGTAAGGGCGCTGGCTTCAAGGGGCTGTTGTCAATCGGGTGCTCCCACGGAGATTTGCATTTGCGCAAGATCGGTCAGATCGGCGATGGGACCAGGCGCTGCGCGGCGAATAGCCTGCCGAAAGATGAATTCACCGGGATCCTCGCAGTGGCTGCGGCCAATTGGATAAAGGCAAGCACTTGAAGGCTGCATTTGCCTCTGATGCTGCGCAATCGCGCGGGCGCGAATTCGCACTGGAAGGCGCGCTGGCGCGCGGCCCGCGTAGTGCGTTTCAGCGTGATCGCGATCGGATTGTCCATTCGATTGCCTTCCGGCGACTGCGGCACAAGACCCAGGTTTTCGTGGCCCCCGATGGGGACCATTACCGCGTCCGCCTGACCCATAGTCTGGAAGTGGCTCAGATCGGCCGGGTGATCGCCCGCGCACTGGGGCTGGACGAGGACCTGACCGAGGCTCTGTGCTTGGCGCACGATATCGGTCACCCGCCTTTTGGTCATGCTGGCGAAGATGCGCTGAATGCTGCGCTGGAACTGCATGGCGGGTTTGATCACAATGCTCAGGCCCTGCGTACGCTAATGCGGATCGAAAGCCCCTATTGTGAGCATGATGGGCTGAACCTCACCTGGGAGGTTCTTGAAGGACTGGCCAAGCACAATGGGCCGGTTGGCACGGTCAATTGGGCTTTGGCGGAATTGGACGCGGCCTATCCGCTCGATCTCAAGACCTGGCCCTCGCTAGAGGCGCAGGTTGCAGCGATTGCCGATGATATCGCCTATGACAACCATGACATCGACGATGGCTTGCGCGCCGGGTTCCTTGAACTGGACGAGCTGCTGACGCTTGATTTCGTTGCTGAGCAGTGGCGTGCGATCGAGCGCAAGTTCCCCGCCGCTCCGCTGGACCGCCGGCTGCGCGAGCTGGTTCGCAGCCAGATCGGCTGGATGGTCAATGATGTGATTGCTGAAACCGCTAGCCGCGCAACCGGCATGGCGAGCGCTGATGATGTCCGTGCTGCCAGCCAGGCCACCTGCGCGTTTTCTGAAGGATTGGCGGGGCACGAACGCACGCTCAAGCGCTTCATGTATGACCGGCTCTATCACCATCCGCAGCAGCTCCAGACGGCCGAGCGGGCGCGAGCGGTGACGGCAGAGCTCTTTGCTGCCTATGCGCAGGATCCGGCGTTGATGGAAGCAGGGTGGGCCAGCCGTCTGCCCGCAAGCGAGCCACAGCGCAGCCGCTACATCACCGATTACATCGCCGGGATGACCGATCGCTTTGCGATTGCCGCCCACGCTGCGATCTATGGCCGAACCCCTGAAGGACTTCGCAATGTCTAAAGTTACCCGCATCGCTGTGGTCGGCGCTTCGGGCCTGGTCGGGCAAAGCCTGATCCGTCTGGCTGTTGGGCGCACGGATATACGCCTGGTTGCCATTACCCGGCGGGAAATTCCTTTGCCGCCGGGCGCGCGGATGGAAGTGCTTGTTGCTCCGCCTGAAAACTGGGGTGATGCCATTGCTGCGTCCAATGCGGATGTCCTGGCCTGTGCGCTCGGCACGACCTGGAAAAAGGCGGGCAAGAACGAGACCGAATTCCGCGCCATCGACCAGCACCTGGTCCTGGCTTGCGCCAAAGCCGCCAAAGAGGCGGGGATGCGGCAGATCATCTCGATCTCTTCGGTTGGGGCCGATGCCATGGCCAAGAACTTCTACCTCAAGGTCAAGGGCGAGACCGAGCAGGGGCTGGGCCGGGTTGGCGTCCAGCGGCTGGACGTGCTGCGTCCGGGCCTGCTGCGCGGCCCGCGCGAGGAATTTCGTCCTGCCGAACTGATTGGCCGCGCGCTGAGCCCGGTGGCCGACCTGTTCCTGAATGGTCAGTACACCAAGTATCGCTCCATCAAGGCAGAAACGATCGCGAAGGCCATTATTGGGCTGACCAAGGAAAAGGCCGCCGGACGCTTTGTTTTTGAGCATGAAGCGATCCTCCGGGCAGCACGCAAGGCAGGCTGAGTACCTGGCGGGGGAAGGACCGCAGGCGCGGGATTGACTCGCTCGCCGCCGACCGCCATCGCCCAAGTCATCGCTGATCGCGCGGGAGAGTTCCGGCGATTCGTCTGTTGACGTGTCGCCGGGCGCCGAAGGAGCAACCGCCCCGGAATCTCTCAGGCACAAGGGACCGCGTGGGTCGATAGCGATACTCTGGAAAGTGTCCCACCCGTTGGGGCCGCCGAAGGGGTAACCCGGTTTATGGCTGGGGAAAGCTCTCAGGTTTCCGTGACAGAGGGGGCACCGGTTTTGGTGCATTTCTGTGCGGGGTTCTGCTGTGGGCGACGTCCATTCAATCAATGATGAAGAAGTGGGCGAGCCCGAAGTGCTCACCCTGCCGCTTGATGCCTGGCACCGCGGGCGTGGCGGCCGGATGGTCGAATTCGCGGGTTACTGGATGCCGGTTCAGTACGAAGGAATCATTGCCGAACATCTCTGGACGCGGACCAGCGCCGGGCTGTTCGATGTCAGCCACATGGGGCAGCTCTACATTTCGGGTGAGGGCGTGGAGCCAGCGCTTGAAGCCGTGCTGCCGATCGATCTGGCCACGCTGAAGCCCAATGGCCCGCGCTATTCGCTGCTGCTTGATGAGAACGGCGGCGTGCTGGATGACCTGATGGTCACGCGGTGGAGCAACGGCTTCTACCTCGTCGTCAACGGCGCGACCAAGTGGGACGATATCGGCCACCTGCGCGAGCATCTGCCCGACGAGGTGACGATCAACCACCTCGACGACAGCGCCCTGCTGGCCTTGCAGGGGCCACAGGCTGCTGCGGCGCTGGAACGGATCGTCGCTGGCGATCAGCCGCTGTCGTCGCTAACCTTTATGAAGGGCGCTGCCTTCAAGATCGACGGTGTCGATGCCTGGATCAGCCGTTCGGGCTATACTGGCGAGGACGGGTTCGAAATCTCGATCCCTGCCGAGGCTGCGGAGCGCGTGGCTGACCTGATCTGCGCCCAGCCGGAAGTGAAGCCGATTGGGCTCGGTGCGCGGGATTCGCTGCGGCTGGAAGCCGGCCTGCCGCTTTATGGCCATGACCTTTCGCCCGAGACCAGCCCGGTCGAAGCCGGCCTGCTGTTCGGGATCAACAAGCGCCGGCGCGCCGAAGGCGGCTTTCCGGGCGCTGACCGCATCCTGCGCGAGATTGCCGATGGCACGGCGCGCAAGTGGGTCGGGCTGGTGCTGGAAGGCCGCCAGGCCGCGCGCGAGGGGGCAACCGTCCACTTTGGCGCTGACCAGATTGGCGTGGTCACCTCTGGCGGGTTCTCGCCCAGCCGCGAGCAGCCGATTGCCATGGCCTATGTCACCACCGCCCACGCCGCGCCGGGCACCAAGCTTGAGATCGAGGTTCGGGGCAAGCGCCTCGCCGCCGAGATCGTCCCCACACCCTTCGTACCCCATCGTTACTTCCGAGGAGCCTGACCGCCATGACCCGCTATTTCACCCAGGACCACGAATGGATCGACGTTGACGGCACCAGCGGTACCGTTGGCATCACCGACTATGCGCAGAGCCAGCTGGGCGACATCACCTATGTCGATCTACCCGCCGCCGGCACCGCGGTGAAGAAGGGCGATGCCCCTTGCGTGGTTGACAGCGTCAAGGCCGCGTCGGACGTCTACTCGCCCGTCTCCGGCACGATCACTGCCGCCAACGATGCGCTGGGCGATGCCCCGGAAACGGTCAACACCGATCCCGAAACGGGCGGTTGGCTGTTCCGGATCGACCTGAGCGACACCGCTGAACTCGATGGCCTGATGGATAAGGCCGCCTACGACGCCTACGTCGCGGAGCTCTGAGCCCATGCGTTACCTGCCCCTGACCCCTGATGATCGCAGCGAGATGCTGGGCGTGATCGGCGCGGGAACGATCGATGACCTGTTCGTCGATGTTCCCGCCGAAGCGCGCTTGCCCGGGCCAGTTCCCGGACTGCCCTTGCGCCAGAGCGAAATGGCGGTCGAACGCCACTTTTCGAACCTGGCCCGCAAGAACAAGGCGGCTTCCGATCATCCGTTCTTCCTGGGGGCAGGGGCCTATAAGCACCACGTGCCGGCCAGCGTCGATCACCTGATCCAGCGCGGCGAGTTTCTCACCGCTTACACACCCTACCAGCCCGAAATCGCGCAGGGCACGTTGCAGGTGCTGTTTGAGTTCCAGACCCAGGTCGCCCGCCTGTTTGGCTGCGATGTGGCCAATGCCTCGATGTACGATGGCTCGACTGCATGCTGGGAAGCGATCGGCATGGCCGGCCGCGTTACCCGCCGCAAGAAGGCGGTGCTGAGCAGCGGCTTGCATCCGCACTATGTCAGCGTCGCCAAGACCATGGCCCGCTTTACCGGTGACGCGCTGGATACGGCTACGCCGAGCCTTGGTGGAACCGATCTGGACCGCCTGATCGCTGCGATTGACGGTGAAACCAGCTGCGTGGTGGTCCAATACCCCGACGTGCTCGGCCGGATCGAAGACCTCTCGCCGCTGGCAGCGGCCTGTCAGGCTGCCGGCGCGCTGCTGATCGCGGTGGTGACCGAGCCGGTTGCGCTGGGGGCGATCAAGTCACCCGGCGAAATGGGCGCCGATATCGTGGTGGGCGAGGGGCAGTCGCTGGGCGTCGGCCTGCAGTTTGGCGGGCCCTATGTTGGCCTGTTCGCCACTCGCGACAAATATGTCCGCCAGATGCCCGGCCGCCTCTGCGGTGAGACAGTCGATGCTGCCGGCAAGCGTGGTTACGTGCTGACGCTCTCGACCCGAGAGCAGCACATCCGGCGTGAGAAGGCGACGAGTAATATTTGCACCAATTCAGGACTTTGTGCGCTGGCCTTCAGCATTCACATGACCTTGCTCGGTGAGCGCGGCCTGCGCGACCTGGCGACGCTGAACCATGCCCGTGCAGTTCAGGTGGCAGATAGGCTGGCGGCAATCCCCGGCGTCAGCCTGGTCAACGACAGCTTCTTCAACGAATTCACCCTGACCCTGCCCAAGCCCGCCCGCGGCGTGGTCCATGACCTTGCCGCCAAGGGCGTGCTGGGCGGCGTTTCGCTTGGCCGGCTCTATCCGGAAGAGGCGGCGCTGGAGAACGGCCTGGTCGTTGCCGTTACCGAAGTCGCTTCGGATGAGGACATTGCTGCCTTTGAAGCAGCGCTGAAGGAGGTGCTGGCATGAACGCCCCGAACACCGCCGGCTGGCGCCCTGAAATGGGTGAAGGCCACATCGCCCGCGACGAAACCTTTACCGGCAACCGTGCGCTGATGCTGGAAGAGCGACTGATCTTCGAGATCGGCGATACCAGCACCACCGGGGTCGATATCGATCCGGCTCCTGCCGCGCCGTCGCGGCTTGGCGGCCTGACCCGGTCCGATGCGATTGGCCTGCCGGGCCTGTCAGAGCCGGAAACGGTGCGGCACTACACCCGCCTCAGCCGCCAGAACTATGGCATCGATCTGGGCTTCTTCCCGCTCGGTTCGTGCACGATGAAGCACAATCCGCGCCTCAACGAAGCTGTGGCGCGGATGAAGGGCTTCAAGGACGTTCACCCGCTCCAGCCGCGCGAAACCGTGCAGGGGGCGCTGGCCGTGATCCACGAACTGGCCGATTGGCTGGTGACGCTGACCGGGATGGACAGCGTTGCGATGTCGCCCAAGGCTGGCGCGCATGGCGAACTGTGCGGGATCCTGGCGATCAAGGCCGCACTCGAAGCGCGCGGGGAAGACCGCAAGGTCATTCTGGTGCCCGAGAGCGCGCACGGCACCAATCCGGCCACCGCTGCCTTTGCCGGCTTCAGCGTGGAGAATATCCCGGCGACGGAAGCCGGGCGGGTTGATCTCGCGGCGCTGAAGGCCCGTTTGGGGCCGGACGTAGCCGGGGTGATGATTACCAACCCCAACACCTGCGGTCTGTTTGAGCCCGATCTCAAGAAGATCTCGGACGCGGTCCATGCTGCCGGCGGCTATGTCTATTGCGATGGTGCGAACTTCAACGCGATTGTTGGCAAGGTGCGCCCGGGCGATCTTGGCGTCGATGCCATGCACATCAACCTGCACAAGACGTTCTCCACGCCGCACGGCGGGGGCGGGCCGGGTTCGGGACCGGTTGTGCTGTCGGCTGCGCTCTCACCCTTCGCGCCGCTACCCTATGTCAAGCGCGACGCCGATGGTTCGCTCCGCCTGGTTGAGGAAGAGACGGCGGCCACCGACCAGCCAGACAGCTTTGGCCGCATGGTCGCCTTCCACGGCCAGATGGGCATGTTCACCCGCGCGCTGGCCTATATCCTCAGCCACGGGGCCGATGGCCTGAAGCAGGTGGCCGAGGATGCGGTGCTCAACGCCAACTACGTGCTGCGCAGCCTCGAAGGCGCGCTGGATGCGCCCTTCGGCCATTCCGGTCCGTGCATGCACGAAGCGCTGTTCACCGACCACGGCTTTGCCGAGGGCTTCTCCACCCTGGATGTCGCCAAGGGCCTGATCGACGAAGGGTTCCACCCGATGACGGTCTATTTCCCGCTGGTGGTTCATGGTGCGATGCTGGTCGAACCGACCGAGACCGAAAGCAAGGCCGCGCTTGACCAGTTCATCGGCGCGCTGCGTTCGGTGGCGATGCGGGCCAAGCAGGGCGATCCGGCGCTGAAGACCGCGCCGCACTTCGCCCCGCGTCGCCGGCTTGATGAAACACTGGCGGCGCGCAAGCCCGTACTGGCCTGGAAGGGCGATCAGGGAGAGTAAGCGGCGATGTGGCAGGCGATGTTCTCATTCACCAATGCGGTGGTGCTCATCGCCTGGCTCATTCTGGCTTTCCTGCCGCGCAAGCCGCTGGCGACCACGGCAGTGCTCTACCTTGGCGTGGCGCTGCTGTGTCTGTGTTATACGGTGATGTTCGTGCTGCTGCTGAGCGGCAGCGTCGATCCCGGACAGGTGCCGGGCAGTGCACCCTATGTTGCGTCCGACTATTCGATCGCGGGCCTGCGCAAGCTATTCATGTCAGACGGCGGACTGGTGATCGGCTGGACCCACTATCTGGCCTTTGACCTGTTCACCGGTCTGTGGATCGCCCGTGATGCCGATAACAAGGAATTCAGCCGGGCGGCGCAGTTGCCGTTCCTGTTCGCGACCTTCATGGCCGGCCCGCTTGGCCTGTTCACCTGGCTGATCGTGCGTGAGCGCCGGGCCCGGGCGATGAACCCGGCGCAAAACCGCATCCGGCTGTAAGGGCTTAGCCTGCTTCCTTGCTGGAAGGGGCTTCGTAGTTCTCTGGCGTCAGGTCGATCCGCTCGATCCGCGGCGTTGCCTCGCGCTGGCGCAGGCGGGTGCCGGTCGTAATTTCCTCAAACCGCGCGGTAAGTGTATAGCGTTCGATCATATAAAAGCCCGGCGCGGTGCCGCCGTCCTTCTTGAGCGGTGCGTAGATCCGCTTGGCAATATTGGCGAGCACGGGCTTTAGCCAAGATTTGTCACCGAAGGTCCGCAGGGCTTCGATATCGGTCACGTGGCCATTGGCGTCGATCCAAAAGCCGACGTCGGCCCACTGGTTACGCCCCTGAAGCGCGGTTAGCCGGTTCAGCGTGTTGAGGCCGGGCTGACCTTCAGGCAGGTCCTTGTCCAGATCGATCCGGGGGATCGGTTCGGCATAAAGCAGGATCGGCCGGCTTGCCCCGCCGCGTTCGGCAAAGCGCTTGATAAGGGCATCGGTGCTGCCGGCATCGCCGGCCTTGCGATCGACCTTGGCCTTGATGACTTCGGCGGCAAGCGCGAAATCGCTGCTTTCGGGCAGGGGGCGCTGGATCAGTTCGTCCAACCGGTCTTGCACGTTCTTCAGGTTGTAGGCGTTGGGGGTCTGATCATATTGCCCCCGCCAATAGAGCGCTTGGCGCAACCGTGAAAAGCTTGCCACCCGGGGCTGGCCTGCGGCCAGGGCGCGTTCCTCTACGTCCTTGTAAATCCGTTCGGCGTCCTTGGAAAAACCAAGCTTCGCACGGCTGTCTCCCACCTCGATCTGGGCGACGAGCGTGCGGAAGTCATTTTCGCCAAAGCCCTTCTTGAGGGTATCGCGCATGTCGAGGACAGAAAGCTGGAAGTCCTTTGCTTCGCCCATCTGTTCGGAAATCCGGCCATTGGCGCGCAGCAGGTCGGAAACCGGAACGGGGAAGGCCTCGCCATGTTTGCGATTACGGCCGAGCGAATCCTTCAGCGTGGCGCGGCTGTTCTTGTAGTCGCCCGAAACGAACAGGTTCTCGGCATGGGCCAGCGTGGCCTTGATGTCTTCGTCCGGTGGGCACTTGCGCTCAAGACAGGCCTTGAGATCGGCTTCGGTTTGCTTGAGCGACTTGCCGGTGACGATAATGTCTTCCGCCTGCGCAGGGGCGGCCAAGGCCATCGATAGGGCCATGCCGAGGGCGGGGAGGACAGCGCGGTGCATAACCAAGATCCTGAAAGAAAAGCGTTCATTCCGCCCTATCAGGTCTTCGGGTCAAAGGCAGCATTGATCGACCAAGTGCAAACCTGGTCGGGTCAATGGCACGCGGAGACGTTTAGCGGTTGATGGCCTTATCACCTGCCTCGCCAACGGATTCTATGTCCTGGCCCAGCCCCTTAACGGTGTTGCAGGCCGCCGTGGCAATGGCCAGCGAGGCCAGTGCAATGGCCGCAATCATGCGCTTCTTCATGGTTCGTCTCCTCGACAGAGTGATTTGACCGCACCTGCGCTAGGTAGTGTTTCACAGGGTGAATGCATCGCCTGCCTTGACGGCCAGCGACGAACCGAGCAGCGCAGCGCGATGAATTGGGATTGGCTTGACGCGGAATGGCTGCCCTGGGCCGAACTGTGCGGCGGCGCCGTGCTGGTCGCGATCATCGCCTGGCTGGGCGAGCGGCGGCGCATGCGGCGCAGCAATCCCGATGCCGTGGGCTTCATGCCGTGGGGCACCGTTTTCGTGCTGGCGCTGTTTGTCGTCCTGATCTCCGCAGTCTTTATCCTGCGTGACGCGCTCTAGAGGCAGGCTTCCAGATAGGCCTGGTCAAAGCCGAACTGGCGGGCCTTTTCCAGCGTGTAGGGACGCAGGCCCGACGGGCGGAATTCGCCAATGATCTTGCCGTCGTCGGTCTCGTCCAGATACTCGAACTTGAACAGTTCCTGGGTGACGATCACATCGCCTTCCATCCCGATCACCTCGGTGATGTTGGTGGTGCGGCGCGAACCATCGCGCAGGCGCTTGACCTGGACGATGATATCGACCGATTCCGCGATCTGGCGGCTGATGGCTTCCTTCGGGATCTTGATGTCGCCCATCAGGATCATGTTTTCCATACGGCCCAGGCATTCGCGCGGGCTGTTGGCGTGGAGCGTACACATCGATCCATCGTGGCCAGTGTTCATTGCGGCGAGCAGGTCAAAGCACTCTGCGCCGCGGATTTCGCCAAGGATGATCCGGTCCGGTCGCATACGCAGGGCGTTCTTGACCAGGTCGCCAATGGTGATCGCGCCCTGGCCTTCCAGGTTCGGCGGACGGGTTTCCAGCGGCAGCCAGTGCGGCTGCTGCAGGCGAAGTTCGGCGGCATCTTCGATTGTCAGCACGCGCTCGCCCGGGTCGATCATTTTCGACAGGGCATTGAGCATGGTTGTCTTGCCCGAACCGGTACCGCCCGAAATGACGATGTTCATGCGGCAGGCGCCGGCGATCTTCAGCGCCGTGGCCATCTTGTCCGACATCGAGCCGAAATCGCGCAGCATGTCGATCGTGATCGGCTTTTCGGAGAACTTGCGGATCGAGATTGCCGTGCCGCGCAGCGAGAGCGGCGGAACGATGACGTTGACGCGGCTGCCATCCTTGAGGCGGGCGTCGGCCAGCGGCGTGGTCTGGTCAACGCGGCGGCCAACCTGGTTTACGATCCGCTGGGCGATCTGGAACAGGTGGCTTTCATCGCGGAAGCGGATCGGCGCCAGCTGAAGTTTGCCCTTCTTTTCGATGTAGGTCTGGTCCGGCCCGTTGACCATGATGTCCGAAACGTCCGGGTCGTTGAGCAATTCTTCGAGCGGACCGAAGCCAAGCAGTTCGTCGATCAGGACCTTCTCGAGCGCGAACTGCTCGCGCCGGTTGAGGGTAACCTTCAGCTCGGCCAGCACTTCCATGATGATCGGGCGAAACTCTTCGGAAAGCTCGTCCTTGCTCAGCGTGGCAGCGGCCTCGGGGTCAACACGTTCAAGCAGGCGCGGCAGCACCTGTTCCTTGATCTTGTGAACAGAGGCTTCGAAGCCTTCGGCGTGGTATTGGTTGTCGACGATGCCGTTGACGCGGTCTTGCAACCTGGTCATCGCGTCGGCCTTCAGGGCCGGGCCGCTCTCAAAACCGCCCGCCTCGGGCGTTTCACCGGGCAGTGGCGGGAATTGGTCACCGCCGGGAAGCGGGGCCTTCGGCGCCTCGATACCGCCTTTCATCGGACGTGCGACACCGAACTGGGGGCGTGCCCCCGGTGCCATGCCACCTACTCCGTTGCGTCGGCCAAATGCGCTCATACTGACAATTCCCAACTGTGCCGCAGTTCATCCATGATTGTTCATGGCTACCTCAGGGCTAAGCTGGATGGTGAATAGACAGGAAACTTTGATTATTTCCTAATGTTGCGGACCAGCCGGAACGGCGGCTTGGCAAATCTGTTGGCCCGTCTAAGGGTGCCCCGTTCCGCGATATGAAGGTTCGAATTTTGACGTCTGAAAGCCGCTCCGGCCTCCTTTATGCTCTTGCCGGATTTGCGGTGCTTTCAACCGGGGATGGGCTCATCAAATCGATGGCCGGGCAATGGTCGCCGGTGGCTATTGCGGCTCTGCGCTTCAGCCTTGCAGCCATGGGACTGGGCTTGATTGTGCTTTACCGTGAGGGGCGCAGCGCGCTGCGCGAGTTGTGGCGTTGGCCGCAAGCCGGGAGAGGGTTTGCGCTGGCGATTTCTTCAACGATTTTCTTTACTTCGTTGTTCGTTCTCCCACTGGCAACAGCAACGTCACTTACCTTTACCAGCCCGATGTTCACCGGCCTGTTTGCCGCCGTCCTGCTGGGGGAGCCCGCGCGCAGGGAGACTTGGATCGCCTCCGCCGTTGCGTTTGTTGGCGTGCTGATCGTGCTGCGGCCCAATCTGGCCGCGGCCGGCTGGTGGGCCTTGCTACCCGTCGTTTCGGCGATGTTCTTTGCCATGGTGATCATCGGCAATCGTTTTGTTGCAGGCCAGGCTTCAGGGTTGGTGATGCAGTTCGTGGTGGCGGCCTATGCCGCGCCAATCCTGCTGCTTGCCGCCCCGCTGTTCGCGCTGACCGGGATCCAGCGGTTTGCGCTGTTTGTCCCGGATTGGACGGTGATAGCCCGCTGTGCCGTTGTTGCGGTTACCGCCAGCTGTGCGCACTGGCTGGTCTATATTGGCACGACCAAGTCAGGCGCGGCGCGGGTTGCGCCCATGTCCTACGTCCAATTGCTGGTCGCCAGCGTTATCGGCTGGGCCTGGTTCGGCGACCATCCTGACGTTTGGACCATGATCGGCGCGGTGGTGATTGTTGGTGCCGGGTTATACCTCTGGCGCTCGGGTATGGTGAAGGAGCCGGCCGAAAACGCATAGGCCGAACGAGCCGCAGCATACCTCGCTTGGCTTGTCGCGCGTGGCAGCTAGAATAGAGCCTGATCCCAACCTGGATTCCGATCATGAAGCAGCTGCTCCTTACCGTTCTGCTGACATTGTCAGCCCCGCTGAGCGCGCAAAGCGCGGCGCGCAGCCTGCCGGAATGGATGGCCGGGACCTGGATGACCGAAGACGGCGCCACCTGGTCTGACGAGGTTTGGACCGATGCGCGCGGTGGTCTGATGCTTGGCATCGCCCGGACCGGGTTTGGGCCGCGGCTTGATAGCTGGGAACTGGCCCAGATCCGTCAGCGCCCCGATGGCACGATTGCGTTCGTTGCCCAGCCGCGCGGCAAGGATGCCAGCGAGTTTCCGATGGTACTGGTCAGCGAGGAGGCGATTGAATTTGCCAACCCGGCGCATGATTATCCGCAGCGGATCCGCTATTGGCGGCAAGGCAAGCTGCTGATGGCCGAAATTTCTAAGATCGACGGCAGCCAGGCCATGCGCTGGAATTACCGGCCCGTCGTTCCCCCGCAGGATTAATCCAAATGACTTTTTCCCGCCGTTTTGCCCAAGTCGATGTGTTCACCGCCGTGCCACTGATGGGCAACCCCGTGGCCGTGGTACTCGATGGGGAAGGGCTATCGACCGAGCAGATGCAGGCAATGGCTGCCTGGACCAACCTGTCGGAGACGACCTTTGTCCAGCCGCCGACGCAGGACGGCGCAGACTATCGCGTGCGGATCTTCACGCCCAAGGCCGAACTGCCTTTTGCCGGGCATCCCACGCTGGGCACGGCCCATGCGGTGATCGAGGCGGGGATTGCCAAACCGCGGGAAGGGCGGCTGGTACAGGAATGTGCGGTGGGCCTGGTTGAATTGACGGTTGGCGCGGACCGTCTGTCCTTTCGTCTCCCGCGCTATGCGCTGACGGAACTGAACGATCCCGAAGCAACCGGCTGGATCAATGCCCCGGTAAAGGGGGCGGCGCAGGCGGTGGACGTCGGCCCGGTCTGGTTGGTGGCCGAGGTTGATGGGATCGCCGCGCTGGAAAACCTGGCCCATGATGAAGCCCGGCTGGCGGCCTATTATGTGCCCAAGGGCTGGACCGGCGCGACGCTCTATGCCGCCGAAGGGGGCCGCGTTGTCGTGCGCAGTTTTGCGCCGGGCGACGGTATTCCCGAAGATCCCGTGTGTGGCAGCGGGAATGGCGCGGCGGCGGCCTTCCGGTTGATGGCCGGGCAGGTGAGCAGCGGTGACACCTACCGTGCCAGCCAGGGACGGCAGGTTGGTCGTGACGGCTGGATCGACGTCCGCTTTGACGGCGCCGACATCCACATCGGCGGGCAGTGCGTGACGGTGATTGCCGGCAAGGCGAGCATCTGAAACAAAAAGGGCGACCCGAAGGCCGCCCTTTGCTTGTCCGGGATTGGCGAAAGCCTTAGCCTTCGACGTGTTCCGCAAGGACGGTCAGGCCGGTTGCGGCGACTTCGGCGAAGCCACCCTGGACCTGGATTTCCTCCGGGGTAGCGCCTTCGGTCCGGTAGACCTTGATTGCGCCGTCGCGGACGGTCGACATGAAGGGCGCGTGTCCTTCAAGCACGCCGAACTCGCCTTCCGCACCGGGGACGACCACCATGTAGACGTCTTCGGAGCGAACGAGCCGTGCCGGCGTGACGAGTTCGAAGTGCAGAGCCATGATGCTTAGGCGTCCTGAGCCAGCTTCTTGGCCTTTTCGACCGCTTCGTCGATCCCGCCGACCATGTAGAAGGCGGCTTCGGGCAGGTGATCGTATTCGCCTTCGACCACGGCCTTGAACGAACGCACGGTGTCTTCAACCTGGACGAACTTGCCCGGGATGTTGGTGAAGACTTCGGCAACGTGGAACGGCTGCGACAGGAAGCGCTGGATCTTGCGGGCGCGGGCAACGGTGAGCTTATCTTCTTCCGAAAGCTCGTCCATGCCCAGGATCGCGATGATGTCCTGCAGCGACTTGTACTTTTGCAGCGTTTCCTGAACGCGGCGGGCAACGTCGTAGTGCTCCTGACCGACAACGGCCGGGGTCAGCACGCGGCTGGTCGAGTCGAGCGGGTCAACGGCCGGGTAGATGCCCAGTTCCGAAATCGCGCGCGACAGGGTGGTCGTGGCGTCAAGGTGCGCAAACGAGGCGGCCGGGGCAGGGTCGGTAAGGTCGTCCGCGGGAACGTAGATCGCCTGCACCGAGGTGATCGAACCCTTGGTGGTGGAGGTGATGCGTTCCTGCAGCGCGCCCATGTCGGTTGCCAGGGTCGGCTGGTAGCCCACGGCCGAAGGAATACGGCCGAGCAGCGCCGACACTTCCGAACCCGCCTGGGTGAAGCGGAAGATGTTGTCGACGAAGAACAGCACGTCCTGACCTTCCTGGTCGCGGAAGTATTCGGCCATGGTCAGGCCCGAAAGCGCAACGCGGGCGCGGGCACCCGGGGGCTCGTTCATCTGGCCGAAGACCAGCGCCACCTTCGAACCGTCGGGCGTGGCGTTGCCATCGGCGTCCTTGGCGATAACGCCGGCGTCGAGGAATTCGTGGTACAGGTCGTTACCTTCGCGGGTGCGTTCACCGACGCCCGCGAAGACCGACACGCCGCCGTGGCCCTTGGCGATGTTGTTGATCAGTTCCTGGATCAGCACGGTCTTGCCCACGCCGGCGCCGCCGAACAGGCCGATCTTGCCGCCCTTGGCGTAAGGGGCGAGCAGGTCGATGACCTTGATGCCGGTGACGAGGATCGCGGCTTCGGTCGACTGCTCGATGAATTCCGGGGCCTTGGCGTGGATCGGTGCGCGCAGGTCGGTGTTGACCGGGCCGCGCTCGTCGATCGGATCGCCGACAACGTTCAGAATGCGGCCAAGGGTCTGCGGACCAACCGGGACCGAGATCTGCGCACCGGTGGCGGTGACCGACTGACCGCGGGTCAGACCGTCGGTCGAGTCCATCGCGATCGTGCGGACGGTGTTTTCACCCAGGTGCTGGGCGACTTCGAGCACCAGGCGCGAACCGTTATTATCGGTTTCGAGGGCCGAGAGGATCGCCGGCAGTTCGCCGTCGAAGGTCACGTCGACGACGGCGCCGATGACCTGGCTGATCTTGCCGCCAGCGGCGTTGGCAGCCGCGGGAGCGGCCTTCTTGCGAGTGGTGGTCTTGGCTGCGGTGGCCATGGTCGTTTCCTTGCCTTGAAAGTCGTTAGAGCGCTTCGGCGCCCGCGATGATTTCGATCAGTTCGGTGGTGATCGCGGCCTGGCGGCTGCGGTTGTACTGGATGGTCAGCTTGTTGATCAGGTCGCCGGCGTTGCGCGTGGCATTGTCCATCGCGGTCATCGACGCGCCCTGTTCCGAAGCCTGGTTTTCCAGCAGCGCACCGAACAGCTGGGTGCGCAGGAAGCGCGGTAGCAGTTCGGCGAGGATTGCCTCTTCCTCAGGCTCGTATTCCACCACGGCACCGTCGCTGTTGCCAGCGGCAGCCTTGGGGGCAGGGACGGGGATGATCTGCTGTTCGGTCGGGACCTGTGCCAGCGCGCTCTGGAAGCGCGAATAGAACAGGTGGGCCACGTCGAACTTGCCCTCGTCGTAAAGCGCGACGAGTTCGGCTGCGATCTTTTCAGCTTCGGCAAAGCCAGGCTCGCGCACATCGGTGGTGTCGAACATGGCCAGTACGGCCTTGGGATAGAGGCGACGGACCACCGCGCGGCCCTTGCGGCCCACGAGGTAGAACAGCACCGTCTTGCCTTCGGCTTCGAGCGCGCGGGCCTTGACCAGCGCGGCCTTGACGATGTTCGAGTTGAACGCGCCGCACAGGCCCTTGTCCGAGTTGGCAACGACCAGGAGATGAACCTGATCCTTGCCCGTCCCGGCGAGGAGCTTGGGGCTGTTCTCGCTGACCGTGATCTTGCCGGCAAGCGAACCCATCACATCAGCCAGGCGCGACGCATAGGGGCGCGCAGCCTCGGCATTGGCCTGAGCCTTGCGCAGCTTGGCCGCAGCGACCATCTGCTTGGCCTTGGTGATCTTCTGGGTCGACTTGACCGAGTTGATCCGACCTTTGAGTTCCTTAAGCGAGGCCATGAAGCCTTACCCTTTCAATCGGATCAGGCGAACTGCTTCGCGAAAGCGTCGAGCGCGGCAACCGTCTGCTTCTTGGCATCATCGCCAAAGTCGCGGCTGTCACGGATCAGCTTGAGCACGGCGGCGTGCTTGTCGCGCATGAAGCTAAGCATTTCGGCTTCGTAGCGGACAACATCGCTGGTCGCGACGGCATCGAGGTAGCCGTTGGTGCCGGCGAAGATCGACACGGTCTGCTCTTCGAACGGCAGCGGGCTGAACTGGCCCTGCTTAAGCAGTTCGGTCAGGCGCGCACCGCGGTTCAGCAGCTTCTGGGTCGAGGCGTCGAGGTCCGAACCGAACTGGGCGAAGGCCGCCATTTCGCGGTACTGCGCCAGTTCCAGCTTGATCGAGCCGGCCACCTTCTTCATCGCCTTGGTCTGGGCGGCACCGCCCACGCGGCTGACCGACAGACCGACGTTAATCGCCGGACGGACGCCCTGGTAGAACAGGCCGGTTTCGAGGAAGATCTGGCCGTCGGTGATCGAGATCACGTTGGTCGGAATATAGGCCGACACGTCGCCGGCCTGGGTTTCGATGATCGGCAGTGCGGTCAGCGAACCGCCACCAAGGCTGTCGTTCATCTTGGCCGCGCGCTCAAGCAGGCGGCTGTGGAGATAGAACACGTCGCCCGGATAGGCTTCGCGGCCCGGCGGGCGGCGCAGCAGCAGCGACATCTGACGATAGGCGACGGCCTGCTTCGAAAGGTCATCATACACGATCACGGCATGCATGCCGTTGTCGCGGAAGAATTCGCCCATGGTCGCACCGGTGTAGGGCGCCAGGTACTGCAGCGGAGCCGGTTCCGAAGCGGTTGCGGCGACGACGATCGAATATTCCATCGCGCCGTTTTCTTCGAGCTGGCGAACGATCTGCGCCACGGTCGAGCGCTTCTGGCCGACGGCGACGTAGATGCAGTAGAGCTTCTTGCTCTCGTCGTTACCGGCGTTCACGCCCTTCTGGTTGATGAAGGTGTCGATCGCGACGGCGGTCTTGCCGGTCTGGCGGTCACCGATGATCAGCTCGCGCTGGCCGCGGCCAACGGGGACCAGGGCGTCAATTGCCTTGAGGCCGGTCTGCACCGGTTCGTTCACCGACTGGCGCGGGATGATGCCCGGAGCCTTGACTTCGACGCGCTGGCGGGTGGCGCCTTCGATCGGGCCCTTGCCGTCGATCGGGTTGCCCAGGGCGTCAACCACGCGGCCCAGCAGGCCCTTGCCGACGGGGACGTCGACGATGGTTTCGGTGCGCTTGACGGTGTCGCCTTCCTTGATCTCGGCGTCCGAGCCGAAGATCACGACGCCGACGTTGTCGGCTTCGAGGTTCAGGGCCATGCCCTTCACACCGTTGGCGAACTCGACCATTTCACCGGCCTGGACCTTGTCGAGGCCGTGAATGCGGGCGATGCCGTCGCCGACGGACAGCACGGTGCCGACTTCCGAGACCTGGGCCTTCGTACCGAAGCTGGCGATCTGGTCCTTGATGACCTTCGAGATTTCAGCGGCGCGGATATCCATGTTCAGCCTTTCATCGCATTCGCGAGGGTGTTCAAACGGGTACGGATCGAACTGTCGATCTGGGTGGAGCCGATCCGGACCACCAAGCCCCCGAGCACTTCGGGGTCGACATTCGCCTTGATCTTAACGTCCTTGCCTTCACGCGCCTTCAGCTTGGCGGCAAGCGCCTTGAGCTGGGCATCGCTGAGCGGGTGGGCGCTGGTCACTTCAGCCGTCACTTCACCGCGGGCGGCGGTGGCGATGGTGCTGAAGGCGCGAACCACATCGGGCAGCGCGGCGAGGCGGCGGTTGGCCGCCAGCACGCCGATGAAGTTCTGGGTCAGCTTGTGCAGCTTCAGCACCTTGCCGACTTCGGCCATGGCTGCCGCAGCTGCTTCGCGACCGATCTGGGGATTGCGAATCAGCGCGGCCAGATCGACATTGCCGAGAATTGCCACGCCCAGCTTGTCGAGGTCACCCTCGACAGCGGAAACAGCCTTGGATTCGCTGGCCAGCTCATAAAGCGCAGAGGCGTATCGCCCCTGCAAGCTGGCCGTAATGCCGCCGGAATTCTCCACGCGCTCAAGTTCCTTGCATCGGGTGCATTGATGGGGCGGACGCGGACATGGCCCGCAGATCTGCCCCTCGGACGGGGGCGCGCATAGCGACGATTGTATTGCGATGCAAGGTGGGGCTAGGACTTTGCCGGGCAGGAACCATGCAGGGAAGCGAATAGATGGGCGAAACGATCACTCTGACTATGTCTGATGGGTATCAGATGCCGGTCTATCACGCCGCGCCAGAGGGCGAGCGCCGGGGCGGTCTGGTTCTGGTGCAGGAAATCTTCGGAGTGACCGATCATATCCGCGAACTGTGCGATGAATATGCCAGGGACGGTTATGACGTGCTCAGCCCGGGCCTGTTTGATCGGCAGGAACCGGGCTGCGCACTGGGCTATACGGGCACGGACTGGGACCGGGCGGTGCAGATCGCCCGTACCGAGCATGACTGGGATCAAGGCCTGAAGGACACGCAGGTCTGTATCGATTGGCTGGCGGACCGGGGCGGGCCGGTCTTCATCGTCGGCTATTGCTTCGGCGGGTCGGTGGCCTGGCGGATGGCGCAGATCAGTCCCAACCTGACGGCCGCCTCTTCTTATTATGGTGGCTATGTCGCCACGCGCTTTGCCGATGAGGCGCCGCAATGTGCCACGATCTGCCATTTCGGGCGCTATGATCCGCTGGTGGACTTCGCCCCGGTGGAAAAGCTCATCGAAAAGCAGCACCCGACCGCACAGATTTTTGTCTATGAAGCGGGACACGGCTTCAATTCTGATCGGCGCAAGGACTGGCATCCGGAAAGCGCAGACCTGGCCAAGCAGCGCACGCTGATGCTGTTCCGCGCCTGTGGGGGCTGATATTTGAGTTTGAGCGCAAGGACCGGGACGCAACGCGAGTCTATTTGCGGCAGGGCTTGCTTCACCAAGGAGCCATGCCATGACTGCCACGATGATTGACGCCGAAGATGCCTGGACCGCAGTGCTCGCCCGCGACCGGGCCTTTGACGGGCGTTTTGTCACCGGGGTGCTGACCACCGGGATCTATTGCCGTCCGTCCTGTGCGGCGCGGCATCCGGCGCGGATGAATGTGCGTTTCTTTGCTGATGGCGCTGCGGCACGGGCAGCGGGGCTGCGGCCCTGCAAGCGCTGCATGCCCGATGACGTCTCGCGCGACGAGCGGGCGGTGCTGGCGGCCATCGCGGCAATCAAGGCGGCGGAGCAGCCCTTGGTCCTGGCCGCGCTGGCCGGCGAAACCGGCTATTCGCCAAGCCATTTCCAGCGGGTCTTCACCCGTCACACCGGCCTTTCGCCAGCAGCCTATGCCCGCGCCCTGATGCAGGAACGGGCCGCCCAGGCCTTGACGGGCGAGGGCAAGGTGACCGAAGCGATCTATGCCGCCGGCTATTCCGGGCCGAGCCGGTTTTACGAAAGCAATCAGGGGAGATTGGGCATGGCGCCTTCAGCCTGGGCCAACGGGGGTAAAGGCGTAACCATCCATTGGGCTGTCGTGCCGACCTCGCTTGGCGCGATGCTGGTTGCCGCGACCGACAAGGGCGTGTGCCGCCTGTCTTTCAATGAAGGACGCGAGGCATTGGAAGCCCGCTTCCCCAAGGCCGAGCTGGCAGCGGGCGGGGCAGAATTTGCCGCGCTCCTTGAACAGGTGGTCGCGGCGGTCGAAGCTCCCGGCGATTTTGCGCACATTCCGCTCGATGTGAAGGGCACCGCCTTTCAGGAGGCCGTGTGGAAGGAACTGCAACGGATCCCGGCCGGCGAAACGCGTACCTATGCGCAGCTCGCCGCTGCGGTCGGCCGCCCCAAGGCCGTGCGGGCAGCGGGCTCTGCCAACGGCGCCAACAATGTTGCCGTGCTGATCCCATGCCACCGCGTGATCGCAACAGGCGGCGGGATGGGCGGCTATGCCTATGGGCTGGAGATCAAGCGCAAGCTGCTGGCCAAGGAAGGCGCGATTGACGAGGACCTGTTGTAGTGCATTGATGGCCCCCTGAAAGTTGGGGGTATCAATGTCCGAACAAGTTCCTGCCGCGCCGTCGCTGGCCCGTCGCATCATAGCCCACCCGGCCAGCCTGCTGCTGATCGGTTTCGCGCTGATGGTGGTGGTTGGCGGGCTCGGCTCAATTGCGCTCAACAAGCTGTTTGGCGCGCTCGATGTAGCGCGGAACACACCGGTTCGCCTGATCGCCGCCGTGGTCCTCGCGGCGCTCTTCATCGGGGCCTACAAGGGCTACAAGCGCTGGATCGAGCGCGCCCCGGACCGCGAGCTAGAATTCGTTGGCGCTGGGCGTGAACTATCGCTCGGGCTGCTTGGAGGAGCGTTGCTGTTCACGGCCATGACCGGCATTGTCGCCTTGCTGGGCGGCATCGAAATTCTTGGGGTCCGCGGCCTTGGCATGTTCTGGTCAATGGCGGCGATGGCGGTGTTCAGCGGGGTGTTCGAGGAAATCCTGTTCCGCGGGATCGTGTTTCGCCAGCTGGAGGCCTGGCTCGGCTCGTGGATTGCGCTGGCGCTATCCTCCGCACTGTTCGGTGCACTTCATATCATGAACCCCGGCGCCAGCTGGTATTCGAGCGTGGCCATCGCGGTGGAAGCCGGGATCCTGTTGGGGGCGGCCTATATGCTGACCCGGCGGTTGTGGTTGGCCATCGGCATCCACGCGGCGTGGAATTTTACGCAAGGCTGGGTTTTCTCGGTCCCGGTGTCGGGAGGAGAGGCTCCACTCGGCCTGCTAGTCACCCGCCGCATCGGGCCTGACTGGTTGACCGGCGGCGATTTTGGCCTGGAAGCCAGTGCCGTGGCGGTGGTCGTCGCGACTATGGCAGGACTGACCCTGTTGTTGCTGGCAATCAGGGGCGGCAAGCTGGTTCCCGCCCCGTGGCGCCGTCCTAGCTGAGCATCGGCGCCATGCCGGGTTCGGCCTTGGCCATGGCCCGCTGATAGGCCGGACGCTGGCCGATCCGTTGCAGGTAAGCGGCAATGTTCGGGAAGGCCTCCAGCGACATGCCGCCAAAGGCGCGCGAGGTCGTCAGGTTAAAGCCCATCATGATGTCGGCCGTGGTCAGGTTGCGCCCGCCGAAAAACTCTGCCTCGCCCAGTCGAGCCTCGGTCATCGCCCAAGCCTTGGCAACGCGGTCGGCGACGAAGGGCGGCGCCGCGGTTGCGCCCAAGGACTGCGCGACCAGCCCCATCATGCCGTTGGTCATGAAGGTGGCATTGGAAAAGTGGAACCAGAACAGGTGATCGGCAAAGTCAGGATCATCCACGCCAGGTGACAGGCGGCAGCCGCCGTACTTGCGATCAATGTATTCGCAGATCGCGCCGCTTTCGCCCAGGACCAGATCGCCATCGGTGATCACCGGGGCGATGCCCATCGGGTGCAGCGCCTTGTATTCGTCGGGCGCCAGCCGGTTGTCCTCGCGCCGGGTGTAGAGCTTGAGGTCGTAGTCGATCCCCAGTTCCTCGCACAGCCAGACGATCCGCTCGGATTGCGAGATGCGCAGGTGATGGACAGTCAGCATGGGGAACGCTCCTCTTGGTGCTGCCGCGACCAGCCGGCGTCAGCAGGCTGCAATTGCTGCAGGAAGGCTTCTGCGCTGGCAAGATATTCCGCGCGCTTGCTCTCATCCATCCGCCGCCAGGTTGCATAGGGATTGGCAAGGCGCATGTTGCGGCTCAGCTTGGCTGCGTTGCGATCAAGGAAGTGCCAGTAAAGCGAATTGAACGGGCAGGCATCCGGCCCGGTCTTCAGCTTCACTTTATAGCGGCACGATCCGCAGTAAGTGCTCATCCGGTCGATGTAGGCGCCGCTCGCGGCATAGGGCTTTGAGGCCAGCCGACCGCCATCGGCAAACAGCGCCATACCGGCCACGTTGGGCAGTTCGGCCCAGTCAAAGGCATCGGCGTAAACCACCAGGAACCAGTCGGCCACCTCCTGCGGCTTGATCCCGGCGAGGAGGGCAAAGTTGCCCAGCACCATCAGCCGCTGGATATGATGGGCATAGGCATTGTCGCGGGTGGTGCGAACGCAGTCGGCCAGGCAGGCCATGTCGGTCTGGCCGGTCCAGTAGAAGTCCGGCAGCGGGCGGTTTGCCTCCAGGAAATTGTCCTCGGCCAGCCCCGGCATCTCCAGCCAGTAAACCCCCCGAATGTACTCCCGCCAGCCAATCAGCTGGCGGATAAAGCCTTCAACTGCGGCCAGCGGCGCACGCCCCGCACGATATTCCGCCTCGGCCCGGCGGCACAGGTCGATCGGATCGAGCAGCCCCAGGTTGATCGCGGGAGAGAGGACCGCGTGGAACAGGAAATCCTGTCCGCGCACCATGGCATCCTGCCACTGGCCAAAAGTGGGCAGGCGCTCTGCCAGAAAGGCACTGGCCGCCAGTTCGGCCTCTCCAGCAGTGACCGGCCAGTTGAAGCGATCAAGCGCGCCGAAGTGATCGGCAAAGTGTGCTTCAACCAAATCGATGACTTCGGCGGTTATGCCATCCGGCGCAAAGCTGGGCAGGGGCGGGCCTTTCAGGCCGGGCGGCGGGCCGGAACGGTTTTCGGCGTCATAGTTCCACTTGCCGCCCACCGGGTCCTTGCCATCCATCAGCAGGCCCGTGCGTCGCCGCATTTCGCGGTAGAAGAATTCCATCCGCAATTCCTTGCGGCCTGCCGCCCAGCCAGCAAACTCATCGCGGGAACACAGGAAGCGGCTATCGGGCAGGATTTCGACCGGGCAGGGGGTGAAGGTCTGCCAATCGAGCATGGCCTGTTCAACCCGCCAGTCACCTGGCTCAACCACCCGGATCAGGCGCGGCGCATGGCGCTGGGCAGCGCGGATGACTTCGCCCGTGAAGCTGTTTGAATTTTCGGGATCGTCCAGTCCGATGTAATCAACCTGCCAGCCGTCCGCGCGCAGTTCTGCCGCGAAATGGCGCATGGCAGAAAAGATCAGCGCGATCTTGGCCTTGTGATGGCGAACGTGGGTGGCTTCCTCGGCCACTTCCATCATCAGCACGATCGTGTCGTTTTTGGCGCAGCCTTGCAGGCTGGCGAGCGCGTGCGAAAGCTGATCGCCCAGAATGGGCACGAGCACGGTCATACGAAGGAATAGGGATCGATATCGACGGCAACCCGCACGCCCTGCGGAAAGGCCAGGGTGCCCAGCCACTGCCGGATGATGTCCTGCAACTGGGCTGAGCGCCGGGCATTGATCAGCAGGCGATAGCGATAGCGGCCACGCAGCAGCGAAAGCGGGGCTGGGGCAGGGCCCAGGATCATCACGTCGGGCAAGTCCGGGCTGGCACTGCCGATCTGGCGCGCGGCGTCGCGCGCCTCGGCCTCGTCCTCGCTGGAAACGATGATCGCCGCCCAGCGCCCGAATGGCGGCGCGCCGGCATCGCGGCGGGCCTCGGCCTCGGCGGCGTAGAAGGCATCGCGGTCTCCGGCGGCAAGTGCGGCGATGACGGCGGCTTCGGGATGGCGGGTCTGGATCAGCACTTCGCCGGGTTTTACGCCGCGACCGGCACGGCCGGCTACCTGGGCTATCTGCTGGTATGTCCGCTCGGCCGCGCGCAGGTCGCCGCCTTCAAGGCCCATGTCGGCATCGATCACGCCCACCAGCGTCAGTTCGGGGAAGTGATAGCCCTTGGTGACGAGCTGGGTGCCGACGATCACGTCGATCGCGCCGCCTTCCGCCCGGGCAACGAAATCGCCAATCTTCTCCGGGTTGTTGAGCGTGTCCGAAGTCGCGATGGCGATCCGCGCTTCTGGAAACAGGGCCGTCACCTCGTCCGCGATCCGTTCCACGCCCGGGCCGCAGGCGACCATACAGTCCGGCGTGTGGCATTCCGGGCAGGCCTCGGGCACTTCGGAGGCATGGCCGCAGTGGTGGCAGGCCAGCCGCCGCGACAGGCGATGCTCCACCAGCCAGGCCGAGCAATTGGGGCACTGGAAACGATAGCCGCAGTGGCGGCACAGCGTCAGCGGCGCATAACCCCGGCGGTTGAGGAACAGCAGCGTCTGCTCACCGCGCTGCAAGCGTTCCTCCAGCGCCTTGACCAGGCTCGGCGCAAGCCAGTGCTGGCGCGGGGGCTCATCCTTGCGCAGGTCAACCACCTCGACATGGGGCAGGGTGGCCCCGCCGAAACGGCTAGGCAGGTCGATCTTGGTATAGACCCCGGCCTCAGCCAGTTGGAGCGATTCCAGCGCCGGGGTGGCGCTGGCCAGGATAACCGGGATCGCCTCGAACCGCGCGCGGATTACGGCGACATCGCGGGCATTATAGCGCACTCCGTCATCCTGCTTGAACGAAACCTCGTGGGCTTCATCAACCACAATCAGGCCAAGTTGCCTGAACGGCATGAACAGGGCTGAACGCGCGCCGACCACCACCTGCGCTTCGCCAGAGACAATCGCCCGCCAGGCCCGCCGCCGCTCGCTTTGCTTGAGGCTGGAATGCCAGAGGACGGGCGGCACGCCGAACCGCGCTTCGAACCGGCGCAGGAAGTTTTCGGTCAGGGCGATTTCGGGCAGCAGAACCAGAACCTGCCTGTTGTCCTTAACCGCGGCGGCGATCGCTTCGAAATAGCATTCGGTCTTGCCTGATCCGGTCACGCCATCAAGCAGGAAAGGCTGGAAGCCCCCGTTATCAACCGCGGCAACGAAAGCGTCCGCAGCAGCCTGCTGCAGTTCGGACAGCTCCGGCTGGGCATGGTCGGGCCGGGCGCGGGGATAGGCGCGATCAAGATCAACCGTCACCGGCTCCAGAATGCCGGCGTTGACCATCCCGCGCAGTACGCCTTCCGAGACCGAGGCCAGTTCGGCCAGTTCGCGGATCGATGCCTGCTCACCCTGCAAGGCGTCCAATGCGGCCGCGCGCTGCGGGGTGAGGCGGGCCGGTTCATGGCCCGAGAGGCGATATTCGGTGGTCGTCCCGCCGCCGCGCAGAGCAGCCATCGATCCCAGCATCATCCGAGCCACCGAATTGAGCGGGGCGCAGTAATAGTCAGCCGTCCACTCGATCAACCGCCGCAGCGGCGCGGAGATCGGCGGCACGGGCAGGGCTTCGAGCAGCGGTCGCAGTTTTGCCTCGGGCACTTCGGTGCCGTCCAGCCGGTCCGGCTCCCAGACAATCCCCAGGACCTGCCTTGGCCCCAACGGGGCAACCACCACGCTGCCCAGCTCAATCGCCATGCCCGGCGGCACCCGGTAATCGAGCACCGACAGCACAGGATTGAAGACAAGAAGGCGGACGCGGGTCATGACTTGCGTCCCTATGCGCACAAACCGCGCGGGGGGCTAGGCCCTCGCCGCAGGGTTCCCTATAGCATCCGCAGAATCGTTGCCGGAGCATTGTCCCGTGAAGTTTTTTGCCGACACCGCCGAAATCGCCGAAATCAAGGAACTGGCCGCCACCGGCCTGCTCGATGGGGTGACCACCAATCCCTCGCTGATCGCCAAGTCCGGTCGTGATTTCATCGAAGTGACCCGCGAAATCTGCGGGATCACCAGCGGACCGGTCAGCGCCGAAGTGGTCGCGCTCGATCACGAAGGCATGATGCGCGAGGCGGAAATCCTGCGGAAGATTGCCGATAATGTCTGCATCAAGGTGCCGCTGACTATCGACGGTCTCAAGACCTGCAAGGCGCTGACCAGCGACGGCACAATGGTCAATGTCACGCTCTGCTTCTCGGCCAACCAGGCGCTGCTCGCGGCGAAGGCCGGGGCAACCTTCGTCTCGCCCTTCGTCGGTCGGCATGATGACAACGGCTTTGATGGCATGCAGCTGATCAGCGATATTCGCCTGATCTATGATAACTATGCCTTCGATACCGAAATCCTGGTCGCCTCGGTTCGCCACGGCATCCACGTGCTCGAAGCCGCCAAGATCGGCGCCGATGTGATGACTGCGCCGCCGTCGGTCATCAAGGGGCTGTTCAAGCATGTTCTGACCGAAAAGGGCATCGAAGGCTTCCTCGCCGATTGGGCCAAGACGGGCCAATCGATCTGAGCGACTAGCTGATGGCCGACGAAACGCCCCTTGATCGCTTCCGTTCCGTGCTGACCGGCGCCAGCCGGGCGATTTCGCACGAGCCAGAGCTTGAGGTGGCGTGGACGGCCGACATGGCCGTGGCCAATGGCAAGAACCTGCGGGTGCCGATGCCGGGCCGCAACCTGCCGCGCGAACAGGCGATGGAAGCGCGCGGTTATGCGGATTCGATGGCGCTCAAGCTACGCCACCACAACGAGGCGCTCCACGCCAAGGCTGCGCCCAGCGACCCTTCGGCGCGGGCCTGTTATGATCTGGTCGAACAGGTTCGCTACGAAGCCCTCGGTTCGCAGGCCTATGCCGGGATGCGTGACAATCTCGATGCGGCAATGGCCGTGCGGATTGGCGGCGATCCGATCGCTCGCGCCACCAGCCCGGATGAAGTGCCGCTGCCGGTGGCGCTGTCGCTGCTGCTGCGCGAACACCTGACGGGGCAACCGGTACCCGAAGCTGCGCGCAAGGGCACCGATATGCTGCGCGGTTGGATCGAGCAGCGCGCCGGGACCGATTTCGATGCCCTGGCGCTCTCGCTGGATGACCAGAAGGCATTCCAGGCGCTTAGCCTCGACATGTTGCAGCACCTTGAGCTGACCCGCTCCGAGCCAGTCGAGGCCGAACCCGAGGAGGGCGAGGACCAGGACGGCGAGGACGACAGCGAGGACAATCCCGACGCCGGCGACAGCCAGGAAGACCAGGCACCCAGCGAAGTCGCCGGTGAGCCGACCGAGGGCGAAGAGGACGGCGAGGGCGAGGTCGAGCAGCAGGTCGAGGACGACAATGCCGAGGCTGAGGCCGGCGACGATGGCGAGGAGGGGATGCTTCCGGTCCGCCCGAACCGCCCATGGACCGACATTCCGGGCAACTTTGATTACAAGGTCTTCACCGAACAGTTCGACGAAGTCGTCGCCGCGCAGGACCTTTGCGATGAGGAAGAGCTGACCCGGCTGCGCGCCTATCTCGATGCGCAGCTCAAGGGCTTGCAGGGGATCGTCACCAAGCTCGCCAACCGGCTGCAGCGCCGCCTGATGGCGCAGCAGAACCGCTCATGGGATTTTGACCAGGAAGAAGGCATTCTCGATGCCGCGCGGCTGGCCCGCGTTGTGATCTCGCCCGGCCAGTCGCTGTCCTACAAGGTTGAGCGCGATGTCGAGTTCAAGGACACGATCGTTACCCTGCTGATCGACAATTCCGGATCGATGCGCGGGCGGCCTATCTCCATCGCCGCGATCAGCGCCGACGTGCTGGCCCGCACGCTCGAACGGTGCGGGGTAAAGACCGAGATTCTGGGGTTCACCACCCGCGCCTGGAAGGGTGGGCAAAGCCGCGAAGCCTGGCTCACGGGCGGCAAGCCGACCCAGCCGGGCCGCCTCAACGATCTGCGCCACATCGTCTACAAGAAGGCCGACGAGCCCTATCGTCGCAGCCGCCGCAACCTGGGCCTGATGATGCGCGAAGGGCTGCTCAAGGAAAACATCGACGGCGAGGCGCTGCTCTGGGCCCACGCCCGGATGCTCGCACGGCCAGAAGACCGCCGCATCCTGATGGTCATTTCCGATGGTGCGCCGGTTGACGATTCAACCCTGAGCGTCAACACGGCGGGCTATCTTGAGCAGCACCTGCGCAAGGTGATTGACTGGATTGAGCGGCAATCGCCGGTCCAGCTCGTTGCCATCGGCATCGGCCATGACGTCACCCGCTATTACCGCCGCGCCGTGACTATCATGGACGTTGAGCAGCTTGGCGGCACGATGATCGAGCAGCTGGCTAGCCTGTTCGAGGACGAATAGGCTTGACCGTTGCGTTTAACCGCACGATTAAACGCGCCATGAACAAAGCCACCAGCACCACCGAAGCCGTCATGTCGCGCCGTTCGATCCGGTCTTTCAGCGACAAGCCCGTCCCGCTCGAAATCCTGCAGCAGGTCATGGAAACCGCGCGCTGGACCCCCTCCGGCTGTAATTTCCAGCCGTGGGAAGGCGCGATCCTGACCGGTGAGCCGCTGCGCCAGTTGCAGGAAAAAATGCGGAATACGCCGCCGCAGAATCCGCAGGAATACTCGTGGAGCGATCCTGAAGTGCTGCCCGAGTGCAAGGCCCGCCTGCAGCAGGTTGGTGCCGATATGTATGCGGCGATGAATATCGAGCGTGGCGACAAGGCGGCGCGGGGCGATTTCATGGCCCAGAATATCGCCTCGTTTGGCGCGCCGGCGGTGCTGATGGTCTATTTCCCGCGGGTGATGGGGCCGCCGCAGTGGTCGGACGTCGGGATGTGGCTGCAGACCATCATGCTGCTGCTGCGCGAACAGGGGCTCGATACCTGCCCGCAGGAATTCCTCTCGATGTACGCCAAGCTGATCAAGGATTTCCTTGGCGTTTCGGATGAGAGCCACATCTTCTTCTGCGGCATCGCCATTGGTTATCGCGATGAAGAGGATCCCGTGAACGGGTTCGATCGCAAGCGCGAACCGCTGGAAAGCAAGATCCAGTTCCTTGGCTTTCAATAGGACTGGCTTGGCATGAACGTCTCTGAAGCCGTCGCCAGCCGCCGCACTGTGCGGGCGTTTCTGGACAAGCCGGTCGATCAGGCCGTGCTGCGACGGGTGCTGGAGAAGGCACAGAATTCCCCATCGGGCGGCAATACCCAGCCATGGAATGCCACGGTGATTACGGGTGCGCCGCTGGCCAAGCTGCTGGCCGATGTTGCAGCGATCCTGCCTGAGGGACCGGCGCGGCATAGGCCCGAGTACAATATCTATCCGCCCGAACTCGACGGTGCCTATGCCGAGCGCCGCAAGGGCGTGGGTGAAGCGATGTATGCCGCGCTGGAAATCCCGCGCGACAACAAGATGGGCCGCCTTGCGTGGTTTGCCAGAAACTTCCAGGCCTTTGGCGCGCCGGTGCTGATGCTGATCCACACGCCCCGCTATATGGGCCGGCCGCAGTGGTCGGATATCGGCATGTGGCTGCAAACCGTCTGCTTGTTGCTGCGCGAGGAAGGGCTGGATAGCTGCCCGCAGGAAGCCTGGGCGATCTATCAGGAACAGATCCGCGCCGTGGTCGATATCCCGGACGATCATATCTTTTTCTGCGGATTGGGAGTGGGCTGGCGCGATCCTGCTGCGCCGGTCAACAATTTCCCGGTGCCGCGCGCGCCGCTGGATGAAGCGATCCGCTGGGAGGGCTTCTGAGCCTCTCCATGCTGCTGTGGGTGCCGGTAACGATCGCCGCGGCATCGGCGCAGGTCTTTCGTAATGGAGCCCAGGCGAACCTTACGAAGACAATCGGCACGCTGGGAGCGACCCAGGTGCGGTTTGTTTTTGGAGTGCCCTTTGCGCTGCTGTTCCTTGTGGCCGCGCTTTGGCTGAGCGGCCAGTCGCTTCCGGGCCTGACCAGGCCCGCAATGGCCTGGGCTGCCTTTGGCGCTGTTTGCCAGATCCTTGGTACCGCGCTCATGCTGGTGGTGATGCACCAGCGCGCGTTCGGGGTGGCCTATGCCTATATCAAGTCCGAGCCGGTGCTGGTGGCGGTGCTTGGCGTACTGCTGCTGGGCGATCACCTTAGCCCGCTGGCCTGGCTGGCAGTCGCAGTGGTGACAGCCGGCGTGCTGTTGGCCTCGGTCAAGCCGGGGGACTATCGCAATCTCCTGAAAGAAGGCCGGATGATTGCCGCAGGCGTCGGCGCAGGCGGCTTGTTCGGCCTCTCCGCCATTGCCTTTCGCGGCGGGATCGGCGCGCTGGAGGGCGGCGATTTCCTGATCCGCGCGCTGACCGTGCTGGCGATCAGCCTGACGATCCAGGCCGGGCTGCTTGGCCTGTGGCTGGTGGCGCGCGATCGCGAAGCCTTTACCGGCAGCCTGCGGGTCTGGCGGACCAGCCTTGGCGCCGGCTTCCTTGGGGCTTTCGCCTCGGCCTGCTGGTTCACGGCCTTCGCGCTGACCCCGGCGGCCAATGTCCGCACGCTGGGCCTGATCGAGATGCCATTGGCGGCGCTGCTGGCTGGCCGGCTTACCGGCAAGGCCACCAGCCGGCACGAGCTGGCCGGATTGCTGATCGTCATGGCCGGGTTGGGGCTGCTGCTCGCCTCGCTGGCGGCTTGACCAAGCCGCTGTCCCGCGTAAGGCGCGAGGGATGACTACGACGCCCCTGAAGCTGTTCAACAGCCTGACCCGCCAGCTGGAAGAGTTCCAGCCCGTTCACCCGGGTGAGGCGCGCGTCTATTCCTGCGGGCCGACGGTCTACAATTATCCGCACATCGGCAACATGCGGGCCTATGTCTTTGCCGACGTGCTGGGCCGCACGCTGAGCTTCAAGGGTTACAAGCTGACCCATGTGATCAACATCACCGACGTGGGTCACCTGACCGACGATGCCGATGCCGGTGAGGACAAGATGGAGAAGATGGCGGCCGAACGCGCGCAATCCATCTGGGACATCGCCCGGCACTATACCGAAGCCTATTGGGCCGATGTGAAGGCGCTCAACATCCGACAGCCGGCCAAGTGGACCATCGCCACCGAATTCGTGCCAGCGATGATCGATTTCGCCAAAAGCATCGCGGACAAGCACTGCTACGAGCTCGACAGTGGGCTCTATTTCGATGTCTCGACCGTGGCCGATTACGGCCGCCTCGCCCGCGCCCAGACCGAGGATGGGGAAGGGCGGATCGAGGCGGTTGAGGGCAAGCGCAACGCCGCTGACTTTGCGATCTGGCGCAAGACCCCGCCGGGCGAAAAGCGGCAGATGGAATGGGATTCGCCATGGGGCAAGGGCGCGCCGGGTTGGCATCTGGAATGCTCGGTCATGTCCGGGCAGGTGCTGGGCTTCCCGTTCGACATCCACACCGGCGGGATCGATCACCGCGAGATTCACCACCCGAACGAGATCGCCCAAAATCAGGCCTTTTGCTGCACCAATGGCCTCAACGTTCCCGCCAATTCCGGCGCGAACGTGTGGATGCACAATAACTTCCTGGTCGAGCGCTCGGGCAAGATGAGCAAGTCCTCGGGCGAGTTCCTGCGGCTGCAACTGCTGATCGACAAGGGCTATCACCCACTGGCCTATCGGATGATGTGCTTGCAGGCGCATTACCGCAGCGAGTTGGAATTCAGTTGGGATGGCCTGGGTGCGGCGCTGACGCGGCTCAAGCGAATGCTCATAGCGCACCGCAAATGGACCGAGAAGCTGAAGGAAGGGCGCATGACACCGGGCGATAGCTGGGAGCGTGAGCGTGTGACCAACGCCTTGGTTGCCCGGTTCGATGCCGCTGTTTCCGGAGATCTCAATACCGCCGATGCACTGACCGTGCTGGAAGAGACCCTTGCCCTCAAGGGAACCGCGCCTGAATGCGTGGCAACAGCCGTATCGCACATGGACCGGGTCATGGGTCTTGGCCTCGATCAGCTCGAGCGTGCCGACCTCCGCATCCGCCCGAAGGCCGCGACCATCACTGAAGCCGAGATCGAAACCGTTCTGACCCAACGGAAGGACGCGCGCGCCGCGAAGGACTTCGCCACGTCGGACCGCTTGCGCGATGAACTTGCCGCGCAGGGCGTTGAAGTGATGGACGGAGACCCGCTCGGCTGGGACTGGAAATTGGGCGAGTGAGTGCGCCAGAAGCAGCCGCTTGCCAAGCTGCGCGGTGGCGCTAGTCTAGTTGCATGCTGCAACCTATTGCCTGGATCGCGCTTGCGCTCGTGCATCTGATGCCGGCGCTCGCCTTTTTCCGTCCTGCCACGCTCACCGCGCTTTACGGGATTAATGCGGACAATCGCCTATTCTTGCTGCTGCACCACCGTGCGGCACTGTTTTTGGCGGTTGTTGTAGCCTGTCTCTGGGCGGCCTGGCGCCCTGAGGCACGCCAAGTCGCCGGCTTGGTGACGGCTATATCCATGTTGGGTTTCCTGTGGCTCTTTTGGCGCGCGGGTTCACCGGCGCCCTTGCGGACTATCGCCCGGGTTGACCTGTTCGGGCTTCCGGTGCTTGCCTTCGCCCTTTGGGGAGCTTTCAAACCGTCATGACCATTGCCGTCCTCTCCGCAATTGCCCGCCCAATCCTTGAACCGCGCCTGCCAAACTGGATCGAGCCGCGCTGGTTCGCCACGACCGAGGAACTGCTGGATATTGCCGACCAGGCCGAGATCGGCTGGTTCGATCTCTACAAGAAGGAAGACATGGCCGAGGCTGCGCGGCGCGCGGTCAACCTGAAGTGGCTCAATTCGATCTATGCCGGGCTTGATCACATGCCGCTCGCGCTGCTGCACGAGCGTGGCGTTACCGTTACGAATGGCGCTGGGATCAACGCGATCACCATCGCCGAATATGTTGTCATGGGCATGCTGACGGTCGCCAAGGGCTATCGCGAGGTGGTCCATGCCCAGTCGCGGCATGAATGGCTGATGGATTCACCGGGCAAGCGCGAGCTGTTTGGCAGCAAGGCGCTGCTGCTCGGCGTGGGGGCAATCGGTTCGCTGATTGCCGAACGTCTTGCGCCCTTCGGGGTCGAAGTCACCAAGGTTCGCCGCACACCGGGGCCGGACGTGCTGGCGCCTGATCAATGGCGCGCCAAGCTGGGTGAGTTTGACTGGGTCATCCTGGCCGTGCCCGCCACGCCTGAAACCGATGGGTTGATTGGCGCGGCCGAACTTGCGGCGATGAAGAGCGACGCCGTGCTGGTGAACATCGCCCGCGGGCAGGTGGTGGATCAGGATGCTTTGATCGCGGCGCTCAAAGCCAACCAGATCCACTCGGCGTTTCTCGATGTCACCACGCCCGAGCCGCTGCCTGCCGAGCATCCGCTGTGGGACCTGCCTAATGCCCATGTGACGATGCACCTGTCGGGCCGCGCGCAGGACAAGATGTTCATCCGTTCGGTCGAACGGTTCCTCGTCAATCTGGAGCGCTATCGCCAGGGCGAGGCACTGGAGCCGGTCATGGACCTGTTGCGCGGATACTAGGCGTCTTCCAGCAGCAGCAGCTCCAATTCCAGCTCCAGCCGCGGTTGGGGCAGGGCGGTCTGGTCAAGCGCGATAACAGCAGCATCGGCAACCAACTGGCCAGGAACCGTAAACTCGTGGTCGGGCAGCGCCGCGATCAGCGTTTCGCCTGCGGCGATTGCGTCTGTTCCTGAGAAGGCCAGAACGACGTTGTGGCGCGTGCCGGCAAAGGTGGCGCTGGCCCAGTTCCGCTCTGAATGACGCACCAGCTCTGCTTGCCCCTGACCCAGTTCAAACAGCGCTGACAGCAGCGATAGCCAGGGGCGGCGGCCCTTACGCTGGGCCGATGCGGCCAGGGTGCGGAGAATGGCTGGATCATGCTGCATGCTGGTTCTCCCGAAATGTGTTCATGAAATGTTCCACTCGTAATTCCGTCGCAGTTCGGGGGGTGCGGCCGTTCCGCAGGTCTTGCACGAAGCGCGGATCGTGCGCGGCCAAGCGGCCGAACTTGGTCCACGGCATTCCGGTTTCGCGCAGGAATTGCTCGATCCGGCGTATCAGCATGGCATTGTCTCCGTTGTGCGATGGGCATCGATCCGCGAATCGAAGCTGGGAATAATCCTTATGTCGAAGGCGAAATCCTACTTGTCTAGGAAAAATACATCGTGTAGGATCAAATGATGGTTATCCCCGATCCCCGCCAGCGCCTGCTGCAACTCGCCACCGAGCGGGGCGCCAGCTTGTCGGCCTTGTCTGACCTGATCGGAAGAAATTCGACTTATCTTCAACAGTTCATTCGCAAGGGCAGCCCGCGCAAGCTGGAGGAGACCGATCGACGCACGCTCGCCCGGTTCTTCGGTGTGGATGAGGCGGAGCTGGGCGCGCCAGAGGAAATTTCCTTGCCGGAAGCCCCCAAACCGCTGCGCGGTGATTGGGTCGATGTGCCGCGCCTGGCGCTGGGGGCATCAGCCGGACCGGGTGCCGTTGCCGCAGAGGAGCTGCCGATTGGCGCGTTCCGCTTTTCAGCCCGCTGGCTGCGGGAGCAGGGGCTCGATCCGCGGATGCTTTCGGCGATCCGGGTTGAAGGGGATTCGATGGAGGGCACTTTGCGCGACGGGGATGAAATTCTGGTTGATCGCAGCCCGCGCCCCTTGCGCGATGGGATCCATGTTGTCCGCACCGGCGATGCGCTGCTGGTCAAGCGGGTTGACCTTGGCCGCCCCGGCGCGATTACGCTGGTCAGCGACAATCCGGCCTATCGCCCGATCGCACTTGCGCCTGATGAGCTTGAGGTTGTGGGCAGGGTGGTCTGGAAAAGCGGCCGGCTTTAATCCGGTTGCGCTTTGGGCTGCATCACGCCAAATCTCGGGCCATGACTGAAACCAAAGCCGAACCGCCGATGCGCGTGGGGATCGTACCCGTCACGCCGCTCCAGCAGAATTGCTCGCTGATCTGGTGCACCAAGACGATGAAAGGTGCGCTGGTCGATCCCGGTGGTGATCTGGACCAGCTCAAGGCTGCGGTCGCCAAGTGCGGCGTCACGATCGAAAAACTGCTCGTCACGCACGGGCATCTGGATCACTGCGGCCAGACCGGGATTCTGGCCAAAGAGCTGGGCGTACCGATCGAAGGCCCGCATGAGGAAGACCGGTTCTGGATTGCCCAGCTCGATGATGACGGCAAACGCTGGGGCATGCATGCCGAAACGTTCGAGCCGAACCGCTGGCTGCTTGATGGTGACAAGGTAACGGTGGGCGAGCTGGAGCTCGATGTGATCCATTGTCCCGGCCACACGCCGGGTCACGTGGTCTTTTTCCACGCGCCCTCACGCTTCGCGATTGTTGGGGATGTCCTGTTTGCCGGTTCAATCGGCCGGACGGACTTTCCGAAGGGCAATCACCAGCAGTTGGTGGATTCGATCACCCAGAAGCTCTGGCCGCTGGGTGAGGACGTGACCTTTGTTCCCGGCCACGGCCCCACCAGCACTTTCGGCGCCGAACGCAAGACCAACGCCTACGTCAGCGACTACATTCTCAGCTGATTACATCTTGCCGAGGACGACCAGCACGGCAACCGTAGCCAGGCCAAGCAGGGACAGCATGGTGATCAGCGTGCCGACCATGCGGCCCTTGGCGACTGCGCCGGTGCCGTCCATGCCCAGGCCATGGGCAACGCGGCCCAGCATATAGACTGCGCCAACGATGGCGAGCCACTGGCCACCCTTGCCGGCCAGCTCGATTCCACCGATCAGCAGTAGCACCCAGGGGGTGTTTTCCACGAAGTTCAGCTGGGCGCGCATCCGCCGCTCCAGCAGCTCATTGCCGCCGGTGCCGATGCTGATCCCGGCCTTGCCGCGGACTTGTCCGCAGCGGATGCCGAGCCAGAGGTTGATGATCGCTGCGGCAGCGGCCAGTGACAGCGTAGTGGGTAGCAACATATTTCTCTCCCCTATTGGTGCGGTAAAGGGCAGGACGGTGCTTGCAACGCGCGCAATATTCGCTATAGGCGCGCCTTCGCAGCCGCCGGCCCTTTGGTCCAGCGCGGCAACTTTAGTCGACCATACGAATTTCAGGAACAGGTGCCGCGATGGCTGTCCCCAAGAGAAAAACGAGCCCGTCCCGCCGGGGCATGCGCCGCAGCCACGATGCGCTGAAGGTCGAAGCATTCCACGAATGCTCGAACTGCGGCGAACTGAAGCGCCCGCACAACCTGTGCACGGCCTGTGGCCACTACAACGGTCGCGAAGTCATCGCCGTTGGGCTCTAAGCCCATTTAACGGGGGGATAGCGCGATGAGCCTGCCGCGTATCGCCATCGATGCGATGGGCGGCGATGAGGGCGTTCGCGTGATGATCGAGGGCGCCGCGCTTGCACGCCGGCGCCACGATCGTTTCAAATTCCTGCTGGTTGGGGATGAAGCGCGGATCAATGCCGCGCTGGATAATCACCCGAATCTGCGCGCCGCTTCCGAAATCCTCCATTGCGACGATGTCGTCGCTGGTGATGAGAAGCCGACTCAGGCGCTGCGCCGCGCCAAGACCACGTCGATGGGCCTTGCGATCAACGCCGTGAAGACCGGCGCGGCTGGTGCCGCAGTCAGCGCGGGCAACACCGGTGCGTTGATGGCCATGGCCAAGCTGGCGCTCCGCACCATGCCGGGAATTGACCGGCCGGCGCTCTCAGCTCTGATGCCCACTCTTGGCGAGAATGACGTGGTCATGCTCGATCTGGGCGCCAACACCGAATGCGACGCCCGTAACCTGGTCCAATTCTCGATCATGGGAGCGGCCTATTCGCGGATCATTACCGGTCGTGATCGTCCGCGGGTCCGGCTGCTCAACATCGGCAGCGAGGAAACCAAGGGCACTGACGTGCTGCGCGATGCCGCGGCCCAGCTTTACAGCCACAGTGAACTTTCGCTGCAGTTCGATGGTTTTACCGAAGCAGACAAGATCAATCGCGGCGATGTCGACGTGGTGGTGACGGACGGTTTCTCTGGCAATATCGCGCTGAAGGCGATTGAGGGCACGGCTCGCTTCGTCGCCGATCTGCTGCGCCGCTCCTTTGCTTCTTCGCTGCGTTCGAAAGTCGGGTTCCTGATTTCGCGCCCGGCGACCGAACTGCTCAAGCACCACCTTGATCCCAACAACCACAACGGCGCGGTTTTCCTGGGGCTTAACGGGATTGTCGTGAAGAGCCACGGCTCTGCCTCTGCGCTGGGTGTGGCCAACGCCGTTGCCGTTACGGCGCGGCTGCTCGAAGAAAAACTGACCGAGCGGATTGCCGCCGAGCTGGAGCACTTTGGTGCCGAATCGATCCGCAGCGGCGGTAAGGCAGCGGGATGACGCGTCGTTCCGTCATCGTCGGCACGGGCTCTGCCCTGCCGATCCGCGCTGTTTCGAACCAGGAACTGTCTGAACGTGTCGACACCAGCGACGAATGGATTGTCGAGCGTACCGGCATTCGTTCGCGGCATCTGGCGGGCGAGGGTGAAACCACGGCCAGCCTGGCGACCGATGCAGCGCGCGCGGCGCTGGCCGCTGCGGGGATCGCGCCGCAGGATATCGGGCTGATCATCCTTGCGACTTGCACGCCCGACCAGACTTTCCCGGCTTCGGCCACGATCGTGCAGGACCGGCTGGGTTGCCAAGGGGGGATTGCCTTCGATGTTGGCGCGGTGTGCTCCGGCTTCCTCTATGCCGTTACCGTGGCCGATTCGATGCTGCGCACGGGGGCGGCAGAGCGTGCCCTTGTGATCGGCGCCGAAACGATGAGCCGGATCCTCGATTGGGAAGACCGCACCACCTGCGTCCTGTTTGGTGACGGGGCAGGGGCGATCGTGCTGGAGGCCCGCGAAGTGGCCGAAGACGGCCCGGGCATCCTGGCCAGCCGTCTCCACGCCGATGGTGCCCATAATGAGCTGCTCTATGTCGATGGCGGGCCTTCAACCACTGGTACGGTCGGCCATATCCGCATGAAAGGCCGCGAGGTTTTCCGCCACGCCGTGGTCAATCTTGCCGACGTGCTGGGCGAAGTCCTGGCCGACACCAGTTTTAAGCCCGAGGATGTCGATTGGGTTGTGCCGCATCAGGCCAACCAGCGCATACTCGATGCCACGGCCAAGAAGCTCGGATTACCGCCCGAAAAGGTGGTGGTTACGGTGGATCGCCACGCCAACACCTCGGCGGCTTCGGTTCCGCTGGCGCTTGATGCCGCGGTTCGGGATGGGCGCATCAAGCCCGGCGATCTGGTCATGCTTGAAGCCATGGGTGGTGGGTTCACCTGGGGAGCCAGCCTCGTTCGGTTCTGACTTTCCCCAGATCAAGGCAGGTTTTTCAGGTGCTTTGATTGCATAGTTCCCAAAAATCGTTATGACGGATGGCTCGGGTCGTGCTTTTAATTCTTCGAGGGGAGAAAGGCGCAATGCGCTCCATGCACACGTTGACCCGAGCTGACTTGGCCGAAGCGATCAACCGCAAAGTGGGCCTTTCCCGCTCAGAATCGCTTGGGATGGTTGAAGCAATCCTCGACCACATGAGCAACGCTCTGGAAAAGGGCGAGAACGTGAAGATTTCCGGGTTCGGGACTTTCCTGCTGCGTGACAAGGCGCAGCGGATCGGTCGTAACCCGAAGACCGGCGTAGAAGTGCCAATCACGCCGCGCCGCGTCCTCACGTTCCGCGCCAGCCAGATGCTGAAGGATCGGATCGCCAAAGGGTGAGTGACGAGACGTTCTTTTCTGACGAATCGCAGGCCCCGGGGATTGCATCCCCGGAGCTTGGCGATGGCAAGGAAGAGGGCGCACTGCGGACGATAGGCGAAGTCGCCAAGGCGCTTGGTATTCGCCAGCACGTGCTGCGGTATTGGGAAGAGCAGTTCCCGATGCTCAAGCCGCTGAAACGCAGTGGCGGCCGCCGTTATTATCGCCCTGAAGACATCACCCTGGTTGAGACTATCGATCGGTTGGTCCATCGCGAAGGCTTTACGCTGCGTGGTGCCCGGCAGGCGCTGTCGAAGGGGAAGGGGAGCAAGGCTGAACCTGCCGCTGCTCCGGTGCCGGCTGCCGCGGCCTTGGTCGAAAGCCCGGCGCCCACCAATAACTTTGGTCACCGCGCGCGACTGATCGCTCTGCGCGCCACGCTGGTCAAGGCGCTGCACGACAGCTAATCCTGCTCTTCAGAGAGTGAGGATTCCCATGACAAAGACTTACGACGCCGACCTGGCGCTGTTCATCAATGGCGGCTGGAAGATCGGGGAAGGGCGTGACCTGTTCCCCGTCGTCGACCCGGCCAGTGGCGAAACAATCGCCGAAGTCCCGCTGGCTAGCCCGGCCGATCTTGATGCGGCACTGGCAGCGGTAGAGCGCGGCTTTGCCTTGTGGAAGGCAACCCCGGCCGAACAGCGCGCCGCCGTTTTGAATAAGGCTGCGGCGCTATTGCGTGAACGCGCAGACCACATTGCCCGCATCCTGACCATGGAACAAGGCAAGCCGCTGGCCGAGGCCCGCGGAGAGGTGATATCCAGCGCCAGCCTGTTTGAATGGTGCGCCGCGGAAGCATCGCGCATTTACGGGCGCGTACTGGTCCGACCGACCGGGCAGCGGGCGCTTGTGACCAAACAGCCGGTCGGCCCGGTTGCGGCCTTCAGTCCCTGGAATTTCCCGGTCTACCTGCTGGCCAAGAAACTGGCCCCGGCGCTTGCAACAGGATGCTCGGTAATCGCCAAGCCGCCCGAGGAGACCCCAGGCAGTACCGGCGCGCTGGTGCGCTGCCTTTATGATGCTGGCTTGCCGCTTGATGTCGTCCAGCTGGTCCACGGCATACCCGATGCGGTGAGCCGCCAGTTGCTGGCATCGCCCGTGATCCGCAAGGTCAGCTTCACCGGATCGGTTCCGGTGGGCAAGCATCTGATGCGGCTCGCCGCCGATGGCTTGAAGCGCGTAACGATGGAACTCGGCGGCCATGCCCCGGTGCTGGTCTTTGACGATTGCGACCTGGAAAAGACGCTCGACATGGTCGTGCCGCAGAAGTTCCGCAACGCCGGGCAGGTCTGCGTTTCGCCGACCCGGTTCTATGTCCAGCAGGGCATTTATGACCGCTTTGTCGAAGGCTTTGCTGCGCGCGCGGCAAGGGTGAAGGTCGGAAGCGGGTTGGAAAGCGATACCAATATGGGGCCGCTGGCAAATGTTCGCCGTCCAGCAGCGATCGAAGCCTTGGTTGCCGATGCCGCTGCCAAAGGCGCGCGCGTCATGGCCGGTGGTGAGCGCGGGAAGGGCGGGTTCTTCTTCCAGCCAACGCTGCTGGCTGACGTGCCGGACAGCGCCGATATCATGGCGAATGAGCCGTTCGGGCCAGTGGCGGTGGCTGCGCCGTTCACCGATCTGGACGATGCTATCGCCAAGGCCAACCGGCTGCCCTATGGCCTCGCTGCCTTTGCCTTCACCGATCAGCTGCGCCGCGCGAACCTGATCGGCGATGCGCTGGAATCGGGCATGGTCGGGATCAACACCTTTGCCATCTCGGTGCCGGATTCCCCGTTTGGCGGGGTCAAGGACTCAGGCTTCGGTAGCGAGGGCGGGGTCGAGGGGATGGAAAGCTATCTTGTTACCAAGGCGATCCACATGGCCTGATCGGGCGGGGGTGCCTGGCATGGCACCCCCGGCACCGGTTCAGGCGGGTAGCAGGTCCTCGATCCCATAGAATTTGGCTGCAGTGCCGGCATAAAGCGCGCGCTTCTCCTCGGCGCTGGCGCCGGTCGTCAGGCGCTTGAAGGCGTTCCACAGCACGGGATAACTCGCGCCCCATTTGTCGACCGGGTAATTGCTTTCAAACATCCCGCGGTCCGGGCCGAAAGCCTCGATGCAGGTCTCGATATAGGGTCGCCACATGGCCGCCAGTGTTTCGGACGAGAGGCCCGCGGCCGGTCCGTGATCGGGCAGGCCGGCAAAGGACATGGCGAGGCCACCCAGCTTGATCGAGACGTTGGGGCATTCGGCGATTGCCCGGATCTTGGCGCGCCAGGTATCGAACCGCTCATGCAGCTTGCCGTGGTAGGAGCCCATGCCCAGCGGCGTGCCGCAGTGGTCGAGCACGATCGGCTGGTTGGGGAAAGCCTTGGCCAGGCTCAGCAGGTCATCCAGCTGCGGCTCCAGCAGCCATGCGTCGAAGGTGAGCCCGCGCTTGCCCAGTTCGGCAAAACCTTCTCGGAACTTGGCGTCGAGATAGAGCCCGGCCGGGTGGTGGAACGGCGGGCCCAGCACATCCGGGTCGGCGTCCCAGGCTGCCGCATGGCGAATGCCGCGAAACCGCCCGCCGCCTGCAGCAGTGAGCGCATCCAGCACTTGGCCGGCCTGGCTGCCCAGCGTCAGGTCAGCATGGCCAACGATGGCATGGCACAGGCGCTGGTTGCCATAGAGCCCGCTGGCGCTTTGCGCGGCAACACCGTTGACGTACTCAACCTCGCCCACAACCTTCAGCTCGTCACCGGCGCCGGCCTTGTAGAAGGCACCGCATTCCATGAAGACCGTGCCGATCACCTTGTGGCCGCTGGCAGTGTCTGCCTGCAGTTCGTTGAAGGTGTAATAGGGCGATAGCGCGACGCTGGCGACGAAGGGGTGCAGCGGCTCTGGAAAGGCGCCCATGATCGGTCGCAGGTCCCACAGGTGGTGGTGGGGGTCGATGATTGGCAGGTCGGGCTCCAGGATCGCTTCGCTCACAGGGTCACTCCTCTCCGGTTCTCTTTGTGGTGCAGCTTATGGCCCCAAGCAGGTTTGACAAGCGCAGACCGGCCCCGCATTAATCGTGCGATTAAAAATATGTGGACGAGGGGATGGGGCGATGAATTTCGAACACAGCGACAAGGTCAAGGCTCTGCTGGCGAAGGTCGGTGCCTTCATGGACGAGCACATCTATCCCAACGAGCAAGCCTATCATGACTTCGTGACCGATCCCGCCAATCTCTGGCAGGAATGGCCGGGGATGGAGGACCTCAAGGCCAGGGCAAAGGCGCAGGGCCTGTGGAACCTGTTCCTGCCGCACGAATATGGCGCGTTCTCGCCCGGCCTGACCAACCTGGAATATGCTCCGATTGCCGAACTGCTCGGCCGTGTGCCCTGGGCAAGCCAGGTGCTCAATTGCTCGGCGCCCGACACCGGCAACATGGAAGTACTCGCCAAGTACGGCAGCCCGCAGCAGCAGGAAAAGTGGCTGAAGCCCTTGCTCGAAGGCACGATCCGCTCGGCCTATGTGATGACCGAGCCGCAGGTTGCCTCGTCCGATGCAACCAACCTTGAGCTGTCGATTACCCCGGACGGCGATCACTATGTGCTCAATGGCCGCAAGTGGTGGATTTCCAACGCGATGCACCCGCGCTGCACGATCTGGATCGTGATGGGCAAGACCGATTTCAACGCCCCGCGCCATGCCCAGCATTCGCAGATCCTGGTTGAGCCGGCTACGCCGGGGATCACCATCGTCCGTCACCTGACAGTCTTTGGTTCGCACAATTCACCGGGCGGTGAGTGCGAACTGCGGTTCGACAATGTCCGCGTGCCGAAGGAGAACCTGATCCTGGGCGAAGGGCGCGGGTTCGAGATTGCCCAGGGACGCCTCGGGCCGGGACGCATCCACCACTGCATGCGCTCGATCGGCCAGGCCCAGCGCGCGCTGGAAATCATGGCCCGTCGCGCAGACAGCCGCACCGCCTTTGGCAAGAAGCTGGCCGATCAGTCCTCGATCCGTCAGGATATCGCCAAGAGCTTCTGCGAGATCGAAATGGCCCGCCTGCTGACGCTCAAGGCGGCAGACGCGATGGACCGCCATGGCAACAAGGTGGCGAAGGACCTGATCGCCGCGATCAAGGTTGTCGCCCCGCAGATGGCCCAAACCGTTTGCGACCGCGGCATCCAGATGCATGGCGGAATGGGCGTCAGCGATGACACACCGATAGCCCGGTTCTTCACGCTCAACCGCTTTGTTCGCATCGCCGACGGCCCGGATGAAGTGCACATGAGCCAGCTCGGCAAGCAGAAGATCAAGGAATATTCCGCGATGAACGAGCGCTAAGCCATGAAGGCCCTGCGATACTATGGCGCGCGCGATGTCCGGTATGAGGCGATGGACGATCCCACGCCGCAGTCAGACCGCGATGCCGTGATCAAGGTTTCGGCCTGCTCGATCTGCGGGTCTGACCTGCATATCTACCATGGCCACGGCTTTTCCGAGGACGTGGGCTTCTGCGTTGGCCACGAAGCAGTGGGCGAGGTGGTCGAAGTGGGGCGGGCCGTGCACCGGCTGAAAGTGGGCGACAAGGTCATGCTGCCTGCGGCTGTGGGCTGCGGTGACTGCCGCTCCTGCCTTGCGGGCAATGTCGCCAATTGCGAGTTTAATGCCGGGGCCTGTTATGGGCTCTCCGCCAAGTTGCAAGGCTCTCAGGCGGAAGCGGTACGGGTGCCGGCTGCAGACATGAACGCGGTGCCGGTGCCAGATGGCGTTTCGATGGAACAGGCGCTGATGATGACGGATGCGCTTGCCACCGCCTGGTTCGGCGCGCGCAACGCCGATATCAGGCCGGGGTCAAGCGTGGCGGTCGTCGGCCTTGGGCCAATCGGGTTAATGGCGGTCGACAGCGCCTTTGTAATGGGCGCGCATGTTGTCTACGCGATCGATCCCATTCCCGAGCGCCGCGCCATGGCCGAGGCCTGCGGTGCAATCGCGCTTCACCCCGATGAGGCGCTGGAGCGGATCAAGGACGACACGCACGGCAACAAGGTTGATTGCGTGGTAGAGGTTGTCGGCAGCGATGCCACGGTTGACTTTGCCCTGCGGCTGGTGCGGCGGCGCGGCACGGTTTCGGTGATCGGGGTGCAGCAGAGCAAGCGCTTTGCCTTCCCCCTGGAGCGTGCTTTTGCCGCCGGGCTGACCTTCCGCGTCGGGACCTGTTCGGTACCCGAGGAACTGCCCGCCCTGTTTCCGCTGGTCCAGTCGGGCCGGCTGCGCCCCGAACGCTATGTCAGCCACCGCCTGCCACTAAGTGAAGGGGCGGAGGCCTACCGGCTGTTCGAGGCGCGCGAAGCCGGCGCGCTGAAGATGGTCTTGCTGCCGGATTAGGCTCGCGCCGCTCCATTGGCCGCGCTCAGCACGGCGCGGACCGAGGCCGTGGCGACGTCTTCATCGATACCCACGCCCCAAACGGTCTTGCCGTCTGGTCCGGTGCATTCGACATAGGCGGCGGCGCGCGCGTCAGAACCCGCAGTCATCGCGTGTTCGGCATAGTCCTTCACCTCAAGCTTGACGCCAAAGGTTTCGGCAATCGTGGCGACGACCGAGCTGATCAGGCCGTTGCCGCGCCCGGAAACCGACTGCTCGCGGTCATCAACCGCGATCTTCCCGGCGAAAACGCGGGTGCCATCCGGGGCCTTTGATTCCTCGTAATCCAGCAGCTGGAAATGCTGCGGCGTGCTGAGGTGATAGGTCTTCTGGAAGACGGTCCAGATATCTTCGGCAAACAGTTCGCGGCCCACTTCGTCGGCCAGCTCCTGAACGTGCTTGGAAAAGTGCGCCTGCATCTTCTTGGGGATCTTCAGCCCCTGGTCCTGTTCCAGCACCCAGGCGAATCCACCCTTGCCGGATTGCGAATTGACCCGGATCACTGCTTCGTAATCGCGGCCCAGGTCGGCCGGGTCGATTGGCAGGTAGGGCATTTCCCAGGTTTCGTCGTTCTGCTGCTCGCGGGCGGCAAACCCCTTTTTGATCGCGTCCTGGTGACTGCCGGAGAATGAGGTGTAGACCAGTTCGCCGACATAGGGATGGCGCGGATGGATCGGCAGCTGGTTGCAGTATTCCACCGTCTTGGCGATGGCGTCGATGTCCGAAAAATCCAATTCGGGATCAACGCCTTGTGTGTACATGTTCAAGGCTACTGTCACGATATCGCAGTTGCCGGTCCGCTCGCCATTGCCGAACAGGCAGCCTTCAACACGGTCACCGCCAGCCATCAGGCCCAGCTCGCAGGCGGCAATGCCGGTGCCGCGGTCGTTATGGGTGTGCAGGCTGATCACAACCTTGTCGCGATCCGGGATCGAGCGCCCGAACAGCTCGACCTGGTCAGCGTAGACGTTGGGCGTCGCGCATTCGACCGTGGCCGGCAGGTTGAAGATGATCGGGTTGTCGGTGGTCGGCTGGAGCACGTCCATCACTGCTGCGCAGACTTCAACCGAGAAATCGACCTCGGCGGTCGAGAAGGTCTCTGGCGAATATTCGAACTGCCAGTTGGTGCCGTGGTACTTGGCAGCCTGATCACGCATGACCTTGGCGCCTTCGATCGCGATGGCCTTGATCTCTGCGCGGCTCATGCCGAAGACGATCCTGCGCCAGGCTGGAGAGACCGCGTTGTAAACGTGAACGATCGCCTTTTCCGCGCCTTCAAGGCTGGCAAAGGTGGTCTCGATCAGGTCGCGGCGCGACTGGGTGAGCACTTGCGGGGTGACGTCCGACGGGATTCGCCCCGCCTTGACCAGCCCGGAGATGAAATCGAAATCGGTCGCGCCAGAGGCCGGAAAACCGACTTCGATCTCTTTGACGCCAACCTTCAGCAGCAGATCGAAGAACCGGCTCTTCTTTTCAGCCCCCATCGGGTCGATCAACGCCTGGTTGCCATCGCGCAGGTCGGTGGAAAGCCAGCGCGGTGCCTTTTCGATCACGCGGCTGGGCCACTGCCGGTCAGGCAGGTTGATGGGCGGGAAGGGGCGGTACTTGACCCCGGGGTTCTTCAGCATGGTCATGGCGTGGTCTCGACTTGGAACTGCGACTATCAGGCGGTGCTCTCTGTTCCCTTGGGCGCTGCGGCGCACCCTTGGATGGCACGCCAGCTCACGCCCAAGGGCGTGTAAGTCGCAGGGTAAGGCCAAGCGGAGAAATCATGGGCTAAGCCTATGGCAACCCGAGCGGCGCCTGTAAAGCGGGCATCGCACTTTCGTTGCTTTGGCGCGACACACGCGGCAATAGGGTTGCCGAACATAGCCATTGGAAAGACCGAATGAGATTCGATCCCGCCCGCCTCGACCGCATTCCCGCTTTCGTGAAAGAACGCTATCTCGATAGCGGCAAGCTGCCGCATGCGCAGGTTCTGGTCGCGCATCGCGGAGAGATCGTGCATTTCTTTTCGCAAGGCGCAGCGCGCGAAGGGGCGGCAGCGCCGATCGACGAAGGCACGATCTTCCGCATCGCTTCCATGACCAAGCCGGTCACATCGGTGGCTTTCATGCAACTGCTGGAACAGGCCAAGGTTTCGCTTGATACGCCGGTCCATCACGTGCTGCCCGAGTTTAAGGATCTGGCGGTCTACAACGGCGGCGGGGCTGGCGTGCCGTTCCTGACCAAGGGCTGCGCCCGCCCGATGCAGATGGTTGACTTGCTGCGCCATACCTCGGGCCTGACCTATGGCTTCCAGAACCGCACCAACATCGATGCCGCTTACCGCGAAGGGAAGATCGAGAACTGGCACGGCAACCTGACGCTGGATGAATTCATCGGCGCGCTGGGCAAGCTGCCGCTCGAGTTTTCGCCGGGCGAGGCCTGGAACTATTCGGTTTCGACCGATGTCTTGGGCGCGGTGGTGGAGCGGGTATCGGGCCAGCGGCTCGACGAATATTTCCGCCAGCACATCTTCGCGCCGCTGAAGATGGACGATACCGGCTTCATGGTGCCGGAAGGACAGACCCATCGCCTGCCCGATTGCTACAGCTTCGTGCCCGGGAAGGGCAAGGTGCTCGCCGATCGCGGGGCTGAAAGCATGTGGGCCAGGCAGCCGCGGCTGCTATCCGGCGGCGGTGGGCTGGTTTCCACTGCGCTTGACTATCATCGCTTCAACACCATGCTGCTGAACGGCGGCGAACTGGATGGCGCGCGCATTCTCGGCCGCAAGTCGATCGAGTTGATGACGCTGAACCACTTGCCGGATGATGGTGATCTGGCGTCCTGGTCGCGCTCGCTGTTCAGTGAAGCCACCAACGCCGGGGTCGGCTTCGGCCTGGGCTTTGCAGTCAATCTCGATCCGGTGCGGACGATGATCCCCGGTTCGGTCGGTGAATTCTATTGGGGCGGGATGTATTCGACCGCTTTCTTCGTCGATCCGGTTGAGGAGATCACCATGGTCTTCATGACTCAGCTGGCGCCCAGTAGCACCTATCCGATCCGGCGCGAGCTCAAGACGCTGATCTACTCGGCGCTCGTGTAAGATGAGTGTCGACAGCCTCTATGAGACGATGGGCCTGCACCGCATTGTCGAGATGAACCCCGAAGGCCGCTCGCGGCTTGAATACATCGCCAAGCCGGGCATGTGCCATTCGGGCGGCGTGGTGCAGGGGGGCTTCGTCACTGGCTGGATCGATGCCGCCATGGCCCATGCGGTGATTGCGGCGATGGGCGATGGCATCACGCCGATGAGCCTTGAGATCAAGGTCAGCTTTTTCGCACCGGTCCGTCCCGGATTGGTCGTGGCCGAGGGCTGGATCGAACGGCGTGGCCGCAAGACCGCATTCCTGGAAGGGCGGCTGCTCGACGAAGCCGGCAATCTTCTTGCCAAGGGTACATCGACCGCAACTTTGTTTGATCGGGCCAAGGTGGAAGCCGCGGCCAAGGCGGCAATTGGGGGATAGGATGAGCATGATCCGGCCGTTCACGCTTGCTGTTCCCGAAGCGGAACTGGATGACCTCAAGGCACGGATCGACCTGACCCGCTGGCCGGAAAAGGAGCCGGTTGCCGACTGGTCGCAAGGGACGCCGCTGGCGGCGCTGAAAGACCTCGTCAGCTATTGGCGCAACCAATACGATTGGCGTGCCTGCGAAGCGCGGCTCAATGCGCTGGGCCAGTTCATCACCGAGGTTGACGGGTTGGATATCCATTTCCTGCATGTTCGCTCGGCCCGCGCAGACGCCATGCCGCTGATCATGACCCACGGCTGGCCTGGCTCGGTGATCGAATTCATGGGGGTGATCGATCGGCTCACCAATCCGGACGATCCGGCCGCTCCGGCTTTCCACATCGTCCTGCCTTCGCTCCCCGGATATGGTTTTTCGGGCAAGCCTAAGGTCACCGGCTGGGGGGTGGAAAAGATTGGCCGGGCCTGGGGCCAACTGATGGCGCGGCTGGGTTATGATCGCTGGTTCGCGCAGGGCGGGGACTGGGGTTCAGCCGTGACGACGGCGATCGCGGTCCAGCAGGTTCCCGGTTGCGCCGGAATTCACCTCAACATGCCTATCGGCCGTCCGACCGAAGCAGACCTGGCCAATCCGACCCCGGCAGAGCTTAAGGCGCTTGGCGCGCTGAAGCATTATCAGGATTGGGACTCGGGCTATTCCAAGCAGCAACAGACCCGGCCGCAAACCGTAGGCTATGGCCTGGTTGACAGCCCGGTCGGGCTCGCCGGCTGGATTCTGGAAAAGATCTGGGCCTGGACGGACAATGGTGGATCACCTTGGGATGCGCTGAGCCGGGATCAGGTGCTTGATAACATCATGCTCTATTGGCTGCCGGCCAATGGGGCGTCATCGGCGCGGCTCTATTGGGAGAGCTTCGGCAGCTTCGCCCCGCAGGAAATCGTCATTCCGGTTGCGGCCAGCGCCTTTCCGCGAGAGATCCTGCCAACCCCGCGCAAATGGGCGGAGCGCAATTACCGCAAACTGGTCCACTGGGGTGACATGGAGCGCGGCGGGCACTTCGCTGCCTGGGAACAGCCCGAGGCGTTTGTGCGCGAGCTGCGTCTGGCGTTCGGCGCGATGGCGTAAACCATCCGCTTGGTCGCTGATGGGGCTGGGGCCAGCTGGGGGGCTCCACCGCAAAAGGCGGTACAGGCGTTAAGCAGAAGCGCCAGGGCCGGCTGGGCTAATTCAGGGCGAGATCTCGATGGTTACATCGTCTCGGTATGAGCCGGCCAGCGCGCCAGCGAATTCGCCAATTGAAACTTCAATCTGCAGCATTTGCCCATGCTGGTTGGTTGGTACGGTCATGGCTTGACGCCATTCACTGCGCAGGTCGATCGGCGTGCCATCAAGTGTGAGGGCATAGGGTATCGTTGCACCGGGCACATTGACGTTGCTGAGATGCCCTCGGTTAGCAGAGACCAATGTGATCGAGGGGTGGGTATTGGCGCGCACTTGCAAGACGGCGCGGCCCCGTTTGCCCGGTTGCAGCACGCCAAGGTCAATTGTCTGGTTTGGGCTGCCGCCAGCAAAGCTGACCTGCGCCCGTGCTGGGCTGGCAAAGGCCAACTGTGATGTCAGGCTTGCATCGCCGCTCCGGGCGGTGATTGGCATTGCATAGTCGCCCGGCGGGAGCAGTTGACTGGCCTGAGCAAAGGCTAACCAATGTACCTTCAATGGGGGGGAGTTGGTCGGAATCAGAAACCGGGCCGTGGCAGGATGGGCAAGGGGGGTCACGCCCGGCGCGGCAAGCAGCTCAAGGCGGAGCGGAAGGGTATAACCAGGCAGATCAAGCAAGCGAAGCCGGCTGCCGCTGCTGTCCGTCAACTGGAGTTCGGCTTCGCAGGGTTCATCTGTGCGGCTTTCGACCTGCGCGGTGATAGTGCCGGAAAACCCATCGCCAAGGGGATCGTAACGCGCACCTTCCACACTGAAGGCGGTGATCGTGACGGGGCAGGTCGCAGGCTGGGCAATGGTCGGAGCGCCCTCGGCCAGCATCGCGGCGCATAACATGCAGGTAAGCCACTTAGGGGCGGGCAACAGTGATTTTGCCAACATCGATCATTCCTTTTGCATTTGGATCCACCTTGAAGCGGGCCAGCTCGTGCTCGCCAATCATCATCCGGTATTCACCCGGCGAAAGCTGATCGACTGCAAAGCGTCCTGCGGAATTGGTGAAGAACAGGCGCTTTTCGAACTTTTTGTCGCCGATTTTTTCAACCGTCCCGGCGATCCCGGCGAGTGGGCCATTGGGTGTAAGCAGGAACCCGCTGGCAATGCGCCAGGCATCCGACCCGATCCGCACCCCATAGGCTGAAGCGCTGCCGGGGAAGGCCTTTAGTCTGGGGTCACCGATATTATAGCCGGCAGGCAGCGGATCGGCATCGGCCGTCAGCTCTATCGGAGAGAACGAACGGTTTAATGGCACCAGCGCTGGCCCTAGCAGGCCAGGGCGACCGACCTTGAAGCCGGCCTCATCCCGCACCAGGACTTTCGCAGAACCAAGGCTGGAGTGGGGCTTGAAGATGGCAAAGCCATAGGTCGGCGGTCGACCTATCCCAAACATGCCATCCGCAAAGCCAACGAACGTGGCAAGCCGCAAGCGGGTGAAACGCTGATCGGGCAGGTCTGGTGTGGCCGATGAATACCAGTCCTGATCGGCATTCACCAACAGCCGGTTGCCAAAATAGCGCAGACTTCCCGTCGCGCCGTGTCGTCGGTCATCGCGATCCAGCCGGACCCGGCCGGAAAGATCGCCGATTTCATCGCGTGGATAGCGGGCGAGCTCAAGTGAGCCGGACGAGCGGTAGCTGTCTCCGCGCAGCGAGAGATTACCGCGCCGCCCGAGGCGCAGCGAGATGCCAACTGAGGCGCGCGCTGCCCAGCGGCCCGCGCCAAACCTGGAAGCTCCGGCAGAGGCGGTCAGGCTCAGCCGCTGGCCGCTCCAGTAACCGGTCAGGCTATAGCCCTGTTCTGCGCTGCCGCTCCGCGTGCCGTTGAAGCTGCCAGCGGCGATCAGGCCCCAGGCGCCGCGTTGCCAGTCGGCACGCGCATCGATGCGCCAGCGACTGTCATTATCAGGCGGCAGGCTGTCGAAAGGTGAACCGAAGCGCCGACTGGTAACCGATGCGGCAAGGGCCAGGTTGAGCTTGCCTTGGGCCAACTCGGTGGTGTGCAGCCAGTCAAGGCTTGCCGAGCGGCCAGCCTGACCCTCGACATGGCTGAGCGCGCCTTGCAAGCGGATAACGCCCAGCACAGTGCCCCAGATTATCTCGCCCGAAGTCTGCCAGTTACCGTCCGCAAACTGTGCACCGCCTCCTAGCGTGATCTGATTGCCGGCGCCCCACCGGAGATAGCCGCTGGCAACGAATGGGCCGTTGTAGCGGCCGCTGCCGGAACCGATCTTGCCAACGGAAAAGCCAAACTCCGACAGGCCATCGCCCAGAAGCGTGGCTGCGGTAAAGAAGCTGGCCATGGTGATTTCGCGGCGGCCAAGATCATCTTCGATGTAGAGCCGCGCCAGGCTGGCACCAAACGGACCGGTGATGTTCGCCAGCTCATAGCGTCCGGGTTCCAACAACAGTTTGCGCGTTTCAAGGCCGTTGACCTCCACAATCACCGTGGAGCGGCGGTCCAGGGTTATGAACCCGCGGGCAGCGGGGCGAACATTTTCAAATGGCCTGATGGCGCTGAAATCCCGCGCCACGGCGAATCCGAGCAGCGGCCCGGAGCCCTGAAATCCGGTCGTTGGCGGCGTAATCTCACCCGCCGTAAGGTGAGAAGCCTGATCGAAAAGATCATAACTGGCGCGGACCGGGTTGCGCACCACAGCAAAGCCGCTGCGATCAGTTCGTTCGATCAAATCCGCTCCGCCTCGCAGGGTGATGCCGGGAAAGGGGCCCGCGGTGATAAAGCCGTCGAGCGTCAATCGCAGTGGCTCGCGTCCTGCGCTTGGCCCGGAATGGCGCCACTGCTGCTCTGCGGCGATTGCCAACCCGCCAGCAAATCGTGACTGAGGCTGATAGCCAGACAGGTCAGGAGTGTCCGAACCGCTCAAATCAATGCGCGAGACGCGCATCAGATCGGTGCTGGCTGTGACGAGCAACTGCAGATTGCCGGTGTCGAACTCGATCGTAAACGGTAGTCCGCTCAATTCTGCCAGCGGCACACGCGCGCGATTGCCGATCCGCTGGGTCAGGGGCGCAAGGCTTTGCTCCGGCATGGAGCGGCGTAGCAAGGTCATCAAGCGCAGCGCATCGACATCACCGGGTTGGGTGCCGGTCGGATCGACCCGCACGGAAAGCTCACCCAGCAGTGTGGCATTCAGCACAAGCGGAACTTCGATCTCGCTGAGGGTTGCGGTCGCGCTGGTCGATGGTGGGGCTTCGGCTGCCGTCGCCCGCGCTGAAAAGGCGGCGAGCGCGAACAGCAAGGTGCCGATAGGGATCGGGCGAAGGGCCGGCGGACCCGTTCTATTGCGGTGAGCGCCCACGGTTGCCCCCCGCGGGCCGCACTTCCAGATGGCCGACGGCGCCTGGCTTGTTGCCCAGTGTAACTTCTCTGCTGGCTCCCGGATCAAGGAAAACGGCATCGCCATATTTGACCGTATCGACCTGAATGTCCTCGCGGCCAGTATTGGTCACAACTTGCCATGTCGCGCGGCCCAGGTCGGCGACGCCCAAGCCGTCGTTACGCAGGCGGGCATGCAATGCGCCGTCGACCCCGGGGGCAAGATCCTTTTCAACCACCAGGTTAGGCTGGAAAGTCCGAGGTTGAACGATCGCGGTCGTGTTGAAATTGATCGACATGCCAAGGTGCGTACTGGTCGTCGCATCGGGTTCGGCCGGCCTTGCCAGTTCGATCGTGTTCGTCTGGCGTACCCGCAGCACATAGGTGCGGCCGGCTGCGAGGTCGGCTGGACCGGTGTAGCGGATCTGAAACACCTGATTGCGATCTGGCGGAATGCTGCTTTGCGGAGGGAAGACGATGAAGTCTTCAGGCGCCGGGGTGAAGGTCCGCTTGCCGTCTTCATCAGCAACGACGCGATAGGGTTCGATCTCGACATTCAGGACGGCATCGCGGGTGTTGGAAACGGTCAGCCGCGTGGTAGCGCCAGTGCCGGTTGGGTTAAGAGTGTAGATCATCGGCTGAACGCTGTAGGCGCTGAGACCCCCGGCACACGCCAAGGCGATAGCCAGCACACTTGCGCGGACAAAGGCGTTCATCGAAATCTCCCTGTTGCAGAAAAAGGATTGGGCGGGAGGGCGTGCCTCTCGGCGGGGGGCTTGGCTGATGACGCCCGTCCCGCCCAACTAGGCATCACCCGACGGTGACGTCCCAGCTCTCGCTGTAGGTGCCGGCGAGGTAAGGCCGGCTCAGCAGCGTGATAGAGAAGTTGCCCGGCAGGCCACCCGCAACCGTCGCATCAGGTGCGCCGATCGGCGAGCTGACCGGAGCCGTGCCGAGATTGGTGTTGTTGAACGGCAGGAGACCGCCATCGAGGTCGAGCGTCAGCGTGTAGTCGACGCTGGTGAAGCCCGGACCGTCAAAGTGGCCATTGGTGGCATCAACTGTCAGACTCTTGCTGCCGGCCTGGTTGCAAGTCACCAGCACGCCAGCAATGTTCTGCAGCGTGGTCTTGGTCACGTCGAAGCTGCGCTGGGTCACGTCGACCTTGCAAACCGCAGGGATCGAACCGGTGGTGGTGAGGGTGCCAGCATGGGCTGCACCAGCCATCGACAACGAGGCGAGAACGCTGCAAGCGGCGTACTTGAGATTTTTCATGACGTTTCCTTTCAGTGGAACCCTTCGATCAGGGCATCCGCTGTTTATTTTTCGTAATACGATTCGAAATCACACAGATTGCTAACAATGATAGGTAATCAAAATTGACTATTGATCTTCGAGTATGGTTACCAGTTTCTGCATTTCTACTGCTGAATGAGCGCCCATTTTGGCGTAAATTGATCGTATATGTGCGCGAATAGTGTGAATTGACACATCCAGGTGGCGAGCAATTTCTTTTGGGCGCAGCGCCCGGGCTACGCCGATAAGAACTGCGCTCTCGCAGTCAGTCAAACCGAACAGGCGCGTTGCAGCCTCGACATCAGGCGTTGCATCAAGCTGGATCGTGCGGGGAAGGACCAGTGCGTGGCACTGCTGACGTGTTTCAACTCTGGTCAATTCGAGCTTGAGCCAGACCCGCGGGGTAAGAGAAAACAGAGTACGCGATGAACCGCGGTTCAGGGCCTGCTCCACATTGAAGCGCAGCTTGGTGGAGCCGCGGTCGCCTGTGAGGGCGAGCTTGCCTTGCGCATCGCGGTAAATCGTCTTGCCCGCAAGCAGGCGGGCGCCGCTTCGATTGCAATCAACAACGGAAAGATCGCGCTCGATCAGCACGTAGGCGTATTCTGCCTGATCAAAACAGGCTGAGCGTATCTCGGTGTTGTTGGCGGTATGCGGATCCTGGAGCAAGTTCATGCCGACACATCCCCTGAGAGACTAGATGCGATCCGGTTGCGAGGTGATGAGGTAATCGCCAAGGCCCCGCTCGATGGCGAGTTGGCAACATGCACAGTGGCCGGAAGGTGTCGAAATACGTAATAATACGTATTCAATCTGCGGGTGGGGTAATCGCTCGGCCGTCAATAAAAGTAAGTTATTGTATTGTCGACACATTATGGGCGCTTGTCGCAGAATCGTGTGCCGAATCGATAAATTTGCACGCCTGGTTACCGTTCGTTGACATTGCTCAATATAAGTATCTTTACTAGTCGATAAGGATCTGATGATCGCAGTCAGGCGGAGAGCTGTCAAACAAAGAGGCGTCAGGCGCTATTGGTATTTGTCCTATTCTGCAGTCACTTAATCCCTTCTCGTGCCGAGTTGATCGCAACATCCGGGAGGTGGAGGGCAGGTTGCTGACATGCGTCGGAGAAGGGCAGGTCCGGCGGGTGACGGTCGATCTGGATTTGGACACGATCGAACTTGCCAGGTGGCAGGGATCGATCCCAGCCATGTCGGAGGTCTAAGATGGATCATGCGGCCAAACGGGGAGGGTTGGTTCACATTGTGGATGGCAATCCTCTGGCCCGCCGTGGGCTGGATTTCATGTTGCGCAATGCCGGCTACAAGACGGTTGCCTGGAGCAATGGTGCCGAATTCCTGAGATGCGCGGATTGTACCGATCCCGCTTGCCTGTTGCTCGATTTGCAGATGCCGGTGCGGGACGGGCTTGCCATGCTAGAGCGCCTGACGCGCGGATGGCAATCCATCGCCGTGATCATTCTGACTGGTCATGGCGAGATTGAATTTGCGGTTGAGGCGATGAAGGCGGGTGCGCGGGACTTCATCGAAAAACCCTTTGCGCCGGATCGGCTGATTGGTGCGCTGGACGATGGTTTCGCGGCGCTTGCGGATAAAGAGGCCTTGCGCCGTAATCGGGACTGGGCCCAATCCGCACTGGCCAGGCTAACCGAACGCGAGCGGCAGGTGCTGCATGGTCTTGCCTGTGGCTTTCCGAACAAGACAATTGCTCATGATCTTGGAATCAGCGCGCGGACGGTGGAGGTCTATCGCGCGCATGTGATGGCCAAGCTGGATTCAACAAGCCTGGCAGAAGTGCTGGCGATCGCTTTTGCGGCCGGCCTGGGATCCAAGCAACAGTGGCATCAGGTGCGTCAGCCGCAGCAATTGACCATGGAGCTTAGACCGCCAGAAGAGGGCTGACCGCGCATTCTGGGTGGGTGGTGCCAGAGCCTGGTTTGTGCCGGAAAGGCAGCGGTCAAACAACAATGCCTGCCACGCGTGAGGGCGCGGCAGGCATTGTTTTGGCCGGGTAGGTCGGCTCAGTTCTTGTCTTGGTCGACCAGCTTGTTGGCGCCGATCCAGGGCATCATGGCGCGCAGGCGGGCGCCGGTCTGCTCGATCGGATGGGCTTCGGCGGCCTTGCGGGCAGCCTTCAGCTCCGGCTGGCCGGCGCGGTTGTCGAGCACGAAGTTCTTCACAAAGCGGCCCGACTGGATATCGGCCAGCACGCGCTTCATCTCCGCCTTGGTATCGGCGGTGATAATGCGGGGGCCGGTGGTGATGTCGCCATATTCGGCCGTGTTGCTGATCGAATAGCGCATGTTGGCAATGCCGCCTTCATAGAGCAGGTCAACGATCAGCTTGGTTTCGTGGAGGCATTCGAAATAGGCCATTTCCGGTGCGTAACCGGCTTCAACCAGGGTTTCGAAGCCGGCCTGGATCAGGTGGGTGATCCCGCCGCAGAGCACGGCCTGCTCGCCGAACAGGTCGGTTTCGCATTCTTCCTTGAAGTTGGTTTCGATGATGCCCGAGCGGCCACCGCCAACGCCCGAGGCATAGGCGAGCGCGACGTCGAGGGCATTGCCCGTGGCATCCTGGTGGACGGCAACCAGGCACGGCACGCCGCCACCCTTCAGATATTCGCCGCGAACGGTGTGGCCCGGGCCCTTCGGCGCGATCATGATCACGTCGATATCAGCCGGGGCTTCGATCAGGCCGAAGTGAATGTTGAGACCGTGGGCGAAGGCCAGGGCCGAACCCGGCTTCATGTTGCCCTTGAGATCGTTTTCCCAGATCGCGGCCTGGTGCTCGTCGGGGGCGAGGATCATCAGAATGTCGGCCCACTTGGCGGCTTCGGCGTTCGACAGGACCTTGAAGCCGGCGGCTTCGGCCTTGCGCGCGCTGGCCGAGCCGGGACGCAGTGCGATTGCCACGTCCTTGATCCCGCTGTCGCGCAGGTTCTGCGCGTGGGCGTGGCCCTGCGAGCCATAGCCAAGGACGGCGATCTTCTTGCCCGTGACCAGGTTCAGGTCGCAATCGGCGTCGTAGTAAACCTTCATGTCAGTCCCATTCTTTTGCAGAGTGCCCAGCGCTTGCCGGGCGGTAGTTGTGTGAAATCAGGCCGCTTCGGCCCCGCGCATCATGCCGACCACCCCGGTGCGGCCCACTTCGACCAGCCCGAGTTCGCGCATCAGCGAGACAAAGCGGTCGATCTTGTCCGGCGTGCCGGTCAATTCGAAGATGAAGCTGGAGGTTGTGGTATCGACCACCTTGGCGCGGAACACGTCAGCCAGGCGCAGGGCCTCGACCCGCGCTTCGCCAACCCCGGCCACTTTGACCAGCGCCAGCTCGCGCTCCACGTGGGCACCCATTTCGGTGAGGTCGATCACCTTGTGCACCGGCACCAGCCGTTCGAGCTGGGCGTGGATCTGGTCAATCACCGCTGGCGGGCCATGGGTGACGATGGTGATCCGGCTGACCGCGTGGTTCTCGGTAATGTCGGCCACGGTGAGGCTATCGATGTTATAGCCGCGCGCGGTGAACAGACCGGCGATCTTGGCGAGGATCCCCGCTTCGTTATCGACGGTGATGGTCAGGACGTGCCGTTCGGCTTCCTGTTGCTTGATCTTCATCATGGCCTGCCCCTTACACCAGCGCCTTGGCTTCGTCGTCCATGGTCCCGGCAACGCTGTCACCATAGAGGATCATGTCGGTATGCGCTGCGCCCGATGGGATCATCGGGAAGCAGTTGGCTTCCTTGTGGACCAGGCAATCGACGATCACCGGGCCGGGATGGTCGATCATCGCCTGGATGCCGGCATCCAGCTGGCTTTCATCCTCGATGCGGATGCCCTTCCAGCCATAGGCCTCGGCCAGCTTCACGAAATCGGGCAGGCTATCGGAATAGCTTTCCGAATAGCGGCTTTCATAGGTCAGTTCCTGCCATTGGCGGACCATGCCCATCCATTCGTTGTTGAGCACGAAGACCTTGACCGGCAGGCGGTACTGCGTGGCGGTGCCCAGTTCCTGGATGTTCATCTGGATCGAGGCATCGCCGGCAATGTCGATCACCAGGCTGTCCGGATTGCCCAGCTGCGCACCGATTGCGGCGGGCAGGCCATAGCCCATCGTGCCAAGCCCGCCCGAAGTGAGCCACTTGTTCGGGGCAAAGAAGGGGAAATACTGCGCCGCCCACATCTGGTGCTGGCCCACTTCGGTGGCAACCACCGGATCGCGGTGCTTGGTCAGTTCATAAAGCCGTTCGATCGCCAGCTGCGGCATGATCGCCTGCTTGCTGCTGGGATAGGCCAGGCTCTGCCGGGCGCGCCAGCCATTGATCCGGGCCTTCCACTCGGTCAGGTCCTGGGCCTTGCGATCTCCCCAGGCGGCCAGCAGCTGCTCCAGCACCAGGGTGCAATCCCCCAGGATCGGCAGATCGACCGGGACGGTCTTGTTGAATGATGACCGGTCGATATCGATGTGGATCTTGGTCGAATGCGGCGCAAAGGCATCCAGCCGGCCGGTGACGCGGTCATCGAAGCGGGCGCCGATGCAGACCATCAGGTCTGCCTTGTTCATCGCCATGTTGGCTTCATAGGTGCCATGCATGCCCAGCATGCCCAGCCAATCGGCGTGATCAGCCGGGAAAGCGCCAAGCCCCATCAGCGTCGAGGTGACGGGCGCACCGGTCTTCGCCTGCAGTTCGCGCAGCAGTTCGGTGGCACGTGGGCCGGAATTGATCACGCCGCCGCCGGTATAGAAGATTGGCGCGCGGGCATCGGCCAGAAGTTCAATCGCGCGGGCAATGTCCTTGTCGGTCCCGCGCAGGGTAGGGGTATAGCGGTTGGCGCGTTGCGGTGCGCCATCGCCAAAGCTGGCAACGGCAACCTGCACGTCCTTGGGAATGTCGATCACCACCGGGCCGGGGCGGCCCTGCGTGGCAATCTGGAAGGCTTCGTCGATGGTCGCGGCCAGGTCCGACGGGTCCTTCACCAGATAATTGTGCTTGGTGCAGTGGCGGGTGATACCCACCGTGTCAGCTTCCTGGAACGCATCCGAGCCGATCAGCCCGGTTGCGACCTGGCCGGTGATCACCACCAGCGGGATCGAATCCATGAAGGCATCGGCAATCCCGGTAACCGCATTGGTTGCGCCCGGGCCGGACGTTACCAACACCACGCCGGGCTTGCCGGTGGAGCGGGCATAGCCCTCTGCCGCATGGGCAGCGCCGGCCTCGTGCCGGACCAGGATGTGGCGAATGCGGGGATCGGCAAACAGCGCATCGTAAATCGGCAGCACCGCGCCTCCGGGATAACCGAAGACGAATTCGACCCCCTGGCGGACCAGGCTTTCGACCAGGATGCTTGCGCCGCTGCGCTCTTCACTCACCGTAACAGTCCTTCGCGTAATCTCCGGCGCCCTTGAAAGAACCAACCCGGCACAGTTGCCTGTGCCGGGTCGCCCTCTCCAACTCGCGCGGGCCTGCCATGGGCAGGAAGTGATCCGGCCCTAAGCGACAGGAAATAACGTGTCAAGCACTATTGTTGTAATAAAGATGCGAAATGCCTCTCTACTGAGACATTATGAGACTCGATCCTGCGCCAATCTTCCGGGGGCTGATTGCGGAACCAGGTGTATTGGCGCTTGGCATAATTGCGGGTGGCCTGGGCGCCGCGTTCGATGAGCGCCCCCCGGTTGATCTCACCGGCCAGAAAAGCCTTGATTTCCGGGACGCCAATCGCCCGCATCACGGGCAGGTCGGGATCAAGCCGGCGGGCCAGCAGGGCCTCCACCTCGGCAATTGCGCCGTGGTCCAGCATCAGGGCAAAGCGCCGGTCGCAGCGATCATAAAGCCATTCGCGGTCCGGCAGCAGAACCGCGGCGTGCAGTTCGACAGATCGGCCAATCCCGCCCACCTTATCGACTTGCCAGGCCGCCAGCGGCCGACCGGTTGAACGCACCACTTCCAGCGCACGGACGATCCGGGTCGTGTCATTCGGGTTCAGCCGGGCGGCCGCTTCCGGATCTTCGTGCAGCAAGGCATCCCGCGCCTCGTGCAGGGGCAGCTGTCTCGCGTGAAGTCGCACTTCTGGATCGATGGGCGGCACGGGGGCGATCCCATCGAGCAGGGTGCGCAGATAAAGTCCGGTTCCGCCCACCAATATTGGAACGGCATCGATTGCTTGAGCAGCGGCGATCTCTGCGCGGGCAGCCTCGGCCCAGTCGGCGGCAGAACAGGCCGAGGCGCCGTCCCAGGCACCGAACAGCCGGTGTGGCACACCCTGCATTTCGGCATCGCTCGGGCGCGCACTCAGCACGCCAAGGTCGGCGTAAACCTGCGCGCTATCTGCGTTGATGACCACGGCCTGCCGCCCCTGTTGCATCAGCGCCAGGGCCAGTCGCACCGCCAGATCGCTCTTGCCGCTCGCGGTCGGCCCTGCGATGAGCGCCAGCGGCGGCCGGTCCTGGCCCGAATCTATGGGGGAATCCTGCGTGCCCATTGCCCGCGTGATAGCAGAACCGGCGGCCTTGTCGGCAAAAGTATCCGACACCATCCACGCCCTTGAAGCGGCGGGCCTTGCGGTCCATTCGGCCGAGCCATTGCGCGGGATCGAGACGGTGCTCCAAATCGCCGCCGAAGGTGGCGCCGCGGCGATGCGCGCCGTGCTTGAACGGCAGTTCCCCGATGCCGACCTGCTGGTCAGCGCGCAGGAGCCGATCGTGCCCAAGGTGTTCGTCTCGGACATGGATTCGACCATGATCCAGGCTGAATGCATCGATGAACTGGCTGACTTTGCCGGCCTGAAGGACCAGATCGCCGAGATTACCGAGCGCGCCATGCAGGGTGAGCTCGATTTTGCCGAGGCGTTGACCGAGCGGGTGCGGCTGCTGGGCGGGCTGGGTGAGGGCGCGATTGCCGAATGCCTGGCCGAGCGCGTGCCCCCTATGCCGGGAGCCGCGACCCTGGTTGCGACGCTGAAGGATCATGGCTGCTTCACAGTGCTGGTAACCGGCGGCTTTCACCAATTTGCCGATCCGGTGGCGGATCAGCTTGGTTTTGAACGGGTCGTGGCCAACCGGCTTGCGGTTGAACATGGGGCGCTGACCGGTGGGCTCATCGGCGGGATTGTGGACAGTTCGGTCAAGGAAGCCGTCCTGCGCGAGGAAGTGGCGCTGCGCGGCGGGACCAGCCTGGCCACGGGTGATGGCGCAAACGACATTCCGATGCTGCGCGCGGCCACCCATGGGATCGCCTATCATGCCAAGCCCAAGGCCAAGGAAGCCGCGCATGGCTATGTCGCGGCCGGTGATCTGACCAGCGTGCTGTTATTGCTGGGCATTGGGCAGGAAGATTGGGTTGCCGGCTGACCGGTAGGTGTTTTGAAACCGGTTTGCAGCTAGATCGCGAATCTGTTAATGACACTCATGTAAGTAACCAGCAGGTGCCGCAACATGGACTCGCTTTCCGTTTCGATTACCGCCGCTAATGACACGCCGCTGGGCGCGGAGGGCGATCTGCCGCTCATGCTGCCGGGGCGTCCGAAGATGCGGTATGACTTCCCGAAGGCCTGGCACCATTTCAAGGAACTGGTGAAGGACAAGGAAAACACGGCCGAAGTGGCCAAGATTTTTGAGGCTCTGCCTTGGCGCGGAGTCTATGATGCGGCCAAGGCGTTCCTTTCGACCGAGCGCGGCCAGCGCATCCGGGCGAGTGAGCCCGATCTGGTCTCGATCCTGGATGATCACGCCAGCCTGCGCCGTCTGCCCAAGGGCACAGTCGCCCACGCCTATTGCGATTTCATGGAGCGCGAAGGGCTCTCGGCCCAGGGCCTGGTTGACGAACTCGACAAGTATCGCCCGGCTGACATGTACTTCAACGATCAGGTTGATTGGTATTTCCGCCGCCTGCGCGACACGCATGACCTGATGCACGTGCTGACCGGCTATGGCCGCGATGCGCTGGGCGAACAGTGCGTGCTGGCCTTTACCTACAGCCAGCAGCCGGCGCTGGCTCACCTGTTCCTCGGCTATGCCGGGGCCTACGAGATCGCCCGCCGCGCCACGGTCAAGGTCCCGGTGTTCCGCGCCGTGCGGGAAGGGCAGAAGTCGGGCAAGGCCTGTCCGCGGCTGGTCGAAATGTCGATCCGCGATCTGCTCGCCATGCCATTGGAAGAAGCCCGTCAGAAGCTTGGCATCAGCCAGGGTCAATATTACCAGCAGGCCCATGCCATGTGGCGGGCGGCCGGGATTGATCCCTATGATCTGATGGCGCCGGTCCAGAAGGCCGCCTGAACGCTGCGTTCAGCGCAGTTCCTTGCGGATCACCAGCTTCAGGCCTGACCAGACATCGTCCACTGCGCAGACCTTGGTATCGACCAGCCCCAGCGGCAGGGCGATCTCACGGATGGTGTCCTCGGTGATGTCGGATGGGACTTTTGACGCCTGCTTGGGCCAACTGACCCAAACCTGACCATCCGCCGCGATCTGGTGGCGCAGTGTGGTCAGGTGCGCTTCCAGCACTGCGCGTTCGGTCACGAACACATGCGCGGCATCGATCCCCTCGGCAGGGTCGCCAATGAAGTACAGCTCAAGCGCGTAGTCGTCGATTTCGTCGGCTACGGTTTCGGGCATGGCATCAAACCACACCCGCATCCCGTCACGCAGGTTCAGCTTCTTGGCCAGCGGCGTGCCCGAATAGCCCGCCTCGCTCACCGGTTCAGCCTTCCATCCAGTCGCGGAAGAAGCTTTCGTTCGCCTCGCGCAGCGCGCTGAGCTTGACCGGCTGGCCATTGATCACCAGCGCGTCGCCGCCCACGGAGCCGATCTTCTCGAACGGCACCTTGCTGCGGTCGAGCGGCTTGTCGGCTGGATAGGTAACCAGATAGCGCGACTGGGATTCGTTGAAGGCGAAGGCTGTGTCCATCGGGTCGATCGTCGCGCCCAGGTTCCCGGCCAGCGCCATCTCGGCGATTGCCACCAGCAGGCCGCCATCGCTGATGTCATGCACTGCGGTAACGGCACCCTCGGCAATCAGCTGGCGGATCACTTCGCCGTGGAAGCGCTCATCGCCCAGGTCGACCTGCGGCGGATCGCCATCTTCGCGGCCATGGATCTCGCGCAGCCACAGCGACTGGCCCAGTTCGGGATAGCTCGGGCCGATGATGGCAATGCATTCACCCTCGGCCTTAAAGGCGATCGTTGCCATCACGTCGTGGTCCGCCATCAGGCCAACGCCGCCGATGGCCGGGGTGGGCAGGATCGCCGAGCCGCCGCCGGTTGCCTTGCTCTCGTTATAAAGCGAGACGTTGCCCGAAACGATCGGATAGTCGAGCGCGCGGCAGGCATCGCCCATGCCGCGCAGAGCTTCAACGATCTGGGCCATGATCTCGGGCCGCTGCGGATTGGCGAAGTTCAGGCAGTTGGTGATCGCCAGCGGCTTGGCGCCCACTGCCGAAATGTTGCGATAGGTTTCAGCCACGGCCTGCTTGCCGCCTTCATAGGGGTCAGCATAGCAATAGCGCGGGGTGCAATCGGTGCTGATCGCCAGCGCCTTCTTGGTGCCGTGAACACGCACCACGGCCGCATCGCCGCCGCTCTTCTGCATGGTGTCCGCGCCAACCTGGCTGTCGTACTGCTCCCAAATCCAGCGCCGGCTGGCGAGATCGGGGCAGGCCATCAGCTTGAGCAGGTCCGCGCCCAGATCCGCGCTCTGTGGCACATCGCCCAGCGGCTTGACCTTGGCCCAGGCCTTGTACTCCGCCAGACTGAGTGCCGGGCGGTCATACAGCGGGGCATCTTCGGCCAGCGGGCCCAGCGGGATGTCGCAAACCGTCTTGCCCTGCCAGGTCAAGACCATATGGCCGGTGTCGGTCACTTCGCCGATCACGGCAAAGTCGAGCTCCCACTTCTTGAAGATCGCCTCGGCCATGGCTTCCTTGCCGGGCTTCAGCACCATGAGCATCCGCTCCTGGCTTTCGCTCAGCATCATTTCATACGGCGTCATGCCTTCCTCGCGGCATGGCACCTTGTCCATGTCGAGGATGATCCCTGCCTTGCCGTTGGTCGCCATTTCGACCGAGCTGGAGGTAAGCCCCGCCGCCCCCATGTCCTGGATCGCGACGATCGCATCGGTCGCCATCAGTTCAAGGCAGGCCTCGATCAGCAGCTTTTCGGTGAAGGGATCGCCCACCTGCACGGTCGGGCGCTTTTCCTCGCTCTTTTCGTCAAAGTCGGCGCTGGCCATGGTCGCGCCGTGGATGCCGTCGCGGCCGGTCTTGGAGCCGACATAGACGATCGGATTGCCGATCCCGGTGGCGGCCGAATAGAAGATCTTGTCGGTATCGGCCACGCCCACGGTCATCGCATTGACCAGGATGTTGCCGTCATAGGCCTTGTGGAAGTTGGTTTCGCCGCCAACGGTCGGCACGCCGACGCAGTTGCCATAGCCGCCAATGCCCGCGACCACGCCCTTGACCAGGCTCTTCATCTTGGGATGGTCGGGCCGGCCAAAGCGCAGCGCGTTCATGTTGGCGACGGGCCGTGCGCCCATCGTGAACACGTCGCGCAGGATGCCGCCCACGCCGGTCGCCGCGCCCTGATAGGGCTCGATGTAGCTCGGGTGATTATGGCTCTCCATCTTGAAGATGGCGGCCTGGCCATCACCAATATCGATCACGCCGGCATTTTCGCCCGGGCCGCAGATTACCCAGGGGGCTTCGGTCGGCAGCTTCTTCAGATGGATGCGGCTCGACTTGTAAGAGCAATGCTCTGACCACATGACCGAGAAGATGCCCAGCTCAACCAGGTTCGGCTCGCGCCCCAGGGCGTGCAGCACGCGCTGATATTCATCCTCGGAAAGCCCGTGCTGGGCGACGACATCGGGAGTGATTTCGGCCATTCGCGGCCCTTAGCGAGCCCGTGTGGCTAAGGCGAGTCTGTTCAGCCCGCCGCGCGCCCGGTTTTCCCCATCCACCAGGCCAAAACGGTGGCCAGGCCAAAGGCGAAGAAGGCCAGCAGGCTGGTTCCTGCTGTCACCTCGGGCTCGACTGGCCCAAACCAGTTCACCGCCTGCAGGCCAAGCAGCACGGCGAACAGCGTCAACACGGGCAGGCGGGCAGGTTGGCGTGCCTTTGCATACCACCACAGCGCTCCCAGTGTGATTCCCACTTCCAGCGGCATTTCGATCGCCGGATGGTTCCACAGTCCGAAGCCCAGCTTGGGCGGGCTGCCCGCCAGGGTCAGGTCGGGCACGTGGACCAGCAGGTCCAGCAGCCAATGCGACAGCACGACCGCTCCGGCGATCAGTGCCGCGACGCGGTCCTTGCTGGCCAGCCAGACCAGCGCCGCGAACATTACTGCGAAACCAGTCGCACCCAGCAGGCTGTGGGTGAAGGGCATGTGGTACAGGTCCATCGGGTTCATCGCGCTGATCCCTGGGGAAAAGCGCATGTGCTCCACCCCGGCCAGCAGCAGGCCGAAGAAGGCCCAGTCAACCAGCTGCGCGGCGATAAACAGCATGCCGATTTTCGGCGCGCGATTGCTGGCCGCGGCAGCGGCGAGGGCCGGGGCCCAGTGACCGATGAACATGCCTTCCCCCTTCCGTTGAACCCCTATTGCGAAGCGAGCTTCTGCACCGCGAAGACGGCAATGCCGCTGGCCAGCGCGGTTGCCGCTGCGCCCCAGGCAATGTCGATCAGCGTCATCTGGGTGGACCAGACCTTCAGCGTTGCCTGATTGGTCAGGTCATAGGTCGCATAGCAAATAGCCCCGAACAGCGCGCCGTTCAGCACGCCATAGGGCACGCCTTGCGCCATACCCGGGCGGACCGCGAACCAGACCATTCCGGCAATATACAGCGCATAGAACACCAGCGCCGGGACCATCCGGAACGAATCCGCCAGCAGTTCGCCAATCAGGGGGCGGTATAGGTTGGGTGCGGCCCAACGCAGCCACAGAGCGTCAAGCAAACCAAAGGCCACTGCGGCGGTAATATAGGCGGTAATCCACTGCATCGTAATTCTCCCTTGCCGATCAACTTGACCGGCGCGGCGGGCGCGGTCAATGCTGTGCGGTGATGAACGAAGACAATTCCGATATTGCCAGCCTGAGCTTTGAAGACGCGCTGCGCGCCTTGGAAGATATCGTGCGCAAGCTTGAGGGCGGGGAAGTGCCGCTCGACAGTTCGATCGCGCTCTATGAGCGGGGTGAGAAACTGCGTCAGCACTGCCAAGCGCGGCTTGATGCTGCCCAACTCAAGATCGAACAGATCATCGCTGGGAGCGATGGCCAGGCCACCGGGACGCGGCCGTTCGATGCGGAAGCCGGCCGCTGAGACCGTGACAGCCACGGCGACGCCCCTGCTGGCCCAGGCCATCCGGGACATCGGCAGCGACGTTGCTGCCCTGTTTGACGCGCTCTTGCCCGTGCCAGCCGATCCCCGCGCGCGATTGGTTGAGGCCATGCGCTATGCCGTGCTGGGCGGCGGCAAGCGCCTCCGCCCGCTGCTGGTGACGGCGACCGCGGCGCTATACGGGGTGGACCGCGCCGTTGCTGTGCGGGTGGGCTGCGCGATCGAGGCGATCCACGTTTATTCGCTGGTCCATGATGATCTGCCGTGCATGGACAACGACGCCTTGCGCCATGGCAAGCCAACCACGCACCTTGCCTTTGATGAGGCAACGGCGGTTTTGGCCGGCGATGCTCTGCATGACTTCGCATTTGAGATCTTGGCCGATCCTGCGAGCGGCGGTGATCCATTCGTGCGCGCCGAGCTGCTTCAGGTGCTGGCAACGGCCAGCGGGTGGAACGGCATGGCCGGCGGCCAGATGATGGACATCGTTGCCGAAACCACCACCTTCGACTTGCACACGATCACCAAGCTCCAGCAGCTCAAGACCGGGGCCCTGTTGGGCGCTTCGGTTGAGCTTGGGGCGGTGCTGGGGCGCGTGCCGGCAGAAGGGCGCGGGCATTTGCGGGCCTATGCCCGCGATATCGGCCTGGCCTTCCAGATCGCGGACGATTTGCTGGACCACGAAGGCGATGCCGAAAAGGCCGGCAAGGCTGTGGGCAAGGATGCTGCGGCCGGCAAGGCCACCTTTGTCTCGCTGCTTGGGCCAGACCGTGCGCGTGAACAGGCACGGATGCTGGTGGATCAAGCCATTGCACATCTTGCCCAGCATGGGCCAGAGGCAGACCTGCTGCGTGATCTCGCGCGGTTCATTGTGGAGAGGGACCACTGATGGAACGGGTTGGGGTATATCCGGGAACGTTCGATCCGATCACGCTGGGTCACATGGACATCATTGCCCGCGGAGCGAAGCTGGTTGACCGGCTGATCATCGGCGTCACCACCAATATCGCGAAATCACCGATGTTTTCCGATCCAGAGCGGATTGCGATGGTGAAGCGTGAAGTCGCCAACCTGGGGGTGACCAATATCGAAGTGGTCGGGTTCAACTCGCTGCTGATGGATTTCGCCGAAAGCCAGGGTGCATCGGTGGTGATCCGCGGGATCCGCGGCGTCACGGACTTTGAGTACGAGTACCAGCTGACGGGCATGAACCGCCAGCTCAACGCCCGGGTAGAAACCATCTTCCTGATGGCCGATGTCTCGCTTCAGCCGATCGCTTCGCGCCTGGTGAAGGAGATCGCGGTCTATGGCGGTGATATTTCCAAATTTGTGACACCGACCGTATGTGCCGATGTCCTTACGCAAATCGGCAAGGCGGGTGTTCCCCGCGGTTCATAGTCTGCGGCTGTTCATTGCCACGACAGACTGACGCGGCTATCCCGCACTCGTAATTGCGTCCCTCCAGTTTTTGAGACCAAACTCTGATGATCCGAGCCAAGCTTTCCGCCGTTGCCCTGGGCCTTGCCCTGCTTGCCGTACCCAGCCTGGCGCAGGACAAGTCGCAGCCAGCCCCGGCCGCACCGACGTTGAGTGCCGTGATCAATCCGGACCCGGCGTTTGAGCCAGAGAATATTCTGGCCCTGGACCTGTCGAACGGCGGCCGCGTGCTGATCCGTTTGATGCCGCAGTGGGCCCCCGGCCATGTCGAGCGGATCAAGACTCTGGCTGCCCAGGGCTTTTACAACGGGATCATCTTCCACCGCGTGATCGATGGCTTCATGGCCCAGACGGGGGACCCGACGGGTACCGGGCAGGGCGGGTCGGCGCTGCCGGACCTCAAGGCAGAGTTCAATTTTATCCCGCACGTGCGGGGTTCGGTCTCGATGGCTCGCACGGACCAGCCGGACTCGGCGAACAGCCAGTTCTTCATCGTGTTCTATCCGCGGTTCGCGCTGGACCATCGCTATACCAACTTTGGCCGCGTGATTGCGGGCATGGACTATGTCGATGTGATCGAACGCGGTGAACCGCCGGCGAACCCGACCAAGATCGTGCAGGCATCGATGCTGAGCGAAGGCAAGCCGCGCCCGGCCGTGCCGGTTTCGTCCGCGCCAACCGCGATCTCGGCCGACATGTTGAGCCAATCCAAGTCGAACTGAGCCCAATGGCAGGCTTGACCGTGGGCCGGGTCCGGTTAGGGCGCGGCCATGCGCGTTGACCTGTTTGATTTCGACCTTCCGACTGAACGGATCGCCCTGCGCCCGGCGCGCCCGCGCGATGCGTCGCGGCTGCTGTTCGTGCCGGGGCAGGGGGACTTTGCCGATCAAGGCGTGCTGGATCTGCCCGGCTTGCTGGAACCTGGCGATGTCCTGGTCTTCAACGACACCCGCGTCATTCCCGCTCAGCTCGAAGGCTATCGCGGCGCCGCCCGGATCGGCGCGACACTGCACAAGCGGATCGATCTGCGCCGCTGGCAGGCCTTTGTCCGCAATGCCAAGCGGCTAAAGGTGGGAGACCTGATCGAATTTGCCGCCGGGGTTCGCGCGAGCGCAGAAGAACGCCATGCCGACGGAAGCTGGACCCTGGCCTTTGCGGGTGACGAGCCAGTCGAAGTCCTGCTTGATCGTGCGGGTCAAGTCCCGCTACCGCCCTATATCGCCGGCAAGCGCGCGATCGATGAGCAGGACAAGTCCGACTACCAAACCATGTTTGCGGCCAAGGACGGCGCCGTTGCGGCGCCCACAGCGGCGCTTCACTTCACCCCGCGCCTGATGGATGCGCTGGCCGAGCGCGGCATCGGGCATGAAACGCTGACGCTGCATGTCGGGGCGGGAACCTTTCTGCCGGTCAAGGCCGATGATACGCAAGACCACCAGATGCACGCCGAATGGGGCGTGATCTCGGCCGAAACCGCGGCGCGGCTCAATGCGGTGCGGGCCCGCGGCAACCGGATTGTCGCGGTCGGCACAACCAGCCTGCGCCTGCTGGAAAGCGCAGCGGACGATGCCCGCGTGATCCATCCGTTTGAAGGTGATACCGCGATCTTCATCACCCCCGGCTACCGTTTCAAGGGGATCGACGCGCTGGTGACGAACTTCCACCTGCCCAAGTCCACCCTGTTCATGCTGGTTTCGGCACTGATGGGGCTGGACCGGATGCAGGCGGCCTATGCCCATGCCATCGCCAACGGATACCGGTTCTATTCTTACGGCGATTCCTCGCTGTTGCTGCCTGCCGCCGCGCGGTGATTTTGGACAAGACTTTCACCCTGCGCTGCGGCTAGCCTGCGTGGCGGAGGGACCGATGACCAGTCAGGCAGGCCAGGCGGCAATCGAGGCGCGGCTTGAACGCGCAGCCGAACAGCTGGGGGATCTGACCGCCCCTGTCATGGCGGAATACTATCGCCGTTTTCCTGAAGCCCGTGCCAGCTTTGCCCATCATGCCCCGCATGGACCGGAACGGCTGGAGGCTGAGATGGTGGGCAATACGCTTTACTACGTCATGACCTGGTTCCAGTCGCCGGTCGAGGCACGGATCTATTTCGATACCTCGGTCCCGCACCACCGCGTCGCGCTGGATGTGCCGCCGGATTGGTTCCGCGGGATGATCGATACGCTGATCGATGTGGTCGAAGCGGGCGTGCCGGCGGTCGATGCGGCCGAGCAGCAGGCCTGGGATGAAATGCGCGAAGCACTGGTCGGGCTGGTCGAGCGCAACCGTTTCGTCTAGCGGGGCGGCCATGACTGCGCCGCGCTTCCAGTTCGATATCCACGCCACCTATGGCAAGGCCCGCACCGGCACGATCCGGATGCGCCGGGGCGAGATCCGCACGCCCGCTTTCATGCCGGTTGGCACCGCCGCCACAGTGAAGGCGATGAAGCCCGAAAGCGTGCGCGCAACAGGCGCCGATATCCTGCTGGGCAATACCTATCACCTGATGCTGCGCCCCGGTGCGGAGCGGGTCGCGCGGCTGGGCGGCTTGCACAAGTTCATGAACTGGGATCGTCCGATCCTGACCGACAGCGGCGGCTACCAGGTGATGAGCCTGTCAGAGCTGCGCAAGATCACCGAAGACGGGGTGACGTTCAAAAGCCACCTTGATGGCAGCCGCCATCTGCTCACGCCCGAACGCTCGATGGAAATCCAGCGCCTGCTGGGCAGCGATATCGTCATGGCCTTTGATGAATGCCCGCGCGCCGATGCGCCGTATGAGACGATTGCCCAATCGATGCGGATGTCGATGCGTTGGGCGGCGCGCAGCCGCGCCGGGTTCGATAGCGGGGAGGAACATGCGGAGCGATCTGCCCTGTTCGGTATCCAGCAGGGCGCACTTAACGAAGACCTGCGCCGCGAAAGCGCCCAGGCACTGCAGGACATTGGCTTCGATGGCTATGCCATCGGCGGCCTGGCCGTGGGCGAGGGGCAGGAGGCGATGTTTGCCACGCTCGATTTCGCGCCCGGAATGCTGCCCGCAGACCGTCCGCGTTACCTGATGGGGGTGGGCAAGCCCGATGACCTCGTCGGCGCGGTGGAGCGCGGGGTCGACATGTTTGACTGTGTCCTGCCCAGCCGCTCAGGCCGCAACGGGCAGGGCTTTACCTGGAACGGCCCGGTCAACCTGCGCAATGCCAGGCATGCCGAAGACACTGCGCCGCTGGATGGGCGCTGCCCGGGGGATTGCTGCACCAAGTACAGCCGCGCCTACCTGCATCACCTGCACAAGAGCGGCGAGATCCTGGGCGCCATGCTGCTGACCGAGCATAACCTGACCTTCTACCAGCAGCTGATGGCCGCAATGCGCGCCGCGATTGCCGAAGGGCGCTTTGCCGCGTTTGCCGCGCAGTTCCGGGCGGATTACCACGGCGGGTAATCACGCATACGAATACCTCTTCGTACTCGGCTGCACGGGTGCTGCACATCGCGTTAGACGGGGCGCTCAAGCAGTCTGGGAGAGGCGATGATGCGGAATGGATGGATTGGCAGCGCTGTGGCGCTGATGCTGGCGGCAAGCCCCATTGCGGCCAGCGCGCAGCAACTGCCGCTGACCGAAGGCGTCAGCCAGGTTCGTCATCCCGAATGGTCCAAATCCGCCACGATCTATGAAGTGAATATTCGGCAATACACGCCGGAAGGCACGTTCAAGGCGTTTGAACCGCACCTGCCGCGCCTGCGCAAGATGGGCGTGGACGTGCTGTGGATCATGCCGATCAATCCGATCAGCAAGAAGCTGCGCAAGGGCTCGCTTGGCAGCTATTACGCGGTGAGCGACTATTACGCGGTCAATCCGGAATACGGCACCCTGGCCGATTTCAAGCACCTGGTCGATGCTGCGCACAAACAGGGCTTCAAGGTGATCCTCGATTGGGTCGCCAATCACACCGGCTGGGACAATGTCTGGGTGGAGCAGCACCCCGACTGGTACCTGCGCAATGCCGCGGGTGAGCTGGAAGGCTATAATTACACCGATCTCAGCACCGGCAAGAAAGAGGTTTGGGCCGATGTCATCGGCCTTGATTACACCAAGCCGGCCGTGCGTCAGGGCATGATCGAGGCGATGAGCTATTGGGTGCGCGAGACCAATATCGATGGCTTCCGCTGCGATGTTGCCTGGACCCTGCCGGTGGCCTTCTGGGACGATGCCCGCGCCAAGCTGGATGCGATCAAGCCGGTATTCCTGCTGGCCGAAGCCGATACCCCAGAAATGCACCAGCGGGCCTTCGACATGACCTATGACTGGACGCTGTTCCACAAGCTGGTTGATATCGGCAAGGGGCGGGCCAATGCGCGCGATCTGGCGAGGCTCTATACCGAGCCGAAGCGGCGCTACCCGGCCGGTTCCTATCGCATGACCTTCACCAGCAACCACGATGAAAACTCGTGGCACGGGACAGAGCGAGAGCTTTATGGCGCCGGCGCCGATGCGATGGCCGTACTCGCCGCAACCCTGCCGGGCATGCCGCTGGTCTATAGCGGCCAGGAATCCGCCTTTGATCGCCGCCTCAAGTTCTTTGACAAGGACCAGATCGAGTGGGGCAGCTATTCCCGCTCAGAGTTTTACCGCCGCCTGCTGGCACTCAAGAAGAAGCACCCGGCGCTAACCAACAGCCACGAGCCCGGGAACATGGAGATCCTCGAAACCGGCAATGACCGGGTCTTCGCGTTCCGGCGAATTGCCGGGAAGGACAAGGTGCGGGTGGTGGTGAACCTCTCGGCCGAACCGGTAACGGTGCGCATTCCCGCCGGCAAGCCAATCAGCCTGAAGGGGTGGGGCTGGCGGATAGACTAGCCGTTGATAGCCGCATTCGGGCACTGACAAGCGCCCCGAATCGTCCTAGTCTCGCTCCAAAGAGACCAGGAGAGAGATGATGGCCACCGTCCTTGAAACCAAAACCAGTGCGAATGACGATCACGTCCGCGGTTCTGTGAGCGCGGAAGAGTGGGCGGTTCGCGTCGATCTGGCCGCGGCCTATCGGCTGGTGGCGCTCTATGGCTGGGATGACCTGATCTTTACGCACCTTTCGGTGCGCGTGCCGGGGCCGGAACACCACTTCCTGATCAATCCCTATGACATGATGTTTGAAGAGATCACCGCCAGCTCGCTGGTCAAGATCGATGTCGAGGGGCAACCGGTGATCCCGACCGCGCATCCGGTCAATCCGGCTGGCTTCACCATCCATTCGGCGCTGCACATGAACTGCGAGGATGCCCACGCGGTGATGCACCTGCACACGCCCGCCGGCCAGGCCGTCAGCGCCATGTCGGAAGGCCTGCTGCCGCACACCCAGACCGCGATGATCGCCAGCTCGGACATTGCCTATCACGACTATGAAGGCATCGCGACCGACCTTGATGAGCGCGAGCGGCTGGTTGCCGACATGGGCGACAAGCACGTCATGATTCTGCGCAACCACGGCACGCTGGCCATCGGCAAGACCGTGGGTGAATGCTTCCTGCGGCTCTATTTCCTGGAGCGCGCCTGCGATGCCCAGGTCAAGATGCTCTCGGCCGGGCGTGATGGCCTGAACAACCCCCCGCAGGGCACGCCGGAAAAGGTCAAGGAGCAGACCCCGCCAGCCGGCATGGGCATGATCGCCAACGGCCTCGCCTGGCCGGCACTGCTGCGCAAGCTGGACCGGATTGATCCCTCGTTCAGGAACTGAGGGGAGTCCTGCTGGGTTCGGCTGTCGATTTGATTTTATCCTGAAAATTTAAGTAGCTATAGCTTGGCTGCATGAATTTTCCGGGTTCTTTTCGCACGGCAAGTGCTAGGCCGATGGTATGGCTGTTCGCGCTGATGCTGTTCATCAGCGGGCCGGTTGTGGCCGATGAAGGTGATCCGATAATTGTGAGCGCGCCGTCGCGTAGTGAGGGAACGCTTAAGCAGCAGGTGAGCCAGTTTTCGCGCCAGGTTGCGGACATTACAGGTCAGGAGCAGTTCGCAAGGCGCGGCAGCACCTATTGCCCCAGGATCATCGGACTGCCTGATCCCTATCATCGCATCATTCTGACGAAGCTGGAACATGCCGCCAAGGCTACGCGGAAGGTTCGCGCCGGGCCTGCTGGCTGCCAACCCGATCTGTTTGTTATCTTCACATCGGATTCGGCCGGCCTGCTCAAACAGATTCAACTTGGGAATCCGGGGTTCGTTCGTCGGCTCCAATCCGATGCGAAGGCGCGGCAGCTTCACGCCCGGGCGCCTGTGAAGTGGTGGTACGATACTGCGCTGATCGGTGTCGATGGGGAGCCTGTGATCGATGGTGCGACCTATCGCACCAATGCGAGCCTGATTTCCTCTGGAATCGCCATAACCTTGGCTTCGATAGTGGTCATCGTCGACGTTGGCCTATCCGACGGTTATCCGCTGGATTCGATCGCCAGCTACGTGGCAATGATCGCCTTTGCGCAGATCCAGGTTTCCGCTGGCCGGTTGGCCAAGGCTCCGTCGATTCTTGGCATTTTTGACCGCGTCTCGCCGCGCCTGGACGCGCTTCGTGAGTTGACCGTTTGGGACCGTGCCTACCTTCGGGCGCTCTATCGGATCCCGCCAGATCGGCCATTATGGCGACAGCGCGCTCGACTGAACGCAGCGATGGTCGAGGCGATCATGGAGGCAGAGCGCGCTGACCAATAGGACAATCGTGAACCCAAACAAAAAAGGGCGGCCCCGCGGGACCGCCCTTTTGCATTCGGCAGGGTCGAAACTTAGCGCGAATAGAATTCGACGACCAGGTTCGGTTCCATCTTCACCGGATAGGGCACTTCGTCCAGCGTCGGAACGCGGACGAAAGTGATCTTGTCGGTGCCGTCGGGCGCGACGTAGTCCGGGATTTCACGCTCGGCCAGGGTCTGGGCTTCGGCGATCAGGGCCATTTCCTTGGCCTTCTTGCCAAGGCTGACAACGTCGCCCGGGCGCACGCGGCGGCTGGCGATGTTGCACTTCACGCCGTTCACATAGATGTGGCCGTGCGAAACGATCTGGCGGGCCGAGAAGATCGTCGGCGCGAACTTGGCGCGGTACACAACCATGTCCAGGCGCTGTTCGAGCAGGCCGATCAGGTTCTGACCGGTATCGCCCTTCATCTTCGAAGCTTCCTGGTAGGTGCGCTTGAACTGCTTTTCGGTCACGTCGCCGTAGTAGCCCTTGAGCTTCTGCTTGGCGCGGAGCTGCAGGCCGAAGTCCGACATCTTGCCCTTGCGGCGCTGGCCGTGCTGGCCCGGGCCATAGGAGCGACGGTTGACCGAGCTCTTGGGACGACCCCAGATGTTTTCACCCATCCGGCGGTCAATTTTATACTTCGATGCATTGCGCTTCGACATGGCGCATCCTTCAATTTGCATGCCCTGGAACTGCCCGGGGCTTCTGGTCCGGAACCGCACCGCCCGGACTGTGCCGGACGCGACCACCGCTTCACCGGAGTGCGGGGTCAATTGCGAAGTGGCGCCCCTAGCCGTGCCCGGGGCGAATTTCAAGCGGAAATGAGCCCTATTCGGATTCGCGCGGCCCCTTGGCGAGGGTGGACAGCACCCCGCGCAGGGTGCGGACCTCCAAGTGGTTCCAGGCCGGCTTGGTCAACAGCCCGCGCAGGGTCCGCCGGGTCGCTGCGGCGCGGATGGCCGGGTGGTAATAGCCGCGGGGTTCCAGCATGGCTTCAAGCTGGGCAATCATCCCTTCCAGCTCATCCTGCGGGGCAGGGGGCAGCAGATCTTCCACCGTGGGCTGGGTCAGGCCGGCCTGCTTGGACCATTCATAGGCACAAAGAATCACCGCCTGGGCCAGGTTGAGTGAGCCGAATTCGGGATTGATCGGCACGGTCACGATCGTCCGGGCCAGGGCAACGTCATCAGTTTCCAGCCCCGATCGCTCGGGGCCAAAGACATAGGCGCTCCGTCCCGCCGCGCCGTGGATGGCGCGGGCGGCCTGTTCGGGATCGACCACGGGCTTGGTCACGCCGCGTTTGCGCACCGTTGTCGCATAGACATGGGCGCAATCGGCCACGGCCGCGGCCAGGCTGTCATAGACCCTGGCCTGTTCGAGCACGATGTCAGCCCCGGCCGCAGCCGGGCCAGCCGAGGGATTGGGCCAGCCATCGCGCGGGGTAACCAGGCGCAGGTCGGTGAGGCCAAAGTTCAGCATGGCCCGCGCCGCCTTGCCGATATTCTCGCCAAGTTGGGGCCGGACCAGCACGATGGCGGGCTGGTTAGTGCTTGGCGGCATCCTGCACCGCGCTGGCGAAGTCTTCGAAGTCCTTGGCCTCGCTGAAATCGCGATAGACCGAGGCAAAGCGGATATAGGCCACGCTGTCGAGCTGACGCAGCCCGTCCATCACCATTTCACCGATCTGCTTGGCGTTGACTTCGGCATCGCCCAGCGTTTCAACCTGGCGCTGGATGCCGGACACCAGCTGATCAAGCCGTTCCTGCGCAATTCCGCGCTTGCGGCAGGCGAGGGCGACGGACTGTTCGATCTTGGCGCGGTCAAACGGCTCGCGCTTGTCACCCGATTTGACCACGGTGATCTCACGCAACTGCACGCGTTCGAACGTGGTGAAGCGCGCACCACAGCCTTCACATTGCCGGCGGCGCCGGATCGCGGTGTTGTCCTCGGTGGGCCGCGAATCCTTTACCTGGCTGTTGTCATTGGCACAAAAGGGACAACGCATGCGTTAGGGGCGCAGTCGCTTGTACAGCATGAACCCGGCACCGGCGATCAGGCCGACCGGCAGCGACAGGACCGGGAGCAACGCCCCGGCTACCGCGCCAACGGCTGCTCCGGTCAACACCGGCTTGGTTGAGGGATGAGCCATCCCTTCCTTGCCCATGCCGATGATTTCTTCCTTGGCGTCCTGCAGCAGATTGTCGCTCATGGCTTACAACTCCGGATAGATCGGGAAGCGGGCGCAGAGCTCTTCCACCTGTCCGCGGACACGGGCTTCGATCTGGCCATCCCCTTCGTCGCCGTTACGCGCCATGCCGTCAACCACTTCGGCGATCAGCGCGCCGACCTGACGGAATTCTTCCTCGCCAAATCCGCGCGTCGTCCCGGCGGGCGTGCCGAGCCGGATGCCCGAGGTGACGAAGGGCGAGCGCTTGTCAAACGGGATGCCGTTCTTGTTGCAGGTCAGCCAGGCGCGATCGAGGCCCTTTTCGGCCGCCTTGCCGGTTACGTCCTTAGCCGTCAGGTCGACCAGCATCAGGTGGTTGTCGGTCCCACCCGAAACGATCCGCAGGCCGTTCTGGGTCAGGCTCTCAGCCAGTGTGCGCGAATTCTTGACGATCTGCGCGGCATAGGCCTTGAATTCGGGCTTCAGCGCATCGGCAAAGGCCACGGCCTTGGCAGCGATCACATGGACCAGCGGGCCGCCCTGCATGCCAGGGAAGACCGCGGTGTTGAACTTCTTGGCCAGATCCTCGTCGTTGGTGAGGATGATGCCCGAACGCGGCCCGCGCAGGCTCTTGTGCGTGGTGCTGGTGACGACATGGGCATGCGGGAAGGGCGAGGGGTGTGCACCGCCCGCGACCAGGCCCGAGAAGTGGCTCATGTCGACCAGCAGCCAGGCGCCCACGGCATCGGCGATTTCGCGGAACTTCTGGAAATCCCAGACCCGCGAATAGGCCGTTCCGCCCGCGATGATCAGCTTGGGCTTGTGCTCATGGGCCAGGCGCTCAACCTCGGCCATATCGAGCATCTCATCCTCGGCGCGCACGCCATAGGGGATCGGCTTGAACCACTTGCCGCTCATGTTGACCGGCGAACCGTGGGTCAGGTGCCCGCCGGAATTGAGGTCCAGCCCCATAAAGCTGTCACCCGGCTGCAGCAGGGCCAGGAACACGGCCTGGTTCATCTGGCTGCCCGAATTGGGCTGAACGTTGGCGAACTGGCAGCCGAACAGCGCCTTGGCGCGTTCGATCGCCAGGTTTTCCACCACGTCGGCATATTCGCAGCCGCCGTAATAGCGCTTGCCCGGATAGCCCTCGGCATATTTGTTGGTGAAGACCGATCCGGTCGCTTCCAGCACGGCGAGCGAAGTGATGTTTTCGCTGGCGATCAGTTCGATCTTGGTTTGCTGGCGATGCAGTTCCGAACGGATTGCGGCGTAAACTTCAGGGTCGGCGCTGGCCAGGTGCTCGGTGAAGAAGCCGGCAGAGCGGATCGCGGGAGTGGTGGTCACGGGGATGTTCCTCAGGCGGACGGATTGGAGAGCTTGTCGACACGGCCAGCGTGGCGGCCGCCACCGAACTCGGTCGAGAGAAAAGCGTCAAGACAGGCTTTGGCCATGTCGCTGCCGGTCAGGCGCGCGCCCATGGCGATGACATTGGCGTCGTTGTGTTCGCGGGCCAGTGCGGCTGAAAGTGGCTCGGAGACCAGCGCTGCCCGGCACGCCGGGTGGCGATTGACGGCAATCGAAATGCCAATGCCCGATCCGCACAGCGCCACGCCGCGTTCCACCGTGCCATCGGCGACGACCGATGCCAGCAGATAGCCATAGTCGGGATAGTCAACGCGGTCGGCCGTTTCGGGGCCGAGATCGGCCACTTCATGGCCCAGTTCGATCAGGTATTCGCGCAGTTCGGCCTTCAGGTCGAAAGCAGCGTGATCAGATGCGATCGCAATGCGCATGGCACACCATAGGGTTAGTGGGGGTGCCCAGACGAGCGGCAACTACGTTTCACGCTCCCCGGCGGTGATCCGCCTGACTCGTCAGTTACGTGAACGAGGCCGGTATAGGCATTGGCGACGGGAACCGCAAGCCGGGCCCCGCCGCCAATTGCATCATTGATCCAGGAACGAGCGCATCTTGCGCGACCGGCTCGGGTGCTTGAGCTTGCGCAGCGCCTTGGCCTCGATCTGGCGGATACGTTCGCGCGTCACCGAGAACTGCTGGCCGACTTCTTCCAGCGTATGGTCGGTGTTCATGCCGATGCCGAAGCGCATGCGCAGCACGCGTTCCTCACGCGGGGTCAGGCTGGCCAGGACCCGGGTTACCGTTTCCTTGAGGTTAGCCTGGATCGCCGCATCGACCGGGATGATCGCGTTCTTGTCCTCAATGAAATCGCCCAGGTGCGAATCTTCCTCGTCGCCAATCGGCGTTTCGAGGCTGATCGGCTCCTTGGCGATCTTCATCACCTTGCGCACCTTTTCGAGCGGCATCGAAAGACGCTCGGCCATTTCCTCGGGCGTGGGCTCGCGGCCCTGCTCGTGCAGGAATTGGCGTGAGGTGCGGACCAGCTTGTTGATCGTTTCGATCATGTGGACCGGGATACGGATCGTGCGGGCCTGGTCGGCGATCGAACGGGTGATCGCCTGTCGGATCCACCAGGTGGCATAGGTGCTGAACTTATAGCCGCGGCGGTATTCGAACTTGTCGACCGCCTTCATCAGGCCGATGTTCCCTTCCTGGATCAGGTCAAGGAACTGCAAGCCGCGGTTGGTGTACTTCTTGGCGATCGAGATCACGAGCCGCAGGTTCGCCTCAACCATTTCCTTCTTGGCGATGCGCGCTTCGCGCTCACCCTTCTGGACCATGTTCACGATCCGGCGGAATTCGTTGAGGCTCATGCCCGTGGCCGAAGCGATGTCGGCGATTTCGGCACGGATGCGCTCAACCGCGTCGGCCTCGTTCTCGGCGAAGGCGGCCCACTTCTTGTCCTTGCCGGCCATCGCCTGAAGCCAGCCATCGTCCAGCTCGTGGCCGACGTAGCAATCCAGGAAGTCCTTCCGGTTGACCTTATGACGCTCAGCCAAACGCAGCATCTGGCCGCCCAGAGCGGTCAGGCGGCGGTTGAAGGCATAGAGGTTGTCGACCAGGTATTCGATCTTGGTCGCGTGGAACTGGACCGATTCGACCTGCGCAGTCAGATCTTCGCGCAGCTGCTGATAGGTCTTTTCCTTGGCGGCAGAGAAGACCCCGCCAGCGCCCATTACCTCAAGCCGTTCGGCCTGCAGCTTTTCAAACTTTTTGAAGAGCGCGGTAATTTCGGCAAACTTTTCAAGCGCGTGCGGCTTGAGCTGGGCTTCCATCTGCGCGAGGCTGAGGGTGTTATCCTCTTCCTCTTCCTCAACCGGGCGACGGGCGCGGCGCTCGATGCCGTCCTCATCCTCGTCGTCGGCCGATTCCTCTTCCTCGATATCCTCTTCCTCCTTGTAGGAGGGGCCAGCCGTTGCTTCGGAGATTTCTCCGTCGCCTTCAGCTTCACCGTCTTCGGAAAGGGCTTCCGGTGCGGGTTCCTTTGAGAGCATGGCATCGAGATCAAGGATCTCGCGCAGCTGCATTTCCTCATTGTTGAGGGCTTCGGACCACTGGATGATGGCGTGGAAGGTGATCGGGCTTTCGCAGAGGCCCAGAATCATCGTGTCGCGACCGGCCTCGATCCGCTTGGCGATGGCGATTTCGCCTTCGCGGCTCAGCAGTTCGACCGCACCCATTTCGCGCAGGTACATGCGCACCGGGTCATCGGTCCGCTCGACCGTTTCCTTCTTTTTGATCAGGTCAGGGCGCTCAGCCATGCCGTCCGGCTGTTCGTCGATTTCCTCGACTTCCTTTTCGTCCGGATCGACCGCGTCCTCGTCGCTTTCGACGATATTGACGCCCATCTCGCTGATCGCGGCCATGATGTCCTCGATCTGCTCAGAGGTCATCTGGTCCTGCGGAAGGGCTTCGTTCAGCTCGTCAACCGTGATCACCCCGCGCCGCTTGGCACGGGCGATCAGCTTTTTGATCGAGGCTTCATTGAGATCGATCAGCGGAGCGTCGCCGCCCTCATTACCGCTGCCGATGTTATCGTCTTCGTCCATCAGTCCGCCATTGGTTTGGCAGGGGAAGGTTACGCCGCCCCCGCTCGCGCGCTGGCCATTTGCCGCAAGCGCGCATCGAATTCCAGTTTTCTCTTCAACAGCCGTTGCTGTTCAGCATAGGCCCCCTCGGAAAGGTCGCTTTCAAAGCGCTTTGTCGCCGCATCAAGAGCCGCTTCCAGCGCCGGTCGTTCAACCAGCAGGCCGATTGCCTGAGCAAGTTCGGCGCGGGCCTGATCCGGCGGAATAGCGTCGGCCAGGAAGCCAAAGCGCATCGCGGCATATTCCTCGGGCGTCGGGGCAGCCATACCCCGCTGAGCCAATATGGGTTCCATCGTGTCCTTTTCAAGCGTCGCCGCCGAGTCGGCCGCATCGAGCAACACATCGAACCGCGGGTCAGCCAGACCGGCCTGGCCCAGCGCTTCGGCATGGCGGTGGATCTGGTCGGGGAAGCGCAACAATCCAGAGAGGATCGCTGCTGACAGGGCATCGCGGGGTGGGGCGCGGCGGGCGGCCACGCGCGAACGCGTGGGGGCGGGGCCCTTGCGCCAATCGCCGCTTTCACGCCGGGGAAAGGCAAAGGCAGAGAACCTCTCGCTCAATTCCCGCCGGTACAGCGACTGGATCTCACGATCGGCAATCGTCTCGACGTGGGCCATCAGCCGCGCTTTCAGCCCGGCCTTGTCCTCTGGTGTGGCGAGCGGCGCGGCATCGCGCTCATGCTCCCACAGAACCTCGACCAGCGAGCGGGCATTCGCAAGCTGGAGCTCCATCGCCTTGGTGCCTTGCTGCTTGATCAGGTCATCAGGATCGAGACCGGGCGGCAAGCGGACGATCTTCAGCGAATGGGCCGGGCGGAGCAGCGGCAGTGCCCGAGTGATCGCCCGCATCGCCGCGCGTTGACCGGCGGCGTCTCCGTCGAAGCAGAGAATCGGGGTTTCAACCAGCCGCCACAGCAGTTCGATCTGCCGCTCGGTCAGCGCCGTGCCCAGCGGCGCGACGGCATCGGCTATTCCGGCAGCAGCCAGGGCGATCACGTCCATATAGCCTTCAACCACCACGATCCGCCCTGTCTGGCGGCTGGCAGGCCCGGCGCGGTGCAGGTTGTAAAGCGTGCGGCCCTTGTCGAACAAAGGCGTGTCGGGTGAGTTCAGGTACTTTGGCGCATCGGTCTTCTGCGCATCAAGGATGCGCCCGCCAAAGGCGATTACCCGCCCCCGGGCATCCTCGATCGGCAGCATCAGGCGGCCGCGGAACCGGTCATAGGGTTCCTTGTCCTCTACCGCGATGCGCAGGCCCGCTTCGATCAGCTTGGCCTCGGGAACATCCTTCAGCGCCGCTTTCATCGCCTGCCGCCCCTCGGGCGCATAGCCAAAGCCAAAGCGCTGTAGCGTGTGGGCATCGAACCCGCGCGTGACGAGATAGGCGCGGGCCTTTTCTCCCTCTGGCCCGGCCAGCTGTGCGACGAACCAGTCCTGCGCGGCCTTCATGACGTCATGCAGGGTATCGCGCTGCTCAGCCGCTCTGGCTGCCTGGGGATCCGGGGCAGGGACCTCCATCCCGGCTTCGCTCGCCAGTTCCTTAACCGCATCCATGAACGACAGGCCGCGCTGGTCGGTCATCCAGCGGATCACATCGCCATGCGCCCCGCAGCCAAAGCAGTGATAGAACCCTTTCTGGTCATTGACCGTGAAGCTTGGGTTCTTTTCGTTGTGAAACGGGCAACAGGCCTTGAATTCATGCCCCGCCTTGGTGAGCCGCGTCGTCCGGGAAATAACGCTGGAAAGCGTCACCCGGGCGCGGAGTTCATCAAGCCATTGGGGGGAGAGGGCCATGTGAAGTGTGGTGTCTCGTCTGCGGGCTGCGCCCTCCGCTCGACACGAACGGGAGGGTATTGGCTAGAACTGCTGAAGATTAATCCCCACCGCCGTTCGTGTCGAGCGAAGTCGAGACACCTTGGCGCGGCGGTGGCCCTATCCGCTCATGCGGCGCGCGGGCGAAGTAAGATACCCGGTTCCAATCTCGTTTTATCAAGGCTTCCTTCTTGGCGCGCGACCATTTGCCAACCTGCACCTCCGCTTCGATTGCTTCGATCCGGGTGGGGAAATCAGCGCACCAGGCGAGCTCGATCGGGCGGCGTTTGGTAGTGAAGGCACAATATCCGCCGTGGTGATGCTCGGCGATCCGCCGTTCGAGATCATCGGTGTGGCCGGTGTAGAACTTCCCGTCGGCACAGCGCAGGATGTAGCACCAGAAGGCCATCCTATCGTTGCGGTGTCTCGACTTCGCTCGACACGAACGGATGTTGGAAGGCGTTGAAACCCAATCCTCGTTCGTGTCGAGCGCAGGCCGAAGGCCGAAGTAGAGACACCAAACGCAGCCTCATCCCAGCGCAGCTTTAACGAGCCCACTGGCCTTGCCCATGTCCAGCTGCGTGCCGTGCTTGGCCTTGAGCGCGGCAACCACCTTGCCCATGTCCTTCATGCCTTCGGCGCCGGTCTCAGCAATGATCGCGGCGATGGCGGCCTGCACCTCATCGTCGCTCATCTGCTGCGGCAGGAATGTCTCAATCACCGCCAGCTCGGACTTTTCGACCTCGGCCAGTTCCTGGCGTCCGCCTTGTTCGTAGAGGGTGATCGATTCGCGGCGCTGCTTGGCCATCTTTTGCAGCACGTCGGTCACCACCACGTCATCATCGGGAACATTGGCGGCGGTGCGCAGTTCGATGTCCTTGTCCTTCAACTTGGCAAGGATGAGGCGAACGGCGGCCAGGCGGGTTTTGTCGCCGGCCTTCATCGACTCAATCTGGGCGGCCTTGATCGTATCTCTGAGCATTATCTTTCTCGGGATTGGGGAAAGAACCCGCCTAGCCGGAATTTTCGCGTTTTCCTAGGTTGACGCTAGGGTTCTTCCACTCTAGCGGCGGTGCCTTAGCGACATCGCTGGAACCCCTTTATTCGGAGCGCCTCTTCATGGCCGACGCCGCCTCTTCGCACGCACCCCAGCCACAGGGTGCGACGGGAGTCCTTGTGCTTGCTGATGGCACGGTCCTCTGGGGCCACGGCTTCGGCGCGGCTGGTGCCGCAGTGGGTGAGGTTTGCTTCAACACCGCGATGACCGGTTATCAGGAAGTGATGACCGATCCCAGCTATGCCGGGCAGGTCGTTACGTTCACGTTCCCGCACATCGGCAATGTCGGCGTGAACGAGGAAGACCTGGAAAGCCATGTCGATGGCGCGGTTGGCTGCGTGGTGCGCGAAGATGTGACCGCGCCCAGCAACTTCCGGTCGGAAGGCACCTTTGGCGATTGGCTGGCGGCCAAGGGCAAGATTGGCCTCGCCGGGATCGATACCCGCGCGCTGACCCGCCGCATCCGCCTTTCCGGAGCGCCCAACGCGGTCATCGCGCACGCGCCCGACGGCAAGTTTGACATTCCCGCGCTGATCAAGCGCGCGCGCGACTGGCCCGGGCTGGAAGGGATGGACCTGGCCCGCGTGGTCAGCCGCGAAGCGATCGAGAACTGGGAAGGCGGCGTCTGGTCGCTCGGCAAGGGTTATGCCCGTTCGCCGCATGACCAGCGCCCGCACGTGGTGGCGATCGATTACGGTGCGAAGGACAATATCTTCCGCAACCTGGTGAAGGCCGGGGCCAAGGTTACGGTTGTCCCCGCGCAGACGCCGCTGAGCGGAGTGCTGGCGCTGGAGCCGGACGGCGTGTTTCTTTCCAATGGTCCAGGTGATCCGGCTGCGACGGGCGCCTATGCCGTCCCGGTGATCCAGGGCCTGCTGGAGCGTGACGTGCCGATCTTCGGGATCTGCCTTGGTCACCAGATGCTGGCCATTGCCGCCGGCGCGAAGACCACCAAGATGCACCAGGGCCACCGCGGCGCCAACCATCCGGTCAAGCGGCTGGAAGACGGCGTGGTGGAAATCACCTCGATGAACCATGGCTTCGCGGTCGATAACACCGCGCTGCCCGACAATGTCGAGGAAACCCACGTTTCGCTGTTCGACGGCAGCAACTGCGGCATCGCGGTTCGGGGTAAGAAGGCCTTCGGGGTGCAATATCACCCAGAGGCTTCGCCCGGTCCGATGGACAGCTTTTACCTCTTCCAGAAATTCATCGAAGGCCTCGCCTGATGCCGAAGCGCACTGACATCTCCTCGATCCTCGTCATCGGCGCTGGCCCGATCATCATCGGCCAGGCCTGCGAGTTCGACTATTCCGGCACCCAGGCGATCAAGGCGCTGAAGGAAGAGGGGTACCGGGTGATCCTGGTCAACTCGAACCCGGCGACGATCATGACCGATCCGGAATTCGCCGACGCCACCTATATCGAGCCGATCACGCCCGAAATCGTCGCCCGGATCATCGAGAAGGAGCGGCCCGATGCCGTGCTGCCGACGATGGGCGGGCAGACCGCGCTTAACACCGCACTGGCGCTGTTCAACGATGGCACGCTGGAAAAGTTCGGCGTTAAAATGATCGGCGCCGATGCCGATGCGATCGACAAGGCCGAAGATCGCCAGCGTTTCCGCGAGGCGATGGACAAGATTGGGCTGGAATCGGCCCGCTCGGGCGTCGCCCACACGATCGAGGAAGCCTTTGCCGTACTCGAACGCACCGGCCTGCCTTCGATCATCCGCCCCAGCTTTACCCTGGGCGGCACGGGCGGTGGCGTGGCCTATAACAAGGCCGAGTTCGAGGCGATTGTCCGTTCCGGCCTGGATGCCAGCCCAACCACCGAGGTTCTGATCGAGGAATCGCTGCTCGGCTGGAAAGAGTATGAGATGGAAGTCGTCCGTGACCGGAACGACAACTGCATCATCATCTGCTCGATCGAGAACGTCGATCCAATGGGCGTGCACACCGGGGATTCGATCACCGTTGCACCGGCGCTGACGCTGACCGACAAGGAATACCAGATCATGCGCAACGCCAGCCTGGCGGTGCTGCGTGAAATTGGTGTGGAAACAGGGGGTTCGAACGTACAGTTCGCAGTTAACCCGAAGGATGGCCGCCTGATCGTGATCGAGATGAACCCGCGCGTTTCGCGGTCCTCGGCACTGGCCTCGAAGGCCACCGGCTTCCCGATTGCCCGCGTCGCCGCCAAGCTGGCGGTGGGCTATACGCTCGACGAGCTGACCAACGAGATCACCGGGGCCACCCCGGCGAGCTTCGAGCCGTCGATCGACTACGTCGTTACCAAGATCCCGCGCTTTGCCTTTGAAAAGTTCAAGGGCGCCGAACCGCTGCTGTCCACCGCGATGAAATCGGTGGGTGAGGTGATGGCGATTGGCCGCAACTTCAAGGAATCGATGCAAAAGGCGCTGCGCGGACTCGAAACCGGGCTCGATGGCTTCAACCGCGTGCTGCACCTTGAGGGCGCGGGCCGCGATGCGATGATCGCGGCGCTGTCAAAGCAGACCCCAGACCGGCTGCTGATCGTGGGCCAGGCCTTCCGCGAAGGCTTCACGGTCGATGAAGTCCACGCGATCACCCATTACGATCCCTGGTTCCTGCGCCACATCCACGAAATCATCGCCGAAGAAGCCGTGATCATGGAAAATGGTCTGCCGACCGATGCAGCTGGCCTGCGCCGGCTCAAGGCCATGGGCTTTTCCGACAAGCGCCTCGCGATCCTGGCGGTGCGCGGGATCCACGTGGCCGGCGGGCTTGGTGAAACCTCCGCGCGCCGCTCCGGCCTGCTCCACGATGCCCTGCGCGCCATGGCCGGGGCGACCAGCGAAGAGGAAGTGCGCGAGCTTCGCCAACGACTGGGCGTCCACCCGGTGTTCAAGCGGATCGACAGCTGCGCGGCCGAGTTTGAGGCGGTCACGCCCTATATGTACTCGACCTATGAAGGGCCCAGCTTTGGCGCTCCGGAATGCGAATCTGCGCCGTCCGGGGCCAGGAAGGTGGTTATTCTGGGCGGCGGTCCGAACCGGATCGGGCAGGGGATCGAGTTTGACTATTGCTGCGTCCACGCCTGCTTCGCGCTGGAAGAGGCCGGCTATGAAACGATCATGGTCAACTGCAACCCGGAAACGGTCAGCACGGACTATGACACCTCTGATCGCCTTTATTTTGAGCCGCTGACCGGTGAAGACGTGCTGGAAATCCTGCGCGTTGAAATGAGCAAGGGTGAACTGCTGGGCGTGATCGTCCAGTATGGCGGCCAGACCCCGCTCAAGCTGGCGCAGACACTGGAAGACAACGGCGTGCCGATCCTTGGCACGTCGCCCGATGCGATTGACCTGGCCGAAGACCGTGAACGCTTTGCCGCGCTGGTGAACAAGCTGGGGCTGAAGCAACCGGCCAATGGTATCGCCCGCAGCCGGGATGAGGCGGTCGCCGTGGCCAACCGCATCGGCTATCCGGTGCTGATGCGCCCCAGTTATGTCCTGGGTGGCCGGGCCATGGAAATCGTCGATTCCGAAGCCCAGCTGGATGATTACATCACCACCGCCGTGCAGGTTTCGGGCGATAGCCCGGTGCTGATCGACCAGTACCTGCGCGATGCGATCGAATGCGATGTCGATGCCCTGTGCGATGGTGATCAGGTCGTGGTTGCCGGGGTGATGCAGCATATCGAGGAAGCCGGGATCCACTCCGGCGATTCCGCCTGCACCCTGCCGCCCTATAGCTTGTCCGCCGAGATCGTGGCCGAGATGGAGCGTCAGGCCGATGCGCTGGCCATGGCGCTGGGTGTGCGCGGGCTGATGAATGTGCAGTTCGCGGTCAAGGATGGCGAGGTTTACCTGATCGAGGTCAATCCCCGCGCCAGCCGCACCGTGCCCTTTGTCGCCAAGGCAATCGGCCAGCCGGTCGCCAAGATCGCCGCGCGCGTCATGGCGGGCGAAAAGCTCAAGGACTTCCCGCCCTTCAAGCGTGAACTTGATTACATGGCGGTCAAGGAAGCGGTCTTCCCGTTCGCGCGCTTCCCAGGGGTTGATCCTGTGCTCAGTCCAGAGATGAAGTCTACCGGCGAAGTCATGGGAATCGATCGTAATTTTGCCACAGCCTTTGCCAAGGCGCAGCTGGGTGCCGGGATGGTCCTGCCGCAGGGCGGGGTGGTCTTCGTTTCGGTCAAGGATACCGACAAGCCGGTGATCCTGCCGGCGGTGCAGCAGCTCGTCAGTTTGGGCTTCACCATCATCGCCACCGGCGGAACCCAGCGATACCTGGCCGAAGCCGGCGTGCCGGTCGAAGCGGTCAACAAGGTGGCCGAAGGGCGACCGCATATCGTTGACCGGATTATCGATGGCGAAGTGGCGTTGATCTTCAACACCACCGAGGGTTGGCAGAGCCTGAAGGATTCGCAGTCGATCCGCGGTTCGGCGCTGACCGGCAAGGTGCCATACTTCACCACGGCGGCGGCATCCGTTGCCGCGGCGGAGGCAATTGCAGCTTTGCGGGGGGCGAAACTTGAAGTTCGCAGCCTGCAAGACTATTATGCTTGAGTAGATCGCGTTCTCCCCACATCGCGACCCCCAGGCCTGCAATCCCATCGGGATGCGGGGCAGGGTTCTAGTCGCTACGCGGGGCGGTCAGGAGAAAGAGGCGAGAATGGCAAGTGTTGAAAAGCTGCCCATGCTGGCGGAAGGCTATGAGCGGCTGATTGGCGAGCTCAAGGCTCTGCGCGATGAGCGTCCATTGATTGTGGACGCCATTGAAGAGGCGCGCGCCCATGGCGATCTCTCCGAAAACGCTGAATATCATGCTGCCAAGGAGCGCCAGGGCCAGGTCGAAATGTCGATCGCGGACCTGGAGGACAAGGTAGCCCGTGCGCAGATCATCGATCCGACCACGCTTTCGGGCGACAAAATCATCTTCGGCGCGACTGTCACGCTGCTCGACGATGACGACAAGCCGGTGAAGTACCAGATTGTCGGCCCCTACGAGGCCGATGCCAAGCTCGGCCGGATCAGCTACAATTCACCGCTCGGTCGCGCCCTGATCGGCCGCCGGGTTGAGGATGAAATCGAAGTGACCGTGCCGGCGGGCGACCGCTCGTACCTGGTTCAGAAGATCGAATTCATCTGATTGCCGCGAGCCCCCGCCATGGCGGGGGCCCAGCCAAAACCTGCCAATCTGCCAAGTGGTCCCTGCGGTGCAGGGGCGCACTTACCGCTTGAGCTGTTCCGGTTCGAGCAGGCGGTGCAGGTGCACCACCACATAGCGCATTTCGGCATCGTCAACCGTACGCTGCGCCTTGTCGCGCCAGGCCTCTTCGGCCTCGGCATAGGTTGCATAGACGCCAACCAGATCAAGGCTGGCGAGGTCCGTGAATTCAAGCGTTTGCGGATCGCTGACGCGGCCGCCCATCACAAGGTGAAGTTTCTGGTTGCTCATCGCAAATATCCCGGGGGAGGGTGGATGGCGCGCCTTTAGCGTTCCTTGCGTTTCGCGCAAGGGGGACGAAGGTTTATTTCCGGACCCGCGCTGCCAGCTTGATCGCTTCGCGCGCGATCGTTGCCCCGGTGCTGCGCGCCGTATTGCGCATCTGCTGCGATCTATCCTTGGCTAAGGCCAGCCCGTCGCGACTTGCTTCGCTGGCACGTTCGCCGGCTTGCCTGCTCAGCGCGAGCCCCAATTCGCCCGCGGCCATGGCCAGGCCCAGCGCGCGCTTGCCGAAGCCGCTGCTGGTCTTCTTCGGGGTCAGCGCCCCGGCCAGCAGCCCAAGACCCATGCCGGCAGCGACGGCCAGCCAGGGATATTCCGCGATCAGCGAGCGATAGTCTTCGGGCGGATAGGCATCCTTGGCCGGCAGCACAGGCCGCTTGGGGCTGTAGCGATCGAGCCGCTCCTGCGAGGCGGCGATCTTTGCGGCGATCCGTTCCTGGCGAGGTTCGATACTGCTCATTGCGCCGGCTCCTTTGTCAGTTCGTCAAAGTCATCATTGGCGGGATCCGGCTGAACCGGAGCTGGCCGGTTTTTGCGGGATGACAGTAACTCCAGCAGCGGTTCGCGAAAGAACCACGCCAGCAAGGCGGCAATCGTCGCCGCCACCAGCCCCTTGTTGTCCTTGGCCACCGCGACCGCCTCATCCGCGATGGCCAGGGCGTCGTCCTTGGCCTTCGCCGCGATCCGCCCGCCGATGCTGCGCGCCGCAAGATCATCCTTCACTTGGGTCAGCCGATTTTCAAACAGCGACCAGGCAGCCTTGCGGTTGGCGCGATCGGTTTCGAAACCGCTCATGCCGCGTCATCCTCAGCCAGCCGGCGTGACATGGCCTGCCAGCGCCGCGCCGCGACCCAGCCGCTAAGCGCGGCAGACGCCAGCAATCCGGCCACCACCAGCAGCGTAGCGCCCAGTCCACCGATCAGCGGGGCCAGGATCAACAGCAGCCCCATGACCAGCGCCATGAGGGCAAAGAACACCAGGCTCAGCGCCAGCGCGATCCAGCCCGCCATGCTCTTGGCGGTGCGCCCCGCCAATGCCGCGCGGGATTTCTGGTAGGCCAGTTCCGCCTCCAGCAAGGTGCGCCCATCGCTGACAAGGTCTCGCACGTCATCGACAAGCGAACGCTCGGCCGCGTCGATTGGCGCGTCCTGCACAAGCGGCGTTTCAGGCTGTTCCATCAGCGAGGACCGGGGCTGGCTCGGTTGCGGCTCAGTTCTTTGCCGATCCCTTGAACAGGCGGGCAATCACAAAGCCAATTGCAGCAGCAATGCCCACCGCGAGGCCCGGGCTCTTGCGCACGAATTCCTTCGCGTCATCGCCCAGCTCGTTCAGGTCCTTGGAATCGAGCTTGGCCGCCGATTCCTGCATGGTCCGGGCTGCGGTCCGGGCATAGTCGCCATAGCGGGTGCCAAGCTTTTCATCGATCGTGGTCGCGTTATCGCCCACCAGCTTGCCCAGCGTGGCGATCGCGTCGCTGGCCTTGGTCTTGCCTTCGACGGCAAGGTCCGCCGCGCGGCCCTTGGCCTGACCAGCAATGTCCTTCGCCTCTTCCACCCAGTCAGCGCTCTTGGCGGAAAGCTGGTCGCGATAGCCCTCGGCCTTGGCCTTGGCTTCGGCGGTCAGGGCAGTGGCGCTGGCCTTGGCTTCCTCGATCGCCTTGGTGAACTTTGCCTTGGTATCGGCGCTGCCGGCGGCGGCGGCCTTGGCTGCGGGCTTCTTGGCGGCCGACTTGGCGGTGGCTTTAGCCGGAGTGCTCTTGGTTGGCTTCTTCGCGGCGGCGGGGGTCTTGGCCATGGTCTTTGCCTTTTTCTGCGCCGCAACACGCGGCAATGAATACAAATGTGGTAACGCTACGGCTGCGCTGCAAGGCCGATTATGCTGCAATGCAGCTTGCCTGCCAAGGCTCTGCTGCTTAGGAGCGGCCCAACCGAGCCATATGAAGGGTAAATCAGCCATGACCGCGATCATCGACATCCACGCCCGCGAGATTCTTGACAGCCGGGGCAACCCCACTGTCGAGGTTGACGTGCTGCTGGATGATGGTTCGTTCGGTCGTGCCGCGGTTCCCTCGGGCGCCTCGACCGGGGCGCACGAAGCGGTCGAACTGCGTGATGGCGATAAGGCCCGCTATATGGGCAAGGGCGTCCTGGGTGCCGTTCGCGCCGTGAACACCGAAATCAGCGATGCCCTGCTGGGCCGCGATGCCGAGGATCAGCGCGATATCGACGCGGTCATGATTGAGCTGGACGGGACCGAGAACAAGGGCCGGATCGGCGCCAACGCCATCCTCGGCACCTCGCTCGCCGTCGCCAAGGCTGCGGCCAATGCCCGCGGCCTGCCGCTCTACGCCTATGTCGGCGGCGTTTCGGCCCATGTCCTGCCGGTGCCGATGATGAACATCATCAACGGCGGTGAGCATGCCGACAATCCGATCGACTTCCAGGAATTCATGATCATGCCGGTCGGCGCGCCGACGCTGGCCGAAGCCGTGCGGTGGGGTGCGGAAGTGTTCCACACGCTGAAGAAGGGCCTGCACGAAAAGGGCCTGGCGACTGCCGTGGGCGACGAAGGCGGCTTTGCCCCGAACCTGTCCAGCACCCGCGCCGCGCTTGATTTCATCATGGCCTCGGTCGAAAAGGCCGGGTTCAAGGCCGGGACCGACATCAAGCTGGCGCTCGATTGCGCCGCGACCGAGTTCTTCAAGAACGGCAAGTACGAGATCAGCGGCGAAGGCCTCTCGCTCAGCCCGGTCGAAATGGCCGATTACCTTGCCGCGCTGTGCAACGACTATCCGATCATCTCGATCGAAGACGGCATGAGCGAGGACGATTTCGAAGGCTGGAAGGCCGTGACCGACAAGATCGGCCATCAGGTCCAGCTGGTCGGCGATGACCTGTTCGTGACGAACCCCAAGCGTCTGACCATGGGCATCGGCAAGGGCCTGGCCAATTCGCTGCTGGTCAAGGTCAACCAGATCGGCTCGCTCTCCGAAACGCTTGACGCCGTGAGCATTGCCCAGCGCAATGGCTACACCGCGGTCATGTCGCACCGTTCGGGCGAGACCGAGGACGCAACCATTGCCGATCTCGCGGTTGCCACCAACTGCGGCCAGATCAAGACCGGCTCGCTCGCCCGTTCTGACCGGCTTGCCAAGTACAACCAGCTCATCCGCATCGAGGAAGAGCTGGGCGATGCCGCGCGCTATGCCGGTGCGGCTGCTTTCGGCCGACTTGCCTGAGGCCCTCGTTTAAGTCCATTGCCACCCGCTTCCGGCTCGTTTAATCGTTCGTTTAAACGACCGGAGGAGAGGGCCGGGTGACAGCGATACCGTCGCACCCAGATTCGATTACGCCTGCCTGGCTGACCGAGCGCCTGCGCGCTTCGGGCTTGATGGGGCAGGGTGCGGTCACGGCTGTGAAGTGGGAACCGATCGGCACCGGCCAGGTCGGTGACAGTGTCCGCTTCCACCTGACTTTCGATCAGGCAGGTATTGGCCCGGCGACCTTGGCCGGTAAGTTTCCCGCGGCCGACCCGACCAGCCGCGGCACAGCCGCCGCCTTTGGCCTCTATGCCAAGGAAGTCGGCTTCTATCGCGAATTGAACCGCCACCTTGGCGTGCGGGTCCCCGAAACCATCGCCGCCGAAATTGCCGAAGATGGCGTCGATTTCATCCTGCTGTTTGAAGACCTTGGTCCCGCACGCGGCGGCAATCAGCTGGCCAGCTGTTCGCCCGCCGATGCCCGCGCCGGGGTGATCCAGGCTGCGGCGCTCCACGCACCAAGCTGGGGCCATGCCGAGATACTCGCCACGGAATGGCTGCAGCCCAAGCCGGAGCAGTCAGCCCAGGTCCAGGCACTCTATCCCAATGCCCAGGCGATCTTCCGCGAACGCTATGCCGATAGCCTAGAGCCTGAATTCATGGCTGTTTGCGAGCAATTGGCCGAAGCCGGCCCGCTCTGGTTCGGGCGCGATGCGCCGCCGCAATGCCTGATCCACGGTGATTTCCGGCTTGATAACATGCTGTTCGATATCAAGGGCGGGGCGGAACCGATCGCCGTGCTCGATTGGCAGACCGTCGCGCTGGGCAATGGCCTGACCGACATCGGCTATTTCCTGGGTACCGGGATCGGCGACGACCTGCGCCGCGCGCACGAAGGGGAACTGCTCGATCTCTATTGCGCCGAGATGAGCGCACGCGGCGTGCCGCTGACCCGCGATGCAATCTGGGACGATTACGTGATCGGCGCGCTCCACGGGGTTTCAACCGCCGTGTTCAGCGCTGCCTATGTCGAGCGTACGACCCGCGGCGATGCCAACTTCCTGTCGATGGCCCGTGGCGGCTGCGCGTTGGCGCTGCAACACGGCAGCATCGCCAAGCTCAGGAATACGTGAATTGAATCTGCCCCTTTCACCGTTCGTGTCGAGCGTAGTCGAGACACTTCGCAAGGTGTCTCGACTACGCTCGACACGAACGGGTTTGGGTGAATGGAGATAGGTAGATGTTGACCAAGGGCGACGATTTTCCGCTGCACCAGACCCCCGAACCGGTCGCCTATGCCGGGACCGATCGCAACTTCTACGATCGCTATTTCTTTAATGGCTATGCCCCGGATGGTTCGGGCTTCTTCGCGGTGGCGCTGGGCATCTATCCGCACCTCAGTGTGGCAGACGCCCACTTTTCCGCGATCCGCGACGGGGTGCAATACAACCTCCACGCCAGCCGCGAATTGAATATGGAGCGGCTTGACTTGCAGGTCGGACCGATCCGGATCGAAATTATCGAGCCGCTGCACCAGCTGCGCGTGGTGGTCGATGGGGAAGGGCTGAAGGCCGACCTGACCTTTACCGGCCGCGCCTTTCCGATTGAGGAACCGCGCTTCACCCACCGGATCGGGCCGCGCACCTTCATGGATTACACCCGGCTGACCCAGAACGGGCATTACACCGGATGGATCGAGGTTGATGGCGTACGGCAGGATTGCGCGCCGGGCACCGCCGGCACCCGTGACCGCTCCTGGGGTGTGCGCCCGGTCGGCGCGCGTGATGAGCAACCACACGGCCACGGCGTGATCCCCGGTTTCTTCTGGCAATGGACCCCGCTCAACTTTGGTGACCGCTCGGTCTTCTTCCACATCAACGCCGATGCCGGCGGCCATGCCTGGAACACCCGCGCGGTGATTGCCCCCGATGGCAGCGGCGCTGAAGGACTGTACGAAACGCCCGCTGCCCGGATGGCCGCACCCCTTGCAGCCGGAACCCGCTGGCCCGGCGGCGGGACGATCTCGGTCGAAACGCCGGACGGGCCGGACACGATCACCTTCGAACTGCTGGGGCGGTTCCAGATGCGCGGTCTTGGCTATACCTCGCCCAAATGGGGGCACGGCCTTTACCACGGCAAACTGGCGGTCGAGCGGGAGGATTTCGGTCTGGCGCAATGCGACCCGCGCACCATGGATAACTACCACGTCCAGTTCGTCTCGCGCGTCCGTTCGCAGCGCTATGGCGATGGAATGGGCGTGTTCGAGCAGCTGATTATCGGCCCCTATGCGCCGCTTGGCCTGAAGGAGTTCTTGGATGTCGGGTAAACTGATCACCACCGGCGTGATCGTCGCGGGGCTTTTGGCCGGCGCGGCGTCGGGCTGGTACACCTTGCAGCATGGCATGGTGCAGGGGGAAACCTACTCCGGGTGGAACGGCAGCAAGGTCACCGGCTCGGTCGATGCCGATCCCTGGACCCGCGCCCGGGTTGCGGTTTCCGGCCTGCTGGCGCTGAACAAGAGCCAGGCGATCTACTTCAGCCGCAACACCGATGACAGCGGCGCGCGCCTGCGCGAGGATTGCCGTTATCGCGTAACCGGCGGGGCCCTACCCGCGCACTGGTGGTCGATCACGGTCTATGCAGCGGATAACTACCTGCCGCTCAACAACGATGACGCCCTGTCGTTCGACCAGACCGAGGCGCAGCCGGATGGCAAGTCGGAATGGACGGCCACGCTTTCGCCCAAGCGCCCGGAAAGCGGGGCCTGGGCTTCGACCAGCAAAGCGGGTGACTATGACATTACCTTGCGGCTTTACCTGCCCAGCACGCAGGCGCAGCAGGACTATGCCTCAATCCCGATGCCCAAGGTGACCAAGCTTGATTGCGGAGGTGCAGCATGAACCGGAAAGTGAAGCTGCTGGGTCTGTTTGTGGCCAGTGCCATCGTCGGTCATGTCGGGCTGGTGCTGGCGGTGCCGCACGCGCTCATGACCATTGCGATGGGGCGCATTTCCGGCGGAGACGGGGTCACCAACCAGTTCAAGTTCGGGCCGCGCACCACCAAGGATTCGCGCGGCGTTGTGCGGCCTTCGCCTGATCTGGCCTATGCCTCTTGCGTCTATGATCTCAGCAAGGGCCCACTGCTGGTAACGGCGGCACCTTCCCCCAATCAGGGCTATGCCTCGCTCTCGGTCTTTGCGGCCAACACGGACAATATCGCTGCGCTGGACACCAGCCAGTACCCGCAAGGTATCCGCTTTGTCCTGGCGCGGAAGGGGCAGGCGGTTCCCGCTGGCACGCAGGTGGTGGAATCGCCTTCGGACAAGGGCATCATCCTTGATCGGCGGCTTGCCCCGACGGCGGAATTGTTCGCCCAGGTTGACCAGGCCCGCCGCGCCGATAGCTGCGCGCCGCTGACCGGGTAAGTCCTACAATTTCCAACATAAATCACACTGCAATGTGCGCAATGTGATCGAAATCCAACTTTTGGCTTTCATCTGCAGTGCTCAGCCCCCGGCGCTTTTCCGGCAAACGGCAGGGGCGAGTGCGCGGCTATGACGCCGCCTGTTGCTGGCTTGCTGTCGCTGAGTACGCTTGTGCGGCCTTGTGCAGCCTTTGCCTCGATCAGGCGGCAGTGAGCACCGCAAGCTGGTCGGCGCGCAATTCCAGCCTGGTGCTTTCGATCAATTGCGCCAGCTGCTCAACCCGTGTGGCACTGGCAATCGGCGCCGGAATTCCGGGCTGGTTGCGCAGCCAGGCAAGGGCAATCGCCGCGTGCGAGGCCCCGCTTTCCGCCGCAATCGCATCCATCGCGGCCAGCATCGGCACCCCCTTGGTCACCAGCTCGGTCATGCGGGTGCCGCGCACCGATTGCGCAAGGTCATCAGCGCTGCGGTACTTGCCCGTGAGATAGCCCGAAGCCAGCCCGAAGAAGGGCAGCATGGCAATCCCGCTGCTGGTGCAAAGTGCCTGGAGGTCTGTCGGATAAGCCGCGCGGGAGACCAGGTTGTATTCGTTCTGCAGCACCTGGAACGCGGCATAACCTCCGGCCTTGGCGGCTTGCAGTGCAGCACCTAGGCGGGCGGCGTCAAAGTTCGATGCACCAATGGCCCGGACCTTGCCGCTGGCTACGGTTGCCGCAAAAGCGGAGGCAATCTCGTCAATCGCCAGTTCGGCATAGTCGCGGTGGGCATAGTACAGGTCAAGGTAATCGGTCCGCAGCCGCTCCAGCGAGCGGTCCAGCGATTGGGCAATCCGTTCCGGCGCATAAAGCTCGGCCGCGCCCAGCATCCCGGTCTTGGTGTGGATCCGCATGTCGGCCCGCACGCCGCGGCTTTCCAGCCATTCGCCCAGCACGGTTTCGCTCTCGCCGCCCTTGTGACCCGGCACCCAGGCCGAATAGACGTCGGCGGTGTCGATCATGCGCCCGCCGGCCTCGTAAAAGGCGTCTAGCACGGCAAAGCTCGTGTCGCGGTCTGCGGTCCAGCCAAAGACATTCCCGCCTAGGACCAGCGGGATGCCGGAGATGGCGGGGTTCGCGCTCATCCGAACTTTTCGCGCAGTTCGAACAGGGCAATCGCGGCCTTGGCTGCTTCGCCGCCCTTGTCCTTCTGGCCCGGATCAGCGCGAACGAGCGCCTGGGCTTCGTTCTCAACCGTCAGGATGCCGTTACCGATGGCCATGCCATCCATGGTCAGCGCCATGATCCCGCGCGCGCTTTCGCCCGCAACGATTTCGAAGTGATAGGTTTCGCCCCGGATCACCACGCCAATCGCGACATAGCCATCATAGAGCTGGGCCTGATCGGCCAGCACGATCGCACCAGGGATCTCCAGCGCGCCGGGCACGGTGATCACGTCAGCCTGATGGCCGGCTGCCTTGAGCGCGGCCTTGGCCCCGGCGATCAGCTGATCGTTGAGGTGGTCGTAAAAGCGCGCTTCGACGATAAGAAATTTTGCCATTATTCGCCTGCCGTTCCCGTGATGGCCCGTTCGCCGACAATCGACAGGCCATAGCCTTCGAGCCCGGCAAGGGTGTGATGCGTGTTGGTAAGAAGGATCATGTCATGCACGCCCAGTTCCGCAAGGATCTGTGCGCCAACGCCGTAGTCGCGAAGCTGCTCGACTTCCGGCGCGCCCGCACCCTTGCCCTGGTGTCGCAATTCGATGAACCGCGAAACCATGCCTGGCATGCGCTTGTTGATCAGCACCAGCACCCCGGTGCCTTCCTCGGCGATGATTTCCATCGAGCGCGAGAGCAGACCTGAGCGTTCGTTTGTTTCACCAAAGACATCGACGAACATGCTCATGGTGTGCATGCGGACCAGAGTGGGTTTGTCAGGCGTGATGTGGCCCTTGACCAGCGCAATGGTCTCGTCGTCGGTGGCCTTGTTGAAGAAGGTATAGGCCGTCCATTCGCCGCCCCACTGGCTCTGGAAGCGCAGTTCAGCACGCTGCTCGACCAGATGGTCGTGCTTGCGGCGATAGGCGATCAAGTCGCGGATCGTGCCCATCTTCAGCCCGTGCTTGCGGGCGAAGGGGATCAGGTTGTCCATGCGGGCCATGGTCCCGTCCTCGTTCATGATCTCGCAGATCACGCCCGAGGGATTAAGGCCGGCCAGCCGGGAAATGTCGACCGAGGCTTCGGTGTGCCCGGCGCGAACCAGCACGCCGCCATCGCGCGCGATCAGCGGGAAAACGTGGCCAGGGGTAACGATATCCTGCCGTCCCTTGCTGGCATCAATCGCCACGGCCACGGTGCGAGCGCGGTCGCCTGCGGAAATCCCGGTGGTCACGCCTTCGCGCGCCTCGATCGAGACGGTGAAAGCGGTTTCGTGCCGGGTGCCATTGTTACGGGCCATCAGCTCAAGCCCAAGCTGGTCAGTCCGCTCACGCGTCATGGTCAGACAGATCAGGCCGCGCCCGTGCATCGCCATGAAGTTGATCGCATCCGGCGTCGCCATTTGCGCGGGGATGACCAGATCGCCCTCGTTCTCGCGGTCCTCATCGTCAACCAGGATGAACATCCGCCCGTTGCGGGCTTCCTCGATGATGTCCTTGATCGGCACCAGCACCGGCTCGTCATCGCTGTCCCACAAGAAGCGCTCCAACTTTCCGAGCGTCTCGGCGGTTGGATTCCAGTCCGCCTCGGTGCAATCGCGCAAGGTATTGGCATGAAGTCCGGCAGCGCGAGCAAGCCCGGCACGCGACATACCCCCGTCAGTGACGAGGCGCCGCACGCGTTCAATGAGATTTGTTGACATGCGACTCGCCTATCACACCGTAGTGTGATGGAACAGGAAAATCACATTGGATGTGATTTAGTCGCCCTTAAACACCGGTTTGCGCTTTTCGAGGAAGGCGTTGACGGCCTCTTCATGATCGCTGGTGGCATGGGCGACGGCCTGCATTGCTGCGGACATTTCCAGCACCGTTGCAAGGTCGGCACGGCGGGCCTCCCACAGCAGGCGCTTGGTCATGCGTACAGCGTGCGGCGGGTTGGCCGCAATTTTGGCAGCGAGCGCGCGGGCTTCGTCCAGCAGATCCGCATCGGGAACGACGCGCGAGACAAGGCCGCAGGTGAGGGCTTCGGTAGCGTCGAGCATGTCGCCGGTCAGCGACATCTCAGCGGCCTTGGCAAAGCCGACAACGCGTTGCAGCAGCCAGGCTCCGCCATCGCCCGGAATGATCCCCAGCTTGACGAAGCTTTCGGCGAACTTGGCGCTTTCTCCGGCGATACGCAGATCGCACATGCAGGCAAGGTCCAGTCCGGCGCCGATGGCCGGGCCGTTGACTGCGGCGATGACCGGCACTTCAAGCGCCGCGAAAGCGAGCGGGATGCGCTGGATACCGCGCTTGTAATTCCCACGTGTGCCGGCCGGGAAACCGGCATTCAGGCCGCCGCCGCCGGGTTTCATCGCGTTGATATCTCCGCCCGAGGAGAAGGCCTTGCCCGCGCCAGTCAGGATTGCGACGCGGACCTTGGGATTGCCCTCCATTGCCGCCAGAGTGTCGCACAGACCATCGACCACCTCGTCTCCCGAGATCGGGTTGCGCATCTCCGGACGATTGAGAGTAATCGTCGCGATGCCGGCATCGTCAAGGTCAAACAGGACGGCGGGTTCCATCGGGGTCTCCTTTAAGTCTTGGCCAGAGCCTTGCGGGCATCGCGGCGGTTTGTCCACCACACGATTGTTAGCGCGGCTGCAAGGGCGAGAGGGATTGCCAGTTCTTTGTCGCCCCCGAGTTCGCGCACAGCCTCCAGGATCGGCAGGTGGGTTGCGAACAGCGGGAAGGAAATGGCTGCAGACAGCCAGCCAAGCCAGTGCTGTCGGACGATCGCGGTTGCTGCGGAAATGATCAGCGGGCACAGCAGCAGGACAAAGGCCAGATCGAACGACCAATCGCGCCACTGTCCGTACCAGCTGCCGATGATCGCCACCGGCAGGGCGGCAAGCACCATCGTTGGAGGTAGGGTGATCAGGGCCCGCTCTTGTCGCCATCGCCACAGAGTGATGCCCAGGCAATAGGCAAGGAACACGCGCGGGATAGCCGCCCAGACATGACCAGGCCGCGCACCGACATCAAGCGAACCCCAGGTGATCGCGACACCGATCGTCAATCCGGCGAGGACGATCGCTATGACTGCAAGCGCGCGGTTGGACAGGCGGCGCAGCGCCATGACATGCACGCCATTGGCGATGAGCTCGGCAAAGATAGTCCACGCCGGGATATTGAGCGCGAAGAGCAGATTGGCGACGGGCCATGGCAATAGCGCGAGGTTGGCAATCAGGGCAGGCAGGAACGGCCACCATTCACCGCTTGAACGGATCCACAGATAGGGAACTCCGATCAGCGACCCCAGCGCTACCATGCCCCAGAACCGCTTGTAGCGCGCGGTCATGAAGCGCAGCGGCGCAAGACCGGCTGCCAGACGCGGCTCCGTAATCCTGGCCATCAGGTAGCCTGACAGGATCAGGAAGAAATCGACCCCCAGGTAACCCTTGGAAAAAGCCGGCATCCCCCCGAAAACGGCATTGGCATGCAGGCCCATCACCAACAGTGCCGCAATGCCCCGCAGCGCATCCAGTCCGGCAAGGCGAGTGCTTGCGCTCATGCCCAGATGCGTTCGATGAACCAGAAGCTGGCCACGGCGCCGATTGCATAGGTGCTGGCAATGACAGCCGGACGCCGGGCCGTCGGTGCAAACCGGGCAAGCGCGCCCAGCACGGCGAGCGTTGCAGCAATGATCACCAGTTGCCCTGCCTCAACACCAAGGTTGAAGGTGAGCAGGGCCACCGGCACATCTGTTTCGGGGAGCCCGATTTCGCGCAGTGCCCCGGCAAAGCCGAAACCGTGCAGCAAGCCGAACAGAAATGCGACCACCCAGGGCAGACGTTCGGACAGGCGGAGTTCACCGGGGCTTGCCTTCACAATTTCAACCGCCAGGAACACGATGGAAAGCGCAATGGTGGCCTCGACTGGAGCCTGTGGCAGGCCAAACAGGCCAAGCGTTGTTCCAGCGAGTGTCAGTGAGTGGGCGAGGGTGAATGCAGTAGCAGCGGCAACGACTGGCCGTCCGCGCTGCAGCAACAGGACCAGGGCAATCACGAACAGCAAGTGATCGAAGCCGGCAAGGATGTGCTCAACCCCAATCACGAAATAGGTGCGTGCAACCTGCCATCCGTCGGGGACGGTGCTGACCGTGTAGCTACTATTGTCGGGGATTAGCCGTTCAGTTTGGACCGGCCTACCCAGTGGTGCAACGCGGAGCAGGGCATCGGTGGAACCCGGTTCCATGCCTTTAAGCCCGACAGTCGCCCCCTCCAGCGGCTTGCTGCAGCTGACCTTGCCAGTAGCCACAACGGCCGGTCCAGAAAGGCGCGGTGTTTCAAGCTTTAACTGGCAGAAATCAGGCAGCAGCGGCTCGGCCCGCGTGGCCAGCCCGCCCAGGATCGGCGCTTTCCAGACCAGTTTCCATTCGGACTGGGTTTGCTGGGTCAGTTCAAGGTAGCCTGGCCGCAACTCGTCGGCCTGAGCCGGCAGGGCACCAGCGAGCGCGATTATGGTCAGAACAAGGCGGAAAAAGGCCTTCACCTGGGGCGCTCGATTACGACGTCATAGCCTTTGAGCAGGGCGGCGAGATTTTCATCCTCGGCCTTGCGCACGGCGGCGCTCCGCCAGTCGTTTTCCAGGCGTTGGCGGATGGCGTTCAGATCCGGCTTTGGACGTTGTTCGCGGCGGACGACCTTGACCACATGGAGACCAAAGCCAGACCCGACCGGACCACTCCATTGCCCCAGCGGGGCCTGTTCCAGTGCGGCGGCAAAGTCGTCTCCGAACTGCGTGGCGATATCGAGGAGCGCGCTGCTTTCAAGTCGGCCGGGGAGAGGGATCGGCTCTTCTGGCACACTTGGACTTTCGCCGGGTTTCAGTGCGGCAATCTGCGCGCGTGCCGCAGCGCGCAATGCCGGATTGTCAGCCCCCAGATAGCGTTGTTCCAGGGTATAACGCGGCGGTTCGGCATAGCGTGCCGGGTTCTGGTCCAACAGCGCCTGTAATTGGGCATCGCTGGGCCGGGTGGCTTCGGCTTCCGCGCCGGCGATTGCCAGCATCTTGTTGCGAAGCCGTTTTTTGACGACTTCGTCATCCTGATCGAGCCCCAATCGCAAGGCTTCGCGATAGTAGACTTCACCGCGCACATAGTCGCGGATCAGGCCGTCGAGCTCTTCATCCGTAGGTGGGCGGCGGAATGCCTGGATATACCGGTTTACAAGCCCGGAGACGGCGGCTTCGTTGACCACGATCCGACGCTCGCCCGCGTCAGGCTGCTGCCCGGACAGGACGATGAAAATCACCGCCCCTGCAGCAAGGAAATGCAACAGAGGTTCGCGCAACAGGGCTGCTGCGCGTGTCCGCCAGGCGATCATGCAGGCTCCTTAAGACTTGATCGGGTTGTACCAGATGGCCGAGGTGTAGGCGCGTTCCTGCTGCTTTACCTGCACATCGGGGGCCAGCTTCAGCTTGAAGCGAACCGCGTCGTAGGCGGACCACCGTGGCGTCGGGATTTCGATCACGCGGACATAATAGAACGCCCGCACTGCCGGATCGAACTCCGGATCTGTCCAAACAGTTGCCAGGGTCGCAGCGCCAATCGTGTTCTTGTAGGTCGCCGTGGCCAGATCGATCGTATCGCCAACCGCCGGAAGCTTGCCGCCGGTCAGCTTGCGCTTGGCCGGATCGCTCCATACGACGTTAAAGACCTTTTCGTGGCTCTTGCCGGCCTTGTCGACCCAGCCTTTGACAACCTGTACGCGATCAAGATTGGCACCGATCGGATCCTTGAGCGCCGAGACAATGAAGCTGGGCGCGCCCTTCTTGCCGCCGGAGAGTTCCCCTCCCATCGGCACGCCGCGCTTGTAGCCGGCCTGGACCCAGTTACCCTTGAGATCGTCGGCCTTGAAGTCCCAGCCACCGAAGAACCGCACAGTCATGCGCGGACCAGTGCTGGCGTAAACCTCACGGCGCTGCATCGCATCAAAGATTGCCGCGCGCGTGTTGGCCTTTGCCCAGACTGCGGCGTAACCGCTGGCGAGGTAATGCCAGCCAAAGCGTCCTCGGTTCGTGCCGAGGTTTTGCTCTTGCATGACCCGCTTCGGGTTCGGCTCGTTCCCACTATGCTTGCCGAAGAACTGATTGTCGTCTGCCGTTGAAAGCCCGGTGTGGGTATCGGTCGAACCGATCACCCCGAACTTGTAAGGGTTTACGCCCATCTGCGCCTCGAGCATCAGGCCCCGCTTCAAGGCTTCGCGAACGTACTCGCCAGCATACATGTTTGGCGTTTTTGCCTGATTGCCGATCAGGTTGTTCATTTCCCAGCCCGCAACACCAAAGCCGGCAAATTCATCGTTCGGCGAGAGGAAGGGGTGCGCTTCGCTGTCGCCCTTGATCTGGGTGATCTCAACCACCGGCTCAAGTTTGGCGCGACGCTTGGCGTAGGCGGCAGTCATTGGGCCACCGCCGGGTTGGGTCAGTTCGAACATCAGGCCGTTGGACAAGTTCGAATTGTGAGGGATAGCCAGAACGCGGCCACCGGTCGCCTTTTCATAGGCTTCCATGTAGTTCCAGATTTCATCCGGGGTGGCCTTGTAGGTCGGGTCAATCGGCGCCACGGTTTTCACCTTGTCGGCGCCATCGCGGAAGATCACGTTTCGGTGAAGGTTATTGCCGCCTTGCATCAAGGTATATTCGAAGCCGTGGAAGGCAGTAAACTTGCCTGGCTCGTTGTACTCCTCGACGGTTTCCATGTTTGATTTCCAGACCGACTTGGTGCGTTCGGCTGTGTCAGACTGGTTGAGCATGGCGTCGGGCAGATCATTGCGGCCACGAGCATCAAGCAATTCGGCCATGGCACGCTGCGAGCCTTCTGGCCCTTCATGCATCATGTCGTACCAGCGCCGCATCCGGGCATCGGTGATCAGCATCCGCGGCGCGTCGTAAAGTGCCTTGGTGGCACCCAGGCCTTCGGCGTGATCCGTAATCACCATGAAATCCAGCGGGCGGGGCAGCTTGGCCTTTACACCGGTGGTGGAGGTCACCTCTTCACCGCGGGCAAAGCGCAAGGCGTCTTCGGGGGAGAGGCGAACACCGAATCCGAAAGCGTCAACCGAATTGGCGGTGTGGACGTGCGTGTCACCCCACAGGACCTTCTCGGGATATTCGGTTTCCTTGACCGCAACCGCATCCTTGCCAATGACTTGCTTGACCTGATCGCAGCCTGCAACCAGCGCACTCGTCCCCAGCAGCATCGCCGCCAGCATCAGTTTCCGCCGCATTATCCCCTCCACGTGCAATTTCGGTTTTGCTTTGAAATGCACCTTGCCAATTCAGCGCGCCGCGTCAATCCCGGCAAGGCTAAACGGGGTGTGGGGCACAGAAACTGCCACAGACCTTGTACAGGCAGGTGAAGCTCAGTGTTCGGGCCGATATGCCCCGCTAATATTGGATTCTGTGCGGCTGCGTAGGACGAAGATGATCATTTGATCGGCCACGCTGCAAATTCAAGTCAGCCTTGCCTACCGCAGGTCAATCTTCAAAGAAGCGAACGATTTCATCGAGTGGAGCTCTGGGATTGGGGAAGTTGTTAATGGGAGCGTTGATAGCTGGATAGCCGATCGCGAGGGCGCAAAAGAAAGTGTGATCCGCTGGAATATCGGCCACACGCTTTACGGTTTCGGGATAGGTTGACCAGGCTTCTTGCGCGCACGATCCAAGGCCTGCTTCGACCAGCAAGAGCATCAAGGTCTGTAGCCACATACCCATATCCGCCCATTGCGGCTTTCCCATCCAATGTGGCGTGTGCAGAAGCAGTCCTACCGGCGCGCCAAAAAAGTCGAAGTTTCGAGCAACAGCAGCCATGCGGGCCGCCTTGTCATCGCGCCCAATGCCAAGCGCCGTGTACATTGCCTCACCATTATGGCCGCGCCGGCTGCGCCAAGGGTCCTGCAAGTCAGCGGGATAGATTTGGTATTCTGGCGTTTCCACGCCATCCAGTCCCTTCATCATGGCAGTCCGGGCTTCTTGCCGCAGCCGATCAAGCCGTTTTCCGCTCAGCACGGTTGCATGCCAGGGCTGCAGATTGCCGCCCGATGGAGACTGCCGTGCCTTGTCCAGAATGCCTCGCAAAAGGGTGGAGTCGACTGGGCGGCTATCGAATTCCCGAATGGATCGGCGCGAGGCAACGGCCTGACTTACAGTTGCAACGTTCATCTCAGCGACCACTCCATTTGGGTTCTCTCTTCTCCATGAAGGCGCGCGGACCTTCACGAGCATCCTCGCTAGAAGCGACCCGCAGCATCGCGGCATCGCTTGCTGCCCACAGCGTGCTCTCATCGCCTGTGCTCGCAGCTCTCGCCAGGGCGAGACTTTCACGAAGGGCTATGGGCGCATTTCGTGCTACCCGTTCGGCAAGGCTTTGAGCCGCAGAAAGCACTTCGTCCTGCTTGACCACCTTGTTCACAAGTCCATGCGCTTGAGCTGTATCGGGACCGATTGGATCACCTGTGATCAATGCCTCAATCGCCAGTGCCCGCGGGAGTAGGCGCGGAAGCCGGATGGCGCCGCCTGCCATTGCCATCAGGCCACGCTTGACCTCCGGCAGACCGAACAGCGCCTTATCGGACGCGACGATCATTTCGCACGAAAGGGCAAGCTCGAAACCGCCGCCCATTGCCGGTCCGTCTACGGCGGCAATCCAAGGCTTGGCGCGAGGGGCGCGGACAAAACCTGCGAAGCCATACTCATGGTCGACCAGATCAGCCCCGCCGCCCCTTGCGATCTCCGCAAGGTCTGCGCCAGCACAGAACGTGCCGGGTGTGCTCGATCCAAGCACGGCAATGGCAATCGACGATGATTGTTCGATTTCGTCGATGATCCAGCGCAAGGCACGTGTGACCCTGCCGTTTATTGCGTTCCGGCTTTCCGGCAGGTTCAGCAACACCGTGGCGACTTGGCCTGCCACATTGAACAGAACCTCTTGCCCCACGCTATCTGGGCGGCCATCAGGCTTCATGCGTCGTATCCTCCATTTTTCAGCACCAGGTCGCTGCCTTTGCCTCCAATCATGATAGCTGCGGCATTGGTATTGCCGGAGATAAGTCGGGGCATGACCGAAGCATCGATAACTCGGAGCCCTTCAACCCCGCGCACGCGCAATTGCGGATCGGTTACTGCCGCTTCGTCAATACCCATCCGGCAGGTGCCAACCGGATGGTAGCCAGTGTTCCCGGTCTGCCGAGCGTAATCAAGCAAGGCGTCATCCTTGATGGTTTCCGGTCCTGGATAGGCTTCCCGCACTATCAGTCGGGCCAGTGATGGAGCTTCGGCCAGCATTCGGGTCATTCGCATGGCCTTGAGCGATAGGTAGCGGTCAGCCTTGGCATCGAGATAGTTATGGACGATCTCAGGTGTGGCGCGCGGATCCGGGCTCGCTAACCTGACGTGCCCTCTGGATTCGGGGCGAAGTACGGTCGGGGCAAGTGTCAGGCCTGGATAGGATGATAGCTGTGGCTTGCTATCGGTCGATGCCGCATCCAACTCACCGCTGACCGGCAAGCAGTGGAACTGGAGATCGGGTTGGTCAAGCGAGGGGTCGGATTTGACAAAGGCGCCAGTTTGGGCGGCCGGGATCGTCATTGCACCTTGGCGTGTGGCAAAGTAGCGCAGGACATTCCAAACAAGCCGAGCACCCGATAGCTCCCGGTTGTAGCTGAAGGCCTCGGGCTTGAGCTGCCAGCTCATCGGTAGAATATAATGGTCCTGCAAGCCGGCGCCGACATTCGCGCAATCGCGGATTATCGGAATGCCCAGTTCGGCCAAATGGGCCGCCGGGCCTATCCCAGACAGCATTAGCAATTTGGGACTGTGGTAGGCACCAGCTGACAAGATAACTTCGCGGCGGGCATGGATGAGCTTTCTGACGCCGTTGCATTCAATCTCGACGCCAGTTGCGCGCTTGCCCTCGAATACCACGCGGTTGCAGTGCGCATCTGTCAGCACGGTCAGGTTGGCGCGGTCCATGACCGGGCGAAGGAATGCGTCGGCGGCAGAGCAGCGCCGCCCATTGGCCATTGTCACCTGATAATAAAATGCGCCGGTCTGGTCAGCGCTGTTGTAGTCTTCGTTAAGTGGCACACCTATTTCGGAAAAGGCAGCCAACACGGCGTCGTTGGTCGGATCGCGGTGCAATAAATCTTCGACGCGCAGCGGCCCGGTATCACCGCGAAACTCATTGGCCCCACCTGCGTAGGTTTCTCCACCGCGGAAATAAGGGGCGACATCCGCCCAACTCCACCCGATTGCGCCCAGGTTGCCCCAGCTATCATAGTCGGCCGTTTGCCCGCGCACATAGAGCAGGCCATTTATGTTCGAGGATCCGCCAAGCCCGCGCCCACGAGGCAAGAGCATCTTTCGATTGCTGATGCCCGGTTCCGAGGCGCTGGTGTAGTGCCAAGAATGCCCAAACTCTGCCGTAGTCTTGCCATAGCCCGCAGGCATGGTGACGAAGGGGCTGGTGCCGCTGCCACCTGCTTCGATCAGGATAACCCGGTTTGCCGGATCGGCCGAAAGACGGTTGGCCAAGACGCACCCGGCCGATCCAGCTCCGACAATCACGAAATCAGTTTCGAAACTGACCATAAGCTACCCCCAGCCAGTTGTTGTTACGCCCGGAATGGGCGGTGAGCGCATTCCGGGTTGTCTGGCTGCCTGTTATAGAGCGAAGAAGGATTGGAAGAGAGGACTTCGATGCCCATTTTGAGCCGTGCCGTTTCCGCTGGCCTTTGCCTGTTGGCATTGGGAGCTGGTAGCCTGCAAGCTGAACCCGGACAGCCGGTTGCGCCCGCCGCGCCTCGCGCTGCAACTGCGGCAACGCGGGCGGTATTGGCGGAGGCCGCCAAGTCACTGCCGGCGGAGAATGGGGTCGACTTCGAATTCTCGCGCCGTGGCTTCATCGCGACCTGGCCGGAGCAAATCATCCGGCAAGCTAATGGCAAGCCTTCGTTTGACCTATCTGGTAACGATTTTATCGAAGGACCAGCGCCCGATACTGTCAATCCGGCGCTTTGGCGTCAGAACCGGGTGCTGCGGGCTGAGGGGCTGTTCCGCCTCGCTCCCGGACTTTATCAGGTGCGCAACTTCGATAACAGCAACGTGACCTTTATCGAAACGCCCAAAGGCTGGATTGTGATCGATCCACTGACAGTAGAGGAGGTGGCCAAAGCCGCGTTCGATCTGTTGAAGAAGCACGTGGCTGATAAGCCGGTACTGGCTGTCATCTATACCCATGGCCACACCGATCACTTTGCGGGCGCGACTGGGATCATTGATCCGCGAGATGTTGCGGCGGGCCGCGTTCAAGTGATCGCACCCAAGGGATTTGTGGAAGAGGTGGTTAGCGAATGGATGCTGGCTGGCACAGCTATGGGCCGCAGGGCGTTCTACCAGTTCGGATACTTTCTTCCGCGCGGGCCGCAAGGGCATGCGGGGATGGGCATGGGCACGGCAATCGCCGCCGGCAAACAGGGTTTCATTCCGCCCACGGTTGAAATTGAGCGCACAGGTCAAACGGTGACCGTTGATGGCGTGGAATTGGTTTTCCAGATGACTCCCGGGGCTGAGGCGCCGACCGAGTTCAACCTTTGGATTCCCTCGCTAAAAGCGCTGTGCCTTGCTGAAACAGCCACTTCTACGCTGCATAACGTGCAAACCCTGCGAGGCGCCAAGGTGCGCGATGCCAAAGCCTGGGCTGATTATCTGACCGAGGCTCTGCGCTTGTGGGGTAGCCAGGCCGAACTTAGCTTTGGGTCGCATCACTGGCCGCGCTTCGGCACGGCGGCAGTGGTTCAACATGTCGCCCATCAGCGCGATGCCTATAAGTTCATCCATGATCAGGCAGTGCGTCGGATGAATTTGGGTCAGACCCCGACTGAAATCGCCGAGGGCCTCAAACTCCCTAAAGCGCTCCGCAACGACTGGTCGGTTCGCGAGTATTATGGAACCGTCAGTCACAACGCGAAGGCGGTCTACGATCGATACATGGGATGGTACGATGGGGTGCCCGCCAATCTCAATCCGCTGCCGCCAGTCGAGAAGGCTAAGCGCATGGTAAGCGCAATCGGCGGAGTTGCGGCATTGCATAAGCAAGCCGAGGCAGCCTTTGCCGCCGGAGATTATCGGTGGTCGGCCGAGCTAGCCAATTATGGTGTCTTCGCCGATCCGCAAGACCGAGCAGCCCGAACTCTCCTTGCCGACAGCTATGAGCAGCTTGGTTATCAGGCGGAAAGCGGGATTTGGCGCAACATCTACCTCACGGGAGCCCGTGAGTTGCGGCAGGGGCGGCCAGACGGATTTACCGAGGGAGGCTCTAGCTATCTGATGATGGCGACCCCGCTGGGTAGCTTCTTGGACTTGCTGGCGACGACCCTGGTGCCTGAACGGGCTGGTGAGACCCGACTTGGCTTCAATTTGGTTGATAGCATCAGCGGTGATCGCTTCGCAGTGACGCTTGGTAACTCGGTCCTGGTTAGTGAAAAGGGGCAGAGCCTGCCGGGAGCTCCTACGCTGACTGGTCCTAAGCCGGTGCTTTTGGGTATCCTGTTCCGGCAAGTGCCGCTCGATAGGATGGCTGCTGCAGGGCAAGTGACCGTGGTGGGTGATCCGGCTCCGATCCAAGAGCTTCTGCCAATGCTGGAACAGCCCCGATTGGATTTCAATATCATCGAACCGTGAGACGTGGGCAGCCAACAGTTGTCGGGAAGGTCTTGAACGCATAAACCGGTTAGCGGCTCTGGTTTGTTTGACCAGGCCGGGCTGACAGGAGCGGACGGTGGCAGGCGATCGCCTGGAGCGCAATTTTGGTAAGCTTCATGCTTTGCATGTAGCGGCCTTCACGCGGCATCTGATTGAATGCCGTCATGCCTGTGATGGCGATCTGGACCTGTTTTTGGTCCTGACCATTATTGGCGAGCGGACATTTAGTCCGCAGTTTGCGCCCGAAGCTATGACGCACACCGAGTTCCTCGAAGGAACGGTGGGATCGGTCGAGCCGCTGGCGATCAACCTCCAGTCGATCGCCGATTACAGCGGCATCCCGCGCGAAACCGTGCGGCGAAAGATCGAACAGCTGATTGCCAGGGGCTGGGTGCAGAGGGATGAACTGCGGTTTGTGACGGCAACTGATCAAGCCAATGATGAACTGCGCGATCTGACGGCCAGTACCTTGCGCTACCTTCGCGAGATGGAGGCTGCGCTCAGTGCCTGTGCTGCGCTTGATGGCAATGCTGACGAACCTCCGTTTCAGGCGATCTGATCGGCGATTCCAACACATTCTCGCGCAATTTACGGCAATCCATGCCGTATTGCGCAATGGTCATTGACAATTTTTACGCAAATTGTCAGTCATTGCGCAACTCAAACCGAAAATCGAAGGTTGAGGGGGAGGAATCATGAAAGTTGCCCATAGCCCGCGTGTTGCTGTTCGTTTGATGCTTGGTGCCAGCTTGCTGGCCGTTGCAAGCCCGGTTTTTGCGCAAGATGCTGCTGAAGAAGGCGGTCTTGAGGATATCGTCGTTACCGCACAGAAGCGTGAACAGAACCTCCAGGATGTGCCCATTGCAATCAGCGCAATTGGAGCCGAGAAGCTCGAGCGGATGAACGTTCGGGATACCCGCGATCTCAGCGGTTTGGCGCCCAACGTTACGATCGTGCAGGGCACTACTAGCAATTCGGCTGCTGTCATCTCGATCCGCGGTATTACCTCGCCAGCCAGCGAGTCGTTCGGCCTCGACCAGGCCAACGCACTCTATGTCGACGGCATCTATATTGCGCGCTCTGGCGCGAGCGCTCTCGATGTGATGGACATTGAGCGCGTCGAAGTTCTGCGTGGCCCGCAGGGGACGCTGTTCGGCCGCAATTCGACCGGCGGCGCGATTGCCTTCATCAGCCGGGATCCTTCAGACGAACTGCGGGTCGCAGCTCGTGGTGGTGCTGGCAATTACGGCGCGTGGAATGCCAAGGTAACGCTGGACACCGGTGAAATTCTGGGTGGTCTCAAGACCAGTCTCACCTATTCGCGCAGCCAGCGTGACGGAACCGTCGACAACATTCTGCAGCCTGACAACTCCAAGGATCCCGGCTCGCGCAAGACAGATGCTGTCCGTGCGGCGGCCAAGCTCGACATTGGCGGCACGGGTAGCATCCGTTACATTTTCGACTGGTCAAAGACGACCGGCCGCAACGTGGCCTTCCAGTTGACCAATGTGGCAGATGGCACAGCTCGTCCGCCACTGGTGGTTAATGGCCAAGCCGGGATTACCCAGACGCAACAAGCGGCCGTTCGGCAGTACCTCGCCGGTGCGACCTTCCTGAACCCTGCTTGCGCAGCGCTGTCTGCACCGACCCGCATCTATCGCGAAACCATCTGCCTTGACGCTGATCAGGACGCTATCGATGAAGTGCAGGGCCACAATCTGCAGCTCAAGAATGACTTCGGTGGTTTCCAAGTCAAGGTGACCGCAGGTTATCGCAAGTGGGACAGCACCTCTAAGAGCTCTGACCTTGATGGGCTGGGCCAGTTCCGTGGTCCACTATTCAGCAATGCGAGCCTGTTCAACGGCATGCCCGCTTCGCTGTTGGCTTACATTCCGTCGATCCCGTCGGCCTTCGCGCCGTTCATCGCCGCCACCCCGGTGCCGACGACGACGCAGGGGCTTTTTGACACGAACAATGTTCGTAAGCACCAACAGTTCAGCCAGGAGCTCGAAGTCTCCGGTGACAGCGATCTGCTCGACTGGGTTGTGGGTGGTTTCTATTTCTGGGAAAAGGGTAGTGAGAACAACCCCCAGAACTCGGGCTTCATCCTCGATACCAACACGGTCTTCACCGCCAATTTCGGCGGCCTTGGCCCCTCGTTTGTCGCCGCCAACCCGGCTCGCTTCCGCATGGTCGTGACGAATGGCGTGCTTCGTTACACCACCAGTGCGGAATCGACTGCGCTGTACGGCCAGGGCACATATTACGTCGGCGGCCGTGACGGCAAGCTGAGCCTGACAGGCGGCCTGCGCTATACTTGGGATAACAAGTCGATCATCCGTCTGCAGACCGGTGCAACGGCCTTGACTGTGCCTGACCAGGGCAAGGGCAGCTTCAGCCGCCTGACCTGGAACGCTATGGCCCGCTATGAATTCACCGACGATGTGTCGATGTATCTGCGGGCGGCCAGCGGCTATCGTTCGGGCGGTTTCAACGCCCCGGACACCAGCCAGGCCGGCACCAACACGATGGTGCCGTTCGATTCGGAAACGATCGTGTCGTATGAAGCCGGGATCAAGGCAGAGCTGCTTGATCGCCATCTGCGCCTTAACTTGGCCGGATATCGCAACCGGTTCAAGAACCTGGCCGCGAACATTCCAGTTGTAACTTCAACGCCTGGCGTGTTCGGTTCGCGGATCGTGAATGTCGGGAAGGTCGACTATACCGGCTTGGAAGTTGAAGCTCGTGCAGTGATCAACGATTACTTTTCGATCGATGGAACTTTTGGCTACGTCGACGTGAACTACAAGGAGTTCAAGGTTCCGACCTCAGGGGCCGCTGGTGCGGCGATCGTGGATATCGCCTCGATCGCGCGTGAGGCTTATACCTCGCGCTATACGGGCAACGTGGCTGCCAATCTGCGCGTACCGATGAGCGACAATGGTACGACCCTGAATGCGCGGGTCGGCTATACCTATGAATCGCCGAAGTATAGCTTCTCGAACACGATCTCGACGCCGTTCAACGAACAGCTGAAGTCAGATCCGAAGAAGCAGGTTGATGCCCAGATCTCGATCGATGGGATCCAGGTTGCCGGCGGCGAAGCGCAGATCATGGTTTGGGGCAAGAACCTGACCAACCGTCACGAATTTGCGCGGGGTATCGATTTCGGTGCGCTTGGCTATGCGGGCGGATACTTCGCTGATCCGCGCACCTATGGCATGACCTTGGGCCTGAAGTTCTGATGGACTGAAGCCAGCCCGCTTGAAGGGTAAACAAGGCGGGGGTGTCAGCCGGTTCGAAGCAGACCGGATGGCATCCCCGCTTTTGTTTGCTTAAATGGAAGGCGCAGGCTGTTGCGCAATTGAACATGCGCAATCACAGCGCGATGAGCGCTATTTGGCCAGAGTTTTTGCGGTGTATCAGGCGGTCAGGCGCCGGGCCACTTCTGCGCCGCCGCGGATTGCACCTTCGATGTAACCAACACCATTGCAGTCTCCCACGGTTTCGACCGTGAATCCTGCGCTCCGGAGCCGCTCCGCCAGGTCAGTATCTGCCTCTGCACCCATCGCGACGATCACATGGTCTGCGCGAATGGTATGGGCTTCTCCGGCACTATCGGTGAATTCTACCGCACCTGCTCGAATGGCCATGCCTTGGACCCCTCCATGCAGCGCTACGCCGTGCTCCTTAAGTTCTGACAGGATCCGCATCCGTCGAACCAATAGCAGGCCTTTGCCGAGCCGAGATGCAGGCTCGATCACGGTTACGTTGCGCCCGCGCTCACTCAGGAATTCGGCCAGCTCGATCCCAACTAGCTCTCCGCCGATGATCACGATCTGCTCGCCAAGCGGCATCCAAGCTTTGGTCGCGTTGCGAACGAAATCAAGATTGGCCGTTAGACCCGTCGCGGCACCAACTTTGGTTGCAATACGTGTCAGTAGTCCTGTTTTTCGCTTCAGTGCGTTTGAATTCTCCCCCAGCAGCATCCGTCGCATATCTTCACCGCTGAAGACATGGGGCAGGTCGTTGCCGGGCAGGTCTGGCATATCGCGCCTTGCGCCGGTGGCTACGATCACAGCGTCAGGTGCCAGGCTGCGCAACAATTCCTCGTTGGCCTCGGTTTCAAGTCGCACAGTAATGTTTGAGCGGGCAACGCGCTCAACCAGCCAGTCTAGCAGTCGTTCGTTGGCGGGATAAGCGAGTGAGGCAATGCGTAAGGTGCCACCCAATCGCGCACTTTTCTCAAGCAAGGTTACACGATGTCCTGCATCCGAGAGCCGGCAAGCCGCCTCCATGCCGCCTGGACCACCTCCGATTACCACAAAGTGCTGGCCAGAACGCTGTGGCTCTACCTGCTCGCATTCGAACCCGGTTTCCGGATTTACCGCGCAGCGCAGCGGCTGGCGTACATAAGCCGTGGATACGCAGGTGTAGCAGTAAATGCATGGGCGGATCATTTCCGGAGCATTGCCAGCCAGCTTTGCGGGCAGATCCGGGTCGGCCAGAAGTTTCCGACCCATTGCCAGAAAATCGTATTTGCCAGCGGCGATGTGCGCATCGGCAGCCTCAACCTCTACTCGGCCTGAGGCGATCACTGGCACGCGGACTGCGGCCTTTATCGCCGCGGCCGCAGGAATGTTGGTTTCCGGCTCGTGCGGAATGTTCGAAGCGGAGTGGAGTTTGCCTTTGCCAGTGTCATGATAGGCAGACACCGTGATCGCATCGACACCCGCGGCCTCGACCAGTCGCGCGGCTTCGATTGCCAATTCCAATGTGATGCCGCCATCTTTGCCGTGTTCGACCGAATCCAGCTTAACCCAGACCGGGAAGTCGGGGCCGACTGCATCGCGAACAGCGCCAATAACCCGGAGAAGTAGTTTGGCGCGATTCTCTAGCGAGCCGCCATAACTGTCGCTGCGGGAGTTCGTTTTGGGCGACATGAACGATGAGAGGAGGTAGCCATGTCCGCCATGGATCTCGATCGCATCAAAGCCTGCGGCCTTGGCCCGGGTTGCGGCAGAACCGAACTGACTGACGACCAAATCGAGGTCCGCCTGTTCGAGCAGCTTCAGTCGCGGCATTTTGCCTGAAAAGCCGGCCATCTCTTCCGGGAGGAAATAATCGATAAAATCCCCCTGCATGGGCGGGGGGTAGTAGGGGGCCCACAGTTCCTGGTCAAAGGCGTCTGATGAGTAGCCTGCGACCAGTCCGCCATGGTGCAACTGCACTGCCACTTTTGCGCCATGGCTGTGAATCCGGTCGGTTAGGGTCTTGAGACCGGGTAGGAAACGATCGTCGGATATCGCGGTTTGATTTGGCTGAACTGCACCGACTGGCCAGGCAACCCCGGCGACCCCAGTGATAATCAGTCCGGCGCCGCCCTTGGCCTGTGCCTCATGATAGGCCAATAGGCGCTCACCAACATGTCCATCTGCTTCGGACAAGCTGACGCCCATGGCCGTGACGATGATGCGATTGCGCAGATCCATTGAGCCAATGCGTCCTGCGGACAGCAAGTGGGCGGTGCCTGCCATGCTTTTAAACTCCTCGATCCTTGGCACTGCCTTGTCGTAGGGCAGCAATTTGGTCAACGTGTTTCACCCTTGGAAAGCAGCCATAAATTCGCATTGAGATGCATTTGTGGCACTTGAGGTGCCAATTGCGTCATTAATGGCTTCTATATTTACGCAATTGGGTAAAAGTTGATCATGATCAATGTTTGCTCGCATCACTCGCGCCCAAGGTGGAGGAGGAGGGACCGATGATGATGAACAATGCGTTAGACACGGCGGATGCCCGTACGCCTCCAGTGGCGGTTTGGCAGATCCTTGAGAGATTGCGGGGACCCGAACTCACTGAATGGCGGGTGGCTCCTTTGGACTATCGACCGAGCTCGGCAGAGCGCGGATTGAACATTGGCTTCCCGTTTGGATGGTATGCCATTGAACAAGGGGACTTTGTTGCGGTCGGTCAGGTCAAGCCATTGCGCTATTTCTCTCGAGACCTTGCGATTTGGCGGGGCGAAGACGGCCAGGCTCGGGTGACTGATGCCTGGTGCAAGCATCTGGGCGCGCATCTCGGTCATGGCGGCAAGGTCCATGGCAATTTGTTGGAATGCCCATTTCACGCCTGGCGCTATGATGGTGATGAGGGTGTGGTTAAGGACATTCCCTATGCCAAGGCGATCCCGCCGCAGGTCAAGCGCAAGTGCATGCGAACCTGGCCGGTAACCGAGGCCAATGGCTGGATTTGGGTTTGGTATCATCCCGAACAGAACGTTGCGCCAATGTGGGATGTTGTCGTCCACGAAGAATTCGGCGATCCAGAATGGACCGGTTACGACATGCACGAATGGATCGTTTATGGTTCAATCCAGAACATGGCTGAGAACGGTGTTGATGTAGCCCATTTCAAGTACATCCACGGCACCGCCGACGTCCCGGAGGCAGAGTTGCGTTGGGGCGAGTGGGGGCGCGGTGCCGATGTGAGGGCGCAGATGGGCACACCCAGTGGCATTGTTGATGGCTTGATCCGCTATGACACTATGGGGCCCGGGCAGAGTTGGGTGCGCTTTCGTGGAATTTCGGAGACCCTGCTGGTCGCAAGCTTAGTTCCCATTGAGGAAGACGTGTTGCGGGTACGCTATGGCTTTATGCAACCCAAAAGTCAGGCGGATGGTTCGGGGGCCGGTTTGGCAAAAGCGTTGATCCGCGACATCTGCAAGCAACTCGACCAAGACAAGGTGATCTGGGATCGAATGCGCTATGAGCCTAACCCGATCATCTGCGATGGCGACGGGCCAATTCCCCAGTTTCGGAAATGGTACAGCCGGTATTACGCCAACCCGGAAAGCTTGGGAGATAAGCCCGGCCTTCGGGCAGTCGGATGAACTCTCTCTGGACTGCGGCAGGGAGGGGCTCCGGTAAGGCAGCGGAGCCCGTTCCTGGTTAGTCGGCCCAGGCCGGATAGTCGGTGTAACCGCGATCCTCACCGGTGTAGAGCAGGGCATAGTCCGGTTTGGCCAGCGGCGCGCCGATAGCAATACGTTCAACCAGATCGGGATTGGCAATAAAGGCGCGGCCGAAGCTGACTGCTTCAGCCCGCCCAGCTTCAAGCAAGGCGGCGGCGCTATCGGCCTTCAAGTTGTTGTTGGCGACGATCGGACCACTGAAGTTTGCGCGCAGAAGGTCAAGTGTATCGAGATCGTTTAGGCCCATGTCGACCACGTGGAGGTAGGCTAACCCAATGGCATCTGCGGCCTTTACGAACGGTCCAAAGGTTGCTTCGGGGGTAGCCGGGTCCATCCCGTTGTATGGGTTTCCGGGCGAAATGCGAAAGCCGACCCGGCCGGGGCCGATCGCCTCAGCCATAGCCTTGAGCACCATGATCGGGAACCGGATCCGGTTCTCCACGCTGCCGCCAAAGGCATCGTCGCGATGATTGCTGGCAGGGTTCAGGAACTGATTGATCAGATAGCCGCTGGCACAATGCAGCTCGACCCCGTCCAATCCGGCTTTCATCGCATTGCGCGCGGCTTGGACGAATTCCTCAACGAGGGCTGGTATCTCTTCGCTCTTGATTGCACGAGGCATTGCGCATTCCACCGGCGTGCCGTTCGGTCCGGGAACTGGGGTCGGGCAGGGGAGCGGTGAGGGGGCAATTACATCGGCAAGGTAACCGCGATTGGCGGGCACCACTACTCGCCCGCAATGCATTAGCTGCATGACAATCCGTCCGCCGCGCGCATGTACCGCATTGGTAACCGCGCTCCAGCCATCGATCTGATCAGCGCTGTGGATCCCGGGGGTCCGCCAGTAGCCTTTGCCAACCAAGCTCGGCTGGACACCTTCAGTTACGATCATGCCGGCACTTGCTCGCTGGGCATAGTACTCTACCATCAACTCGGTTGGTGCATCGCCAGGGCCTGCGCGGTCGCGTGTCATCGGCGCCATAACGACGCGGTTCGCCAGTGCGATGTCCCCCAAGGTTACGGGTGAAGTGAGGCTGCTGGGCATTCGAGTTTATCTCCGATACTCGGCGATTGACCGCTATTTGCGTTATCCTCTAAGCAATTTGCTACGCATATCAAGGAGAGGCGGGATGAATTACGGGTTTGATGGCAAGGTGGCATTGATCACAGGTGCCAGCGGAGGGATTGGTCGGGCAACCGCGCTTGGGTTCGCCGCGTCGGGAGCATCCGTCGTCGTCTCCGATGTCAACGATGCCGGGGGAGAGGAGACCGTCGCGTTGATCACAGCCACGGGGGGGAAGGCAGTCTACCAGCGGTGTAATGTTGCCGAAGCAGCCGAAGTTAAGGCGCTCGTTGCCCGTGCCGTCAGTGAATTTGGTCGGCTCGACTTTGCGCACAATAATGCCGGGATCAACAATCTGGGTGCCAACGAATACGACGATGCCGTGTGGGACCGGGCAATCGCCATTAACCTGACCGGTGTGATGGTGTGCATGCGTGAGGAAGCGGAAGTAATGCTGGCCCAAGGCAAAGGGGCCATCGTAAACACGTCCTCGATTAATGGTCTGGTCGGCAATGGTGCGCAGCCGGGTTACACTGCGACTAAACATGGGGTCATTGGCTTAACCCGGCATGGCGCGTTGCGCTGGGCCAAAGCGGGCATCCGTGTCAACGCCGTCTGTCCAGGCGTTATCGAAACGCCAATGACCGCTCCTTTGACCGCTAATCCCGATATGAAGAAGGTGCTCGATGGCATGACGCCGATGGGGCGTATGGGGCAGGCCGAAGAGATTGCTGCAGCGGTGCTGTGGCTTTGTTCAGATCAATCAAGTTTTGTGACGGGGCACCCACTGGTCGTTGATGGTGGGGCAACCGCTGCCTGAGCAAGCGGATTAACTGGATCAAAAAAGGCCCGCTTCGGCTTGTCGAAGCGGGCCTTTTAAATGGAGAGCTGCTTACTTAGGCAGCGCTTTCCCACGGGGCGGTCTTGGTCCCCTTTGTGGTGTAGCGACCGTTAACGCGCTTTTGGAAGGCTTCAGCCTGCGCGCGCGGGTTGTAGAACTGGCGGTACCAAATACGCACCTTGTCAAACGGCCCGTCGCCGCGAACCATCATGGGGTTTACGCAAGGCCTTTTGTTCGACCAGATTTCAAAGTCCTGAGCAAAAGCATCGACCCCGGCCTCCTCATAGGCTCGCGCTAACGCCACATCGTCGGTGGAAGGCTCGCGGTTGTCGACCTTAACCAGCAGGCCATACCAGACCTTGATCACTCCATCGTCGATGGGCGTGTGCGCGATCAGCATATGCGACGGATTGGCACCAACCATGACCGACTGCAGGATGCCAGGACCAGTGTACCAGGTATCATTAGTCATCGGCTCGCCGCCATCAGATGCCAACGTCTTGTGGCCGGCCGATAGAATTTGGCGACAGACATGGCCATCGAAGGCATTCTCAAACGACACCATGTCGATCGATCCGTGGACCGGTTCGAGGTGAGCTTTGTCGGCCATATTGTCCACGACTTCTTGGGGGTGGCACTTGAGCTCGCCGAGCTCGCGCACTTCCCAGTTCACCCAGTGCGGAGCATCATAGCCTTCAAACGGCGGAAGTTCGTAATCGGGTTCTTGCCCTTCGGGATCGTACCAGGTCCATAGGCAGCCGGCCCGTTCCACGATCTTCCGGCTTTTGACGCAGGCCGACTTGGGGATGGGTGAGGGCGAGTACGGGATCTGGTTAACCCGACCGTCCGGGCCAAAGCGCCAGCCGTGATAGGGGCAGCGAATGTTGTCGCCTTCAACATGCTCGCCATCTTTGACCACATAGGAGGTGGTATTGCGTGCCAGGTGCGTGCCCATATGCGGGCAGTAGGCCTCCAGCATGAAGACCTTACCACTCTGGCCACCGCGATAGAGCACCATATCTTCGCCAAAATAGCGGACCGCTACTGGGGTCGTGCCGATTTCATCGGAGCGAGCGACCATGAACCAGCCACGCGGGTAAGTGAATTCGCCGAGGCCGTAATCTGCAGTGGTTGCCATTGTCGTTCCCCTCTGGTTTGAGTCGTCAATACCTCAAAGCGCAGGGAATTGGCAAGCTTGATGCGTGAACAAAGCCAACTTTTGGCTGTGGCAATCAATATGCGTAAGGTATCTCTTTCTGGATTACGCGAACTGGTCCTCATCGCCCCCGGATTGGACTTCGGTGATGCGCACTACTCGTGCGTTGTACTTCAGGGTCTTCACTGCGATCGAGGTTTCGACGTGATGGACCCCGGGGATTGCGAGGATTCTGTCAGAGGCAACTTCGTGCAAGTGATCCAGCGAATTGAACAGGCAAATCGCAAGGATATTAAAACGCCCCATGGTCAGCATGACGGCATTGACCTGCGACAAGTCAGCGATTTTGCGAGCGACCTCTCGCACATCGCTGACCTCGGCTTGGACGCCAATGAAGGCCATCCGCGCGGAATCGGCAAGGCCGAAGCTGGTGATTGCAGTGAAGGAAATCAGCCCGTCCTGCTGTAGCCGCTTAATGCGACCGCGTACGGTGCCTTCAGTCACACCCAGATCGACTGCGATCTTGCGGTTGGAAACGCGGGCATCGTGCGCCAGCACATCAATAAGCTGGCGGTCGAGATCGTCTAGCTGCGGCGCGCTCATAGGTCCCCCCGCGCCTCAATTGGCGCTACATCGAACTTATACTTGATCACATCGACAGCGATCGCTGGAACCATCGAGCGGATGCCGCGCACCTTGGAGAACTTCTCGAGCAGGAGGCCAGGCAGATCATCAAATTCACGCAAAACCACGAGCATGTCGATATCATACCGCCCGGTAACTAGATGTGCGGCGAATACTTCAGGGTAGCCGGCCAGCTCTGCAGCAACGTCTGAAGCAGGACGGCCATCAACCTCGATCGCCACTTCCATCAGAACGTTGTAGCCATGCGCGGAAAAGTCCGACACCGCGACGACCCGAAGTTTGTTGGCGTCTTCCATACGGCGGATCCGGGCCGAAACAGTTGCCGCCGTCAATCCCAGGACATTCGCAATCTGCTGGTTTGTCGCCCGGCCATTCAGGCGCAATTGCTCAACAATTGCGCGGTCCATATCGTCGATTGAGAAATCATCACTCATGGTGCCGGCACAACCCCCATTTCCAATCCAGGTCAACTGTCAGGACTGAACCGCGTTCGATCAATCCACCGCTGCGAAGCGCTGCATTTCCCGACCCAATATAGTTGGGCTGAAACGCCTGACCCATTGGCCTTTAATCCAACAGACTTCTAGTGCCCGCTAGTCGAACGTCCAGACATCTTACAATAATACATAGCGGTTGTGATAGCGTATGGCAAAATCGAGTAAGGGGTCCCCAGCAGCATCCCCTCCGCTTCTCAGAATTTGGCTGGCAACCCCGGTAGTCACGTCAAAAACAGTTCCATTTGGGCAATTTCGAAAGTTTGTTTGAAGGTGTTGTGTATGGTCCTGCCGAGGCTGGCGCTGACCTCTGCAATCATTGTCGACCGGGCTGCTTGGCATGGGTACTGAACAGGCTGCTGACCATAGCCTCGGATGTTGCCTTCGCGCGTACCGCGTGATTCTAGCGTCACCACGTCGCGATCATCGAAGGTCTGCCCATTAAGCAAAAGCGTTTGGGTCATGGCCGTTAACTTGCCTCGGCCAGTTGCATGCGATCTTGCTCTACCCGTCCAGCGGCCAGCAATGCAAATAGGCCGGCGAGGAAGCCCGTGGGGATTACCATGCTAATTGCCAGTCGCAGTGAGTGCGCATCGTCACCCAGGGCCTGGCTAAGCGCGCCAGTTGCCCAAGGGCCGACGAAATAACCTAGCAGCGTGATGAAGGCGATAAACAGCGCCGTTGCGCTGGCGCGGTAGCTGGCTGGCAACATATGTTGGAGCCCGGCGTACAGTCCAACTGACCAGCCACCACCCAGCAACCCGCATGGAATGGCGGCCAGCATCGCGAGATCGAAGCTGGGAGCCCAAACCGCAGTCAGGATCAGTGTCGTTGCAGAAAGCAGGGCCAACCCGGAAAGTTGCACCGGCCAGACGCGACCGCGCTGAGAAAGCTTGTCGGACAAAGCGCCGAAGGCCAGCATTCCGCAAAGTCCGGCAAGCCCGAAGTTTAGCGCAAATGCCGTCTTTATTGTGACGGGGTCGAGGATAAAGCTGCGCGCAAAAAGCTCCGGTCCCCAATAGCCGAAGGTTACCCCTGACAAGGTTCCGAAACCAAACCCGAGCGCCATGAGTACATAGCCGGGACAACGAACCAGCAAGCCAATTAGCCGTCCGATCGGAACGACTGCCAAAGCGGATCCGTCGTTTGGAAGACTGCGTGGAGGTTCCCGAACCAATAAAAGCGCCAGGGCGCCGACAGCTCCACCAGGCAAGCCGACAAGCAAAAAGGTCATCCGCCAGCCATGTTCTGCCGCGAGTGCGGGGCCGCCCGCCTGCCCGGCGATCTGGCCGATGTAGGTGGCGAACCCAAGGATCGCGAACGCCAGGCCGCGGCGTTCAGGCTTGAAGTAATCGGTTAACAGGGAATAGGCCGGCGCAACAAACGCCGCTTCGCCAACTCCCACCCCGATGCGGGCCAGCCCCAGCGAAACCGGGCCGGTGGCAAGGCCTGTGGCTGCTGTTGCTAGGCTCCACATCACGCAGCCCGCGGCGATCACACGAATCCGGGAGCCACGATCGGCCAAGCGGGCAAATGGCACGCCCATGACCACGTAAAGCACGACAAAGGCCGGCCCCATCAGCAGGCCGATCAGGTTGTCGCCAATATCGAATTCGGCCTTGATCGGGCCAATTAACCCAGTCAGCAGATATCGGTCGGCAAAGTTGAAGATATAGATCACCAACAGGGTGGCCAGCACCACCCAAGGGTTGGAAAGGCGTTGGCCGGTTGTATCAGTCACGTTTGATCAGCCCACCATTGACATGCCAGACCTGCCCATTGACCCAGGCGCCGTCGTCCGAGGCTAGGAAGGCCACGGCTGCAGCAATATCCTCGGGCTCGCCGAGGCGGGTGTGAGGCACGGTCTTAAGTGCGCTTGCGACATAATCATCGGTCAGGTGCTGCTTGACAGCTTCGGTCAGCACTACGCCAGGGCAGATCCCGTTGGAGCGAATGCCCTTCTTGCCGTACTTCGTCGCAACGTGACGGACCAGCGCATGGATCGCGTTCTTGGTCATAGGATAGGCGACCTGAAAGGCATTGCCGCCGATCGCTGCCCCGGACGAGGTGTAAATCATTGCTCCGCCACCGCGCTCAATCATCACTGGCAGTGCAGCTTGGGTCGCGAACATGTGGCTCTTGGTGTTGATTGCGAATGACCTGTCGAGCACTTCTTCCGGACAGTTGAGCGCATCGATGTCACCGTCAGTTCCGCCCGCAAGGTTGGAATGATAAAAATCGAGGGCGCCAAACTCGGCGAGTGCGGCCTGCACGATCGCCTGCTGGGAGCTGGCCTTTGTGCCATCAAGGTGAACGCCAATAGCGCGTCCGCCGGCGCTGCAGATTGTCGCGGCAGTTTCCTTTGCCCAGTCCTCGGTAATGTCGCCAATCACGACTGCGGCACCTTCTTCGGCCAGGCGGCGCGCTGTCGCCGCACCGATCCCGCGGCCTCCGCCTGCAATCACGCCTACCTTGTCCTTTAAACCGCGCATCGCGCACTCCCTCACATTTTGCGTCGCCGGCACGGCTATTTTATACGCAAATAACTGTCAAACGCCAATTGAGTCTTGTCTTTTGCGGAATCGTTCGCTTGCCTAGGCGGGAATACCGTTGGAGTCGTTATATGATCCTTTTTAGTCTGGCTGCGGCTGCAAGCACCATGACACTGCCACCGCCAAATCCCTTTCTTTCACAAGGTGCGCCAGCAGTCACGCACAACGATTCCGGTGCATCGGATGCCATGCCGATTGAAGGTCCGCGCGAGCAAGGTGTGGTGCCAGCATCCCGGATCCAGCGGATTCCAACCGGGCTGCTAACAATCAATTATGCCGGTCTGCTGCGCTATCCGGATGGGACCCAAGCCACCTGGAACACTAATAACAACCGAGTGACCAAGATCCGGATCGACCAGGGGAAGTGGGAGGAGCTTGCCGCTTTGCCGATCGATGGCATGACCCTGTTGCGGGATTCCGACGTAAACGCCCACCTGGCGGCTTTCGATATGGCGCGAAGTGAGGCCGAATTGCGGGACTATCTTGCCCGGACTTTGCCTTTTTATGCAGAGACGCAGGCGCGTGAGGCGGGGATCTACTCAATGACCGATGAGCGTGGTCAGTTCTATGTCCTGACACGCAGTGCGATCCTGGTTTTTGGCCAGGCTGATGATCGCGATCCCTATTCGGCTGTCGTGCTGTTACGCAAGTGGGCGATACCTGCGACTTTGAAGCGCGATGCGGCAGCACGTGAACTGCTGTTGAAGCGACTAGTGCGGGCAGGGCAGGGCGAGAATGCCGAGGCGCGACGTGGGATCGGCCTGATGCGCGACATGCCTCTGGGCATCAATATGACCTACGATGGGCATGTCGTTTTTTCGATGGTCGGTGGCAGCGTTGTTGTGATTGATCGAGAGTTTATCACGCAACCGCAGGTGGTCTCGATGCCCGGCGAGTTGTTCACCAATTCGCTGTCAGTAGATCCGGATGGTGGAATATATGCTGTTGGCGACCGGCGTATGCATAAGCTCGTTTGGCGAAATGGGCGATTGTCCGACCGCGCGCGGGATGGCGCTTGGTCGGCCGCTTATGAATTGACCGAAACACCATTGCCCGGGGTGCGCGGCGGCGGCACCGGTTCAGGCACGACGGCGACCTTGATGGGCTTCGGGCCGGGAGAGGACCGACTGGTGGTGATCGCCGATGGGCAGCCGAAGATGAATATTGTAGCCTTCTGGCGCGATGAGATTCCGCATGATGCTAAGCGCCAGCCTGGCTCTGCTTCGCCACGCGTCGCTGGCCAAATGGCGGTCCGAATGGGTGGAGTGGTGGCGCCCTTTATCCAAACCGAGGCTTCGATCGGCGTCGCCGGGCCCTACGCTTTCGTGCTGAACGGGATGGCTCCAGAGAACATCAAGCCCGACCTTGATAACCTGCTGGTCCAGGGGCCGTTTAAGACGCCGCCGCGCGGCATAGAGATGTTTCGTTGGGATCATCGCGCTAACCGCTGGGACAGCCTGTGGGCCCGGCCCGATATCAGCACGCCTGCCGCCATCATTCCGGTGCTCAGCACAATCAGCCGCCAGGCCTATGTGCTGGGCTGGGATAGCGATGGCTGGAATGTTTCGGGCCTTGATTTCGACAAGGGCACCACCGAAACCCGCATGGTGCTGGGCCGCAGCCAGCAGTTCAACGGGGCCTGGGGGGTGTTGCAGCTATTGCCCGATGGGGACGTGTTCATCCCTGGGGTCGCCGGCCCGGTGCGCGTGGCGCGCCAGCGTGGGGCTCCGCTGTCAGGCGAGGTGCGCGATCAGGAACGGTAAGCCCAGTACGAACAGCCAGCCTAGCCGCCCCCAACGTGCCAGTCGGAGGTTTTGGTGGTTCCACAGGCCCAGCGCACCGGCAGCGCCCAATGCGCCGGCGCCGTCAATCCACAGGCCAGCCAAACCGGCCAGCCCCAGCAGGCCGAGCAGGCGGATTGGCTGACCGGGCCGCTGCGGATCGCAGGGCTGGCGCAGGCCCGCCAGACCGGCCAGGCCGATCAGCCCGAGCAGCCCCGCCGGAGCGGCCAGAGCGGCCAGATCCACCGCGATCACAGGCTCGGCCTGCGGTTGAACCAGGGTGCTGCCTGTTCCAACTGGCCGGCCAAGCGATAGAGCAGGGCTTCCTCGCCGTATCGGCCGGTGAACATTACCCCGATGGGCAGACCCGTGGGCGATTGGCCCAGCGGCACCGACATGCTGGGTTGCCCAGTCAGATTGGCCATCTGTGCGAACGGCGAGAAGGCCGCTACTCGTTGGCCCCATTGCTGGAAATCGCAATCGGGAGTTAGATTTATTCGCCCCAGCGGCAGCGGCGGGTTGGCCAGGGTGGGGGCCAGGATCACATCAAACCGCTTCATGAATTGACCAATGGTCACGGCCAAGCTTTGCAGAGTGTTGTTGGCCCGAGCATAATCCATCCCGGTCACGCTTTGGCCAAATCCCATGAACGCCAGCGTGATCGGTTCCAGTACCTCTGGCCCTGGGGCCATGCCGGTGGCCTTGCCGCGATCGATCAGGTCAGCGGCAATGGCGGCCGCCATCACTTGAAAGGCTGCCAGGCCGATCACGCCGACATCCCACTTTGGCTGGGCAATCTCGACTTGGTGGCCAAGACTTTCACATAGGGCGGCGGCAGACTGGACCGCGGCTCGGCAATCAGGATCGACGGGGCTACCGGAGGGCGCATCCAGCATCAGCGCAATCCGCAGCTTGCCGGGTTGCTTGCCAACTTGGGCCAGGAACCCCTCAGCCGGGGCCGGCGCGCCATAGCGGGAACCCGGTTCCGTGCCGTGGGTTGCATCCAGGATAGCTGCGCTGTCACGCACGGTCCAGCTCACCGCATGGTGGGTGGAAAGCCCGCCCCAGCCTTCAGTCCGTAGTGGTCCCATGGGCACGCGCCCGCGGCTCGGCTTAAGCCCGAACAGGCCGCAGCAGGACGCAGGGATGCGGATCGATCCACCGCCATCGGTGGCATGGGCGGCGGGCAACACGCCGGCGGCCACGGCCGCAGCCGCTCCGCCCGACGAGCCGCCGGCGATCCGCGCCGGGTTCCAGGGATTGCGGGTATCGCCAGTCAGCTTGTTTTCGGTGGTGCCGGTTAGCCCTAGTTCGGGGGTGGTGGTCTTGCCAAAGACCACAAAGCCGGCCCGTTCGATCCGGTTGACAAGTTCTGAGGTTACCGGCGCGCGAAAGCCCTTGTAGAACCGGCTGCCGCCTTCGGTGACTTCGCCGGCGATATGAGTGTTCAGGTCTTTCAGTAGCCAGGGAACGCCGGTAAATGGCCCCCTCGGTAGTCCGGCAGCCAGCGCCTTATGGGCGTGATCATAGTGCCGTTGGGCTATGAAGTTGAAGCGCGGATTCAGCGCTTCTGTGCGGGCAATTGCGGCCTCAAGCAGTTCAGTCGGGCTGACCTCGCGCTGGCGCACCAGCCCAGCCAGGCCCAATGCATCGTGGCTGGACAACAAGCTTTCAATCCCGCCGCTACTCATTGCCCTGGCTCCTTCAGCCGCACTGACCGCGATTGCCGCGGCCCCGCCTGCCATCACCTGCCGCCGGGTTGGCACTTCAGCCAGCCGCCCGCTGGACCGATGGGACACCATCGCCCGCCGCGTAAAAGCGCGCATAGAATTTGCGGAAATGGGGAATCGGGCCATCGCCATCACAGATGATCGGATTCGGCTCATAGCGCATCCGATCCCAAACCACCTTGTCCTGATCCAGCTGCTTGTTAACGTCCTTAATGATAGCACGAGCCAGGCCGGCCATGGGTCCTTCAGCCTGTTCTTTGGGCTGGGTATAGCAATAGATCACCTGCAATTCGTCCAGCTCAACCGGAATGATGCAGGCCACGAGCAGCGTTTCGCAGATCCCGGTAAATCGCACCCAGGCCTGACCGGGGCCCATCGAATTGCTCGTGATCGTGCCATCGACGATCCCCTTGGGCGTGCCCATCTTGGCACGGACGATCCCGCAGCGGTCCCATTCGCCCCATGACAATTCGGAACTGGGCAGTTCGGCCGTGCCGTGAATGTATTTGAAATGGGCAAAATCGACACCGTTTTCAGCCATGTTCTGCAACGATCCGAACACCCGCCATTCGACGGCATCATAAGGCGTCCAATCGGGGTCGCTGGCTTCGGGAAGATGTACTACCTCATACAACGGGGCTACGTCTTCTGGGTGATACCAAACCCACAGCCACTGGTTGGCTTCGCGGATGTGCCAGGTGCGTGTGCACTTGCGCTTGACCTGCGGAGGAATGGCCTTGGCATAGGGAATCTCTTTGACCACGCCTTCCTCACCATCATAGCGCCAAGCGTGAAACGGGCATTCCAGCAGGTTTCCGGCCACCTTGCCGCCATGGCCCAGGTGGGCGCCCAGGTGTTTGCAATAGGCATCGATCATCCGCACCTGGCCATCTTCACCGCGCCAGACCGCAAGGTCGCGCGCAAAGTAGCGGGCCGGCTTGACCTCGCCCACGGCCAGGTCCTTGCCCATCATGAACGGGTACCAGCCAAACGGGAAGCCGATGTCCAGGTTGCGCTGGGCCGCGGTTGGGCGGTTGGCAATCGGTGCGACGCGCCAAGCCTCACGCTCTTCCTTGGTCATCTTTTCCAGCACCTGCCACACGGCCACCGGGGCAGTGCGGGCGTCGGTTGTGGCGTCGGTCATTTCATTCTCCCCGGAGATGCCGGACTGGTGGGTTTAAACAGGGTTAGAGCTTGAATACGCGTTCGGCGTTCTCGCGCAGGAACTTTGGCCAGACTTCATCCTTCAACGGTACATTGGCCATATCGGACATAATCCGCTCCAGGCTCAGTCCCATCGGGAAGTAACCGGCATAAATAATCTTTTCCGCGCCCCGGGTGTTGGCATAGTCAATGATCGCCTTCGGGTAGTGCTTGGGGGCAAAGGCGCTGGTCGAATAATACAGATTTGGCCACTTCAGCATCAGCTTAACTGCCAGATCTTGCCAGGGCTCTGCGCCGTGACGCATCACGATCTTCAGATCCGGGAAGAACCAGCAGACTTCGTCAAGGTGCTCAACCTTCTGGGTTTCCATCGGAATGCGCGGCCCAGGGATCCCGACGTTGAGGCAGATTGGAATGTCCAGTTCCACCGCGCAGGCATAAAGCGGGAACATGTATTTGTGGTTGATCGCCACCTGGGGAAGCGTGCCGGCCGGAAAGACGCTGATCGCCGAGAGGCCGACTTCGGCATGGATTCGCTTGATCCGCCGAACTTCCTCCATTCCCTTGTTGGGATCGCAGGGTAGGTCGAAGAAGAAGCGATCGCTATAAAGCTCCTTGGCCCTACGCGAGGTTTCATTCTCGTTCCAGCCGATCAGTGCCTTGGCAATGCCGTGCTGGTCCATCTGCTCGACGGTCCATTTAACATAGTCGTCGGCATGGCCGGTCTGCGGCACGTCCTTAAACATGTACTGCGCTGGCATGGAGAACTGTTGCAGAGTCTGCGCATCCTTGATCAGCGGGCGAAAGGCAGTGAACCAGTCAGACCGATCTTCGGCTTCAGGAATGCCAAGCATGCAGTCGATAATGCCGATGTCCTTGGGCATGCCCATGTCATTGTTCTCCGGATAAAGCAGGCCAGGTCGCGCGCAGCGCCACCTTGTTGATCTTGCCCACATCGTTGCGGGGCAGGGGCTCTGAAACAAAGGCAACGCGGCCCGGCGCCTTGTAGCGGGCCAAGCGTTCTCCAACCCATTCCTTTACGGCGCGTTCGTCCAGGGCAGCGCCCTTGACCACGGCGACCAGCAGTTCGCCCAGACGCTCATCAGGAATGCCGAAAGCGGCGCATTCGTCCACGCCGGGCATTTCGCCCATCACCCGCTCTACCTCGGCGCAATAGATGTTCTCACCGCCGGAAATGACCATGTCCTTCACGCGATCGACGATGAAGATATAGCCTTCTGCATCGATGTAACCGACATCACCCGTTCGCAGCCAACCATCTGCAGTGAAGGCGGCGGCAGTTTCTTCGGGCCGGTTCCAATATCCGGCCATGACCATTGCGCCTTTGAGCTGGATTTCACCGCTTTGTCCGGCTGGCATGACTGTGCCGTCCGGCGCAACGATCCGCACCTCGGCCATGGGCAAGACCCGGCCGGCAGACGAGCGATTGCGGATAAAATCCTCACCCACTGCCTGAGCCAACGAGCCGGATGCCTCGGTCATTCCATAACCGGTCCCCATGACCGCCTGCGGACAGACGGCACGGATTTCATCAAGTAAGTTGACGGGGAGAGCTTGTCCGCCCGAGGCAATGTTGCGCAAGGACGAGAGGTCTGCATCGCCCAGCCGAGCCCGGTTGAGGAGGTCCCATAGCATCGTAGGTACCGCCGAAAACATCGTGATCTGTTCCGTCCCGATCAGTCGCACTGCCTCCTGGGCATCCCATCGACGCATGATCACCACTTTCGATCCGGCGAACAGCGGCGAAAGGAAAGCTGCGCCAAGGCCTGAAATATGGAACAGCGGATAGACCAGCAGCACCGATTGTTGAGGCAAATTAGCCATCAGCGTTTCGGGTGCGATGCCGTGGGCCTTGGCCATGTTGTGCAGCACCATCACGCCTGAGAGCTGCATCAGCATCAGCCCGGTGATCAGACTTCTGTGGGTCAGCACTGCGCCCTTGACCCGGCCGGTAGTGCCTGAGGTGAACAGGATCGTCGCCGGATCGAGCGGCTGAGCCAGACCGGGATCGGGCAGGGCATCGGGCGATCGCTGGGCGTTGTCCTGAAGGTCAATCGGGCTGGTGAGATCGACCATGCGCCCGCCATAGCCGCCCTCGCGGATCAGCGCGGCCCGGCGGCTGTCGGCGAGCACCAGCGCTGGGGTAACATCATCGATCATCGCCACCAGCTCGGCCGGCGAGCCGCGGCTATTGAGGAGCGCGGCAATCCCGCCGGCCTTGATCACGGCCATAAAGGCCACGATCCATTCGGCGCGATTGCGCATGCAGATCGCCACCCGGTCTCCGCGCCGGATCTGCAGCAGTGGCACCAGCTGGTCGCGCCAGGCAAAAACCTGTTCGAAAGTCAGGCGCCGTTCGGCCCCGGCTGACGAAAAGTCTACCAGGAACGTCTTGTCGCCATGACGGCGTGCATGATCGATCATCAGCCCCAGGTCCGGGGCAGCATTGGCAAATTGGAGCAGCCCGTCGCGTTCGGTCAATTCAAACGGTGTGCCCGGGGCGGTAACTGCGGCAAAGACGGGATCGACTTGGCTCATCGTGCGTCTGCCGCGATTTCTCCGGCCCAGCGATAGTCCTGCTTGCCGGCGGGAGAGCGTTTCACCTCGTCAACCCAGATCAGCGCCTTGGGCACTTTGTAGCCTGCTAGTCGTTCAGCGAGAAAGGCTTTCACCTCGTCATAGCTGGGCTCCGTAATGCCGGGGCGGCCGGAAACCACACCGATCACGCGCTGGCCCCAGCGTTCATCGGGCTGGCCGGCAACGACTGCGTCGAAAATTGCGGGATGCGCGCGCAGTGCTTCTTCAACCTCTTCCGGGAATACCTTTTCGCCGCCGGTGTTGATGCAAGTCGATCCTCGACCGAACACCGTGATCATGCCGTCTTCATCCAACCGCGCCGCATCGCCCGATACGGCCCACAGCTGGCCATCAATGGTCACGAAGGTTTCGGCAGTCTTCGCCGGATCATTGTAATAGCCAATCGGTGTGTTGCCAGTGCGGGCGACAAAGCCGGTTTCGCCAGGGGCGGCAATTCGTGCATCCACCACCACCTGCTGCAAAGCATTGGCCGGCAGACGCATGACGCCTTCTGCCGACTTTTCGGCCATGCCTGACATGCCGGTCTCGGACGAGCCCATGCCATCGGTGATGCTCGCGCTTGGCACCAGCGCTTTGAGGTCATCTTTAAGGTGCTGCGAAAACACCGCTCCGCCAGAGCCGAGGTTGACCAGCGCGGGCAGGTTCCAGCGCCCGGGATTGGCGCGCAGGGCATCGCGTAGCGGCGTGGCCATAGCATCGCCCACGAACTGGATCATGTTCGCTCCTTCGCGCTCGGCGATATCGAACACCCGTTCGGGATCAAAGATCCGCCCTTCGTCTAGCACGATGGTGACACCGTTCAGCAGTGCGCTCCACACGGTCCACATGGCCGCCATGTGCATCAAGGGCGCCAGCGGGAACATCTTCAGCGGATAGCCGTCGCGGGCCCGGCTTTCGATGTCCCGCGGATGCTGGATCGGTCCGTGCGGATTGAAATAGCCTGCCCCGCCGGCACAGGCGAAGACAAAGGCCCGGTGGGGCCACATAACGCCCTTGGGCATGCCGGTGGTTCCGCCGGTATAGCAAAGGAGATAGTCCTCGGCGCTGCGATCCCAAGGACCGCCAGGCTCATGGGCCAGCAGCTCGTTATAGGGGACTGATCCGGCGATATCGGCGTTTGATCCGTCTTCGACCGCAACCGTCAGCTTCAGTGTCGGTACGGCATCGCGCACCTCGCGGATGATGGGGGAAAACTCAGCGCCATGGATGATGGCTGCGCTATCAGCATTGACGAACAGGTAACGCAACTCGTCCGCGCGGTAACGGTAATTGACGTTGTAAGGCACGGCTCCCAGCTTGCAGGCGGCAATGAAGGCCTCAAGGTAGGCGGGACCGTTATAAAGATAGAGCCCGACCGAGGCACCGCGCTGAACGCCATGGGCGGCCAGGCCGGCAGCCAGCCGATCGCACCGTGCATTCAATTCGGCAAAGGTCAGGTTCTGGCTCTGACTGATGACCGCCAGCCGCTCGGGGACCGCCTGTGCGACGGTTTCGAACAGATCGGCCAGGTGAAACTGGCGCGCCATATCAGTAAACCGCAGCCGGGTTCTTTGGCCGCGGGCTGCCCAACATGTCACGGTAGGACGGCTTGTCTTTACCGCGATCGGACACACCCAGTTCCTTGGCAATCTCCGCCCCGATCAGGGTCTGGCCCGACAGCTCGTCGCGGTTGGGGGCCTGGGCGATGGCATCAATGATATGGGCGGTGAACTCCGGGTTCTCGGCTGCCTCAATAAAGCCCTCGTACTGCTCGGGATTGGTCTTCTGAGCGATCAGCGAGCGTTCGGTCACCAGCGGGCCCATCCAGATTGAGACTGCGATTACGCCGGTGCCGCGCAGGTCATGCTCCATGTCGTGGGCAAATTTGTCGATCCCGGCCTTTTGTGCGCCATAGGCCGGGCCATGCATATAGCACGAACCGCCGAACGATGAGCCGAAGGCAATCGTACCGGAACCCTGTTCCACCATCATCCGCGCGGCGTGCCAGCTGGCCACATAGGCCGAGCGCAGGCCGACATCGAGGATCTTTGCTGCATCCAGCTCTTTCTCCCAGAAGGGCAGCTTCTCGATCAGTTGGTGGTGAATATAGGTGGCATTGTTGACCAACACATCCAACCGACCTTGATCGCGTTCAATTTGCGCGAACAGCGCGGCAACTTGGGCGTCGTCGGCATGATCGCACATCACGGCAATGCCCCGGCCGCCGGCGGCGCTAACCTCGGCCGCGGTCTCGGCCACAGTCCCGGGCAGCACTGTTCCGTCCCATCCCTTCGCATCGCCGGGGGCCGTAGTCCGGCCAGTGACATAGACGGTATAGCCAAGCTCGCCAAAGCCCCGCGCGATCCCGCGCCCTGCGCCGCGGCTTGCCCCGGTGACGAGTGCTACCTTTGCCGTCATCCCACTTTCTCCCATGATTCGACGCAGTGCCGCGTTTGCCATTGCCTATAGCGTGGTTTTGCGGATTTCAAAGATTATTTAGCTACGCAAATTGCGACGGTTCCGGCAAATCAACTGGATTTCGCGTGAAAAAAAGCCTTAAAAGTTGTATTGTCCGGTCGGGATCACGTCGATCGTACCGCGGTCGATAAACCGGTCGCAGCTTTCCATCATCCGATCAAGATTGGCCTTGAACTTCTCGGGATCGCCGACAGCATCGAAAAACACGAAGGGATCGGTCAGGGCTGCTTCGGGGAAGCACTCCTCGACAATCGCGACATAGGGTGGTGCGCCGGGGCTTAGTGGGCGCTCGATCAGGTTCTGCACATATTCGAAATTGGCCTGGGTCTCGATCGCCACGGCCGTATGCCGGTTCTGCCACAGGCCGCACCATTCTGTGTGGGTCAGGCGCTCCGGCAAGGTGAGGAAGGCCATTTGCGCCCAGCCGACGGTCCGTTCGCCGGCTTGGGCGGGATGGCGGGTGTTGGCGATGATGAGTGACGCCGTCACCTGCCAGGCGTGCCATTGTTCCGAAGCCCTGGCTAGCGCTGCACAGATCGGTTCGGGTAAGGCTTCACCCAGTCCGGAATATTCGAACTGGACCAAGGCGTCATGCTGACGCGGACCGCGCGATTGGCGCAAATTTGCGCCCCTGCCGCTAATGGCATCTTCAAGGTTGAGGCGAATGTGCTGGGCCCCGGCTAATTTGAGCAATGGAGGTAGCGTGGCCTTGATTTGGGCGGCGAAGGCTTCAGTCGCTGTGCCCGCAGGGGCCCATAGCAATGCGATGACCTTGCCCATCACCGGGTCAGTCAAAATTGGCCTGCCCGCCATCCAGCGGGATCGTCGCACCGGTCAGATAGGCCATTTCGGGCCCGCACAGCGCTGCGACGGCGCGACCGATGTCTTCCTCCAGCTTGCCGATCCGGCCCAGCGGAATGGTGCTGAAGAAGGCTTCAGCTTCAACCGGGTTGTTGGCGATCCACCATTTCAGACCAGGGCTTTCGGCATGGGGGGCAATGGTCAGCACGCGGATGCCCTGTCGCCCCCATTCCGCCGCGGCCGCGCGGGTCAGCACCCGGGTGGCCTGCTTGACCGCGCCATAGGCGCCATAGCCGGCCATGTCCCAGCGGATTCCGGCCGAGGAAGCGAGATTGATGATCACCCCGCCGCCACGGGCCACCATGTGCGGGTGAGCCAGCTTCATCAGTCGAAAACTGGCTAGGGGGCCAGATTCAAATCCGGCCACGAAGGCTTCATCGCTGACGTCAAGCAACTGGCCATTGGGAACCTCTTGCGCATTGTTGACCAGGATATCCAGGCCATCAAACCGGGCGACGGTTTGCGCAACCATATCCTCCAGGTTTGCGGGATCCTTCACGTTTCCGGCAATCGGTAGGGCAGACCCGCCGCGTTCGGCGATCATGGCGCAGGTTGCCTCCAGCTTCGTAATGGTCCGGCCGGTAACGGCAACTTTTGCGCCTGCGGCGGCGAGCGCTAGGGCAATTCCCTGACCAACCCCTTGCCCGGCACCCGTCACCAATGCCACTTTGCCGGAGAGTTTGGTCATGTTTGTTCCTAATCCGAAAGATTCGTAAATCATCGCTTGTTTGATTACGCATTAGGTTGACAGAAACCGCGTGGCTGCGTCAATTGCGTTTCTAAAGATTCCATCGCGCCGCTGAGGCGTGCAATAAGGCGTACAGGAGAGGGCATGAGCCAAGATCTGACCGGTAAGGTGGCCATTGTAACCGGTGGCAGCGACGGGATTGGCCTGGCCACTGCCGCCCTGCTAACGCGACGCGGAGCCCAGGTGGTGATTTGCGGCCGACGCCAGGAACTGCTCGACGCGGCCCGGGCCCAGATTGCGGGTGAAGGCGGCAAGATCGAGGCGGTCCAACTCGACGTGACTGATTTCCCGGCGTTCGAGGCACTGATTGAGGATGTTGCAGCCCGCCACGGCCGGCTAGACATGCTTGTCAACAATGCCATGTCGACCCATTATGCACCGATCAGCCGCCTGAAGTTGGAACATTGGCGCAAGGATTTTGCGGTCAATGCCGATGCGGTCTTTGTCGGGACCAAGGCGGCGATGAAAGTGATGGCCGCTCAGGGCAAGGGCTCGATCGTCAATATCTCATCGACGACAGCGGTCCGGGCGATGGCCAATTATTCAAGCTATTCGGCGTCTAAGGCAGCGCTGATCCAGTTCACCGCTGTGGCTGCTATGGAAGGCGCGCGCCAGGGCATCCGGGTGAATGCGATTGTGCCCGGCCAGGTTAACACGGCGGCGACGCTTGATTTTGCGACCAAAGCGCCCGAACTGGCTGCCAAGACCGCCGATGCGATCCCGCTGGGGCGGGGCGGCCAGCCCGAAGAGCTGGCCGAGGCGATTGTCTTCATGCTGTCGGACGCGGCGAGCTACATCACGGGTGTTGCCCTGCCGGTTGATGGCGGCAAGGCGGCACAGCTCTACATTCCGTCCTGAGCGGAAGGAGGCAGGCAATGAGCGCAAACTGGGATCAGGAGATCGACATTCTGGTGGTGGGATCGGGTGCGGGGGGTATGCTTTCGGCCCTGGTCGCGGCCAAGAACCATGCCGAGGTGCTGATTGTCGAAAAGGAAAAGCTGTGGGGCGGCACGTCTGCCACCTCGGGCGCGGGGATCTGGATTCCGGCTAGCGATCAGGCCGCGTCTGCCGGCTTTCACGATAATGTCGACGATGCCTTCAAATATGTCCGCGCGCTCTCGGCAGATAATGTCCCTGATGCCAATATCCGGGCTTATGTCGGCAACGCGGCCAAGATGCTGCGTTGGATGGGGGCCAATACCGAGATTGAGTACCACGCTTTCCCCTATCCTGATTACCACGCCGAAAATCCTGGTGGATCGCCAAGTGGCTATCGCACCCATATGCCGCTGCCGCTTGATGGGCGCCGCCTCGGCAAGGACGTGCGGACCCTGCGCTTCGCCTCGCCGGCAGCTTCGTTGTTTGGTTATCTCAACTGGCATTTCGATGAGACCTATATCCTGCTGTTCCGGGCCAAGGGCTGGTGGCTGCATCTGGCCAAGAGCCTGGCGCGATATTGGCTGGACTGGCCGTTTCGCTTCACTTCGCGTAAGGATCGCCGCCTAACTCTTGGCAATGCCCTGGCCGGCGGGCTGCGGCTGGCGCTGAACGAGGCCAAGGTGCCGCTTTGGCTGAACAGCGGGCTGGAAGAACTTATCAACGAAAAGGGTAAGGTCATTGGCGCGGTGGTGCGCCGCGATGGCCGGGCGATCCGGATCCGGGCCCGCAAGGGCGTGGTCCTGGCCGCTGGTGGGTTCGACAAGAACCAGGCGATGCGCGATGCCCATGCGCCACTTTATCCCAATGCGCTCTATTCGGGTGGGACCAGCGGCAACACCGGCGATGCGATCCGCGCCGGTCAGGCAATGGGTGCAGAGACAATGAACCTGCAATCGACCTGGGCCGCGCCGGTATTCCATGTGCCGGGCGAGGATCGCGGGCGGCTTTGCACCATCGAACGGGCGCTGCCGGGCTGCATGATGGTTAACCAGCAGGGCGAACGCTATTTGAACGAGGCGGCATCATACCACATCGTTGGCCAGCAGATGGCCCGCCGCCAGCGTGAACATGGCGATGCCAGCCCCAGTTGGTTCGTGTTCGATCACACTTATCGCCATTCCTATCCGGTTGGTCCGGTCTATCCGCTGGTACCAGACTGGCTGCAGAACGGCATGGTCAAGACGATCCTGAAGAAGGGTGGGACCATTGCCGAACTGGCCGTCCAGATGGGTGTCGATCCGGCCCGGCTAGAAGCGACTGTTGGCCGGTTCAACGTCAATGCCGCCCGGGGTGAAGATCCCGATTTCCACCGCGGCGAGGCAGCCTATGACAAGATGTATGGCGATCCGCGCGTCAGCCCCAATCCCTGCCTTCGACCGCTCAGCAAGGGGCCGTTCTATGCCATGCCGATCTATCCCGGCGATATCGGCACCAATGGCGGCCTAAAGACTGATGACCTCGCTCGAGTGCTCGATGCGAAGGGCAAGCCGATTGGCGGGCTCTATGCCATCGGCAACAGCGCAGCCTCAGCCATGGGCGAATCCTATCCAGGAGCCGGGGTAACAATCGGCCCCGCGCTGACCTTTGGCTATATTGCCGCCAACCACCTTACCGGAAGCAATCAGGATTGATCGCTGGCTGATCAATCAGCGCGCACCTTGACCTTGGGAGCGGCCGCCCCGCGCCGCATGGTTTCCAGGAACTTGTCGAGCGGGGCTGGTTCGGGGACCGGACCGCCGTGGTCACCATCACGCGACCAGAATTCGGCATAACTTGGAAACAGCTTGTGGAAGGTCCCTTCGGCCCATGCGGTGCCTGGCCAACGCATCTTGTTTTCGCCAATCGGCGGCTTGTTGAGATCGGTGGCATACCAGTAAAGCGGTAGGCGCCGGGCGAAGTGCCAGCAGCCATCCTGGCGTACGTAATCGTCGACATACATCATTTGCATGATGACCCATTCATCGCCGGTTTCGTGCTCGTTCTTGGAATAGACCACGCCGTGGGCATGATCGGGATCGTCAAATTCGATCACGTGACCGCCAATATGGTGCGATGTGCCGGTAAAGGGCGAACGCAAGGTGCGGTCCATATAGGCACGCAGCGCCTGGCGACCGCTGGCATCCTTGCCCACCCGGACATCGGCGGGGAACAACGAAACCATCGCATCCATATCGCGCATGTCGAGCGCCAGGGCATATTTTGCGGGCAGCTGACGGATCGCATCCAGCGATTCAAGGCGATCGATCCGGGCTTCGATAGTGGTCATTCCGATTGCTTTCGTTGAGTTATTTCATCGTCACGCGCACCGGCAGGCGCTTTAGCCCGCCCGTGTGGTTGGTTTTGACCCATTCGGGTTCCCCGGCAAGCGTGATCGTTGCCACGCGCGCCGCGATTTCGGCAAACAGGGCTTCCAGCTCCATCTCCGCCAGGATCCGGCCCAGGCAATGGTGCGCGCCATAGCCAAAGCCCAGATGGCGATTGGGGGTGCGGTCGATTCGGAATGCATCCGGCTCGTCAAAGGCACGTTCGTCGCGGTTGCCCGAAAGATAGAGGATCGCAACCTGTTCCCCGGCCGCGATCGGCTGACCCGCAATCTCGGTGTCCACGGCGGCGGTGCGCATGAAGTGCCGCACCGGTGTGGCCCAGCGAAAAATCTCTTGCGCGGCGGGCGCGACCAGCGCTGGATCGGCTTGCAATTTGGCGAATTGATCCGGGTTGCGGGCCAGTTGCATCATGCCCACGCCAACGCTGGAACTGGTGGTATCGTGCCCCGCCGCTGCCAGCAGCATTCCATAGGACAGGGTGTCCATGTCCGATACGGGTGCGCCATCAATCGTGGCGGTGGCGATCACCGACATCAGATCGTCCTGCGGCGCCTGCCGCCGTTGCTGTACCACGCCGCCTAGGTAGCCGAAAAACTCCATCGCAGTCGCCAGACCGAAATCACCATTGGCGTTGCGATCGGGGTCGCTTGCCCCGAACAGTTCCTGGGTCAGTCGCAGCACCAGCGGTGCGTCGCTCTCGGGCAGGCCAAGGATCGAGGTTATCATGATCAATGGATAGGGAACCGCGATCTCCTCGACGAAGTCGAAGGGCCCCAGCGGAGCTAGCCGCGCGATCTTGTCGACATATTCGCGGGCCAGCAGCTTCATCCGTTCCCGCAAGGTGTCGAGGAACCGGGAGTTGAACCAGGACTGGGTTAGCTGGCGGTGCTTGCGATGGTCGGGCTCGTCCATATCGAGCAGGGTCCGCACCGGCCCTGTCCGGCTGCCGAACTGGGCAATCGTGCGATCCTCGAACCAGGCCGGCAGCAAGGTCAGCCGCGGGGCGTTGAGCCAGACCTTGCTGTTCCGCTCGATCTCCATGATGTCCTTGTGACGCAGCACGGCCCAGAACGGTCGATAGGGCTCCTGCTCGATCCACAGCACGTCCCCCTGGGCGCGCATGGCGGCAAACCGTGCGGCAATGCCGGCCTCATCGGCATAGGCTTCGGGCGAAAAGGCATCGATCGTGCTGGTCGGGCGGGTCACTGGGCAATCCTTTCGATCGCGGGCAAGGCATATCGGCCGTCAAGCGCTTCGGCGCGGGGCAGGTAGAGCCGCATCACCACATGGTATGGCCCGGAAGGCACCGGCAACCAGTTCGTCCGGCCAACAGCGGGCTGGCGCGCCGAAAGATAGAGCGACAGCCCGCCATCGCGATCCCGCCGCAAACCTTTGGTGCGATCGCCGATGGTATAGCGCCGCAGCGGATTGGGCACGAGCTGCGACGTGGTGCGATCATAGGCGGTCAGCGACCAAAAGGCATCGACCGGAGGCAGTGCGTCCTTGGCGAAACGGATCCGATAGGTCCGGCTGCCGTCCAGCCTTTCGCCATGGTGATCGGTGATTGCCGCGGGATAGATCGATTCCTCCGGCGCGTTGACATAACCCCCGCGGGCCACTTCGGCCCGCAGCAGGAAATCATCACCCGGATCGGCCATTGCGCCTGACCACATCCAACCATTCTGAATGCGCGAGGGGCGGAAACCGCGCTGGGCCAGGATCTTTGGTCCCTGTCGCACCGCGCAGCCAAGGCCCAGTGCTTCGGCCGGCTTAAGCGCGGCCGGATCAAACTGTTGGCGCGGGCCGAACCCAGCCTGATCGAACTGCGCCATCAGCGCGGTCTCACCTGGCTTGGCCGGTACCTGGCGCAGTGCTCGGTTCAGCAGCACGAAGTACTCTAGGCTGGCGAACGGTTGCAGCGGGGCCGCGGCGCTAACCGGCGCACCTGGCGTGCCTTGGATGCGGATTTTGGCTGCCAGCGCCTTGGCATCGGCCAGATCGGCCTGGTCAGCCGCCAGAATCCGGCCCAGCATCCAGGCCGTGTCGGTGGGCAGTCGGAAGGCTTCATAGCCAGTGGGCACGGTTCCGCCCGCCGGGCCGACCAGGGCGTAACGCCGCTCCGCCCCGCGGTTGGTGCGCGTACCCAGGTGATAGGGGCGCCCATAAAGATCCATGAAAGCGAGGGTATAGTAGCGCGATCCGAACGCGGGCACATCCAAGAGCACAGGACCGCGTGAAAGGTCGATCCAGGCGTTCAGATAAAGTGTATCGGCATTGGCCGCGCGCAGCTGGCCCTGGGTCTCTGGCGTCAGCAGATGGGGATAGACGGCAATCGTATTGACCGGGGCAGCCACCGGTTGGTCGGGCGCGATCCGGTGCGTTTCATTGTGTTGCTGCTTAAGCAGGTCAACCAGCGGATAGCCATAGGTGAAGCCCTGTAAGCCCGTGGCAAAGGCCAGTGCGGCGACTGGATCGCTGGCCAGCGCGGCGCACTGGGTTTCATCCGGCAGGCCGGCAGTGGCAAGTGCCATGACAAGCGACAGCATCTTCCCTCCAAACGCGTAATCTTATTGCGGTTGTTAATATGGTATTGGCTTTAGCGTTGCCCAGCAATTATGAATCGCGTAATAGCGCTCAAATTGGGTTACGCAATTGTGTGGGCCGTTCGGACGGGTTCTTGCGTTTGGGGGGCTTTCCCGATGTCCATAACGGTACTGTTGGCTCGATGGGCGAAGCGGTCGTGACGCTGGAGCAGCGGCTGCAGCGGCTAGAGGATGATCGGGCGATCCGTGATCTCAAGGCGCGTTATCTGCGCGCCTGCGATGCCAAGGATCCCGAAGCCGTGCGCGATTGTCTGCTGCCGGTGGGGGCCGTGATTGCTTACGATGGCTTTCCGGCCTTTGCCGATCGAGAGGCCTTTGTCGCTGTCTATGCCCAATTGGGCTGCGCGCCCGGCATCTTTGATATCCACCACGGTGCCAACGGCGTAATCCGTTTTGTGGGCGAAGATCGAGCGACCGGGCAATGGTCCTTGCTGTTCCACAACATCAATCTGACCAGCCGCACGCTGACGCAAATGGGGGTTGAATATGATGACCTCTATGTTCGGCAGGATGGCCGCTGGTGGATTGCGGAAACCCGCTCGCGTCGCTTGTCGTGCTTAATTCACAGCGTTGATGCGGCCGGGCAGCCGGTGGTCACCGTCATGGGCGATGCGCCCGAAACATTCGGTTAAGGAGAACAGCTGTGCGGTTTGCAGGCAAGCGAGTTTTGGTGACAGGCGCCGCATCGGGGATCGGTCGGGCAACCGCGCAGCTGTTCGCGGCCGAAGGAGCACAGGTGACCCTGGCCGATATCAATGCTGCCGGGCTGGCAGAAACTGCCGCCATGATCGGCGATGCAGCCACGGCCGTGCCCTATGATGCGGAAGATCATGCATCGTGTCGCACATTGATCGCCACAGCGGCAGAGGGCGGTCTGGACGTTCTGTGCAATGTGGCTGGAATGCTGAAATGGGGGCCGACCGAAGCCTATGCGGTTGAGGATTTCGAGCGGATCTTGCGGATCAATACGACCAGCGTTTTCGTGTTGAGCCAGGCCGCCCTGCCGCATCTGGTCCGGTCAAAGGGCAATATCGTCAACATTGGCTCGACATCGGGCCTGCGCGGCATGATCTATACCGCTGCTTATTGCGCATCGAAACACGCAGTGGTTGGCATGACGACGGCGTTGGCGGCCGAATATGCGCCCAAGGGTGTGCGGATCAACGCGGTCTGCCCGGGCCACGTTAACACGCCAATGACCAAGCAGCAGCCACCAGCGGGTGAAATAGACTGGTCGATGGTCATGCGCGGCATGCCAAAATTGGAGGATGGGAGCTGCGATCCCGAGGATATTGCCGCAGCCGTGGCCTTTCTTGCTTCTGATCAGGCGCGCAAGGCCACCGGTACTGTGCTGGTGGTCGACGGTGGTCAGCTGGTCAGCTAAACTGGCTCGACGCCTTACGACCTGCCTGCCGCCCAAAGAAGGTGCAATCGGCCAGGCTCATGCCTGACGAATAACCATGCCCCCAAGCCGGCAGGCCAGAGGTGCAGCGTCCCGCAGCAAAGAGACCAGCAATCGGTGACCCGGACCGGTCCAGCACTTCGCCATCGGTCGAAGTCTTCAGCCCGCCGAGCGTGAAGAAGCTGAAGTAGCTGTCATGGAAATCCAGCTCGAGTGCGATGAAGGGGCCTTGGTCGAGTGCCACCAAGATTGGCGGTCGCTTGTCGAACAATGGGTCGCGGCCTGCGCGGGCGTGCTCGTTGTAAACCGCCATGGTGGCACTGAGCGTGCCGGCAGGCATTTCCAGCTCGGCCTCAACCTCATCCCAGGTCTCGCCTGTGCCAGCAATCCGCATCCGCGCAAAGTCCATAGGCTGGACGAAGTGGGCATTATCCAGAAGCAAATAGACCTTGCCGTCCGGCTGATCGACCGCGCAGCGGCTGACCCGGCCGTGATAGCAGTCCTCGTTGATGAAGCGCTGCCCCTTGGTGTTAACGAACACGCCATAGGCGTGGCTTTCGGGCATGGTCCACGGACAGGTGGTAAAGAACTGGTCCATGTGGATTGCTTCGCCGCCCGCGCCTATGCCCAGTTCGATGCCTGAACCATCGTCCTTGTCGCCGATTGGATCGTTGAGCTTGAAGGTATCGGGGCAGTGCTTGCGCCGCATAGCCTGGTTGAACACGAAACCGCCGGTGGCCAACACCACGCCCTTCGCCGCCTTCACAAAGCGGGGCTGGTTATCGATCCGCACCACCAGGCCCACTATCTGCTCACGATCCTGGATCAGCGCTAGGGCGCGGGCGTCGGTAATCACTTCCACGCCCTTGGCGCGGGCGCTGGCTTCCAGCACGTCGACCAATGGCCGCCCGCCGCCCCAGCCCATGTGCTGGATCACGTGTCCACGCGGGGCCGGCTTGGCCTGGTCGCAAAATGGCGCCGCAGCCTCGCTGCCTGACCAGATCAGGGTTGAGTCATCGGTCGGTTCGATGTGTTTACCGGGCAGATAGTTGCCGCGATAAGGCACGCCCTGGGCCTTGAGCCAGGCATAGTGGTTCACAGCTTCACGACCATAGAGTTCGCACTTGGCTTCGTCGACGCAGGGGCCGCCGGCCAATTTAAGATAGGCGGTAAAATCTGCGGTGGTATCCTCGAACCCCGCAGCGCGTTGAGCATCAGTACCGCCGCTGCCGCCGATGTAGATCTCGCCGCCCGACAGACCCGAAGCCCCGCCGCTGCCTGAATTGCGTTCGAACAGCATCACCTTGGCGCCTGCATCGGCGGCTTCGATTGCGGCGCAGGCACCGGTCGCGCCAAAGCCGATGATGGCAACGTCAGTTTCAAAATCCCAGGACTCGACCGCGCTGGCCGGGTAGGGGCGGTGCAGCGAAATTTCGGCCATGGGTTTAACCTTCCTGCGCCTTCAGCATGTCGAGCGCCACATCGACAATCATGTCCTCTTGCCCGCCGACCATCTTGCGGCGGCCCAGTTCGAGCAGGATTTCGCGGGTGTCGATTCCGTAAGTCTCGCTGGCCTTCTCGGCATGGCGAAGAAAGCTGGAATAGACTCCGGCATAGCCAAGGCTAAGGGTCTCGCGATCAACCCGCACCGGGCGGTCCTGCAGGGGGCGAACCAGATCTTCGGCCGCGTCCATCAGCAGACTGACGTCGCAGCCATGGTTCCAACCCTTACGGTCTGCGGCGGCCACGAAGACCTCAAGCGGTGCATTGCCTGCGCCCGCACCCATGCCCGTCAGGCTGGCATCAATCCGCACCGCGCCGCACTGCGCGGCGACGATCGAATTGGCCACGCCAAGCGAGAGGTTATGGTGGGCGTGCATCCCGCGCTGGGTTTCAGGCTTAAGCACGCGATCATAGGCTTCGAACCGGGCGCGCACGCCATCCATGTCAAGAGCGCCACCGCTGTCGGTCACATAGACGCACTGCGCGCCATAGCTTTCCATCAACAGCGCCTGGCTGGCCAGATGGTCCGGCTCGATCATATGGCTCATCATCAGAAAGCCCGAAACGTCCATGCCTAGGTCGCGGGCAATACCGATGTGCTGCTTTGATACGTCGGCTTCGGTGCAGTGCGTGGCGACCCGGACCGAACGCACACCGATATCATAAGCGCGGCGCAGTTCCTCAACCGTGCCAACGCCAGGCAAGATCAAGGTGGTCAACACGCATTTATCCAGCACATCGGCCACGGCTTCCAGCCATTCCCAGTCGGTATGAGCGCCAAAGCCATAGTTAAAGCTGGCACCCGACAGACCATCGCCATGCGCCACTTCGATCGCATCCACGCCGGAAGCCTCGATCGCTTGCGCGATCGCGCGGACGTGGTCGATGCCGTACATGTGACGGATGGCGTGCATACCATCGCGCAGGGTCACATCCTGGATGTAAACCTTGTCGCCTGCAGTGACATCGAACTTGCTCATGCGCTCATCCTCCGCGCGGCCAGAAGCTCGCCGGTGGCCTTGGCAGCGGCGGTCATGATGTCGAGGTTGCCCGAATATGAGGGCAGATAATCCCCGGCCCCTTCGACTTCGAGCATGATCATCGACTTGATCCCAGTGAAGTCGCCCATGCCGGGGATCTTGAGGCGATTGTTGTCGCCGAACCGTTCAAACTGCACCTCTTGCTTGAGGCGATAGCCGGGAACGTACTTCTGCACTTCCGCCACCATCTCTGCCACGGATTGACGGATCGCATCCTCACTGCCGCCTTCGGACAGGGTGAAGACCGTATCGCGCATGATCATCGGCGGTTCGGCGGGGTTTAGGATGATGATCGCCTTGCCCTTGGTTGCGCCGCCCACCACCTCAATCGCCCGCGCGGTGGTGCGGGTAAATTCGTCGATGTTGGCGCGGGTTCCTGGCCCGGCAGAACGGGATGAAACCGAGGCAACGATTTCGGCGTAATGGACCTTGTCCGAAACCCGGGCGACCGCGGCCACCATCGGGATCGTCGCCTGACCGCCGCAGGTCACCATGTTTACGTTCGGCTGATCAAGGTGCTGGCTCATGTTGACTGGTGGGACCGTGAAGGGCCCGATCGCGGCCGGGGTCAGGTCGACCACCTGGATACCGTCGGCCCGCAGGGCCTCGTCGTGCGCCTTGTGGGCATATGCAGAGGTTGCATCAAACGCGATGCCGATTTCGGCATAGCAGGCTAGCTGCTTCAGCCCTTCGATCCCCTCGTGGGTCGTGGCAATGCCATGCTCGCGGGCCATGGCCAGCCCTTCCGAAGCCGGGTCGATCCCCACAACCGCCGCCAGTTCCATGTTCTGCGGATACTTGATCATCTTCATCATCAGGTCGGTGCCGATATTGCCTGAACCGATGATTGCGGCCTTCACGCGTGCCATTACTGTTTCCTTAGACAAAACGAGCCGTGCAAGTGCCAACACCGTGCAGGGTCATCGCAAAGACATCGCCCTTTGCCGCCGGCTCAAGCGGGACCAGGCTGCCTGAAAGGATCACGTCGCCTGCATCAAGCGTGACGCCATAGGTGCCCAGCGTGTTGGCCAGCCAGGCAACCGCCTGGGCTGGGTCGCCCTGGACGGCGTGACCATATCCTTCCGATAACGCCGCGCCGTTTTTGGTGACGGTCACGTGCAGCGCGGGTAAATTGTGATCGCGTGGATTGGCCCTGGCTTCGCCAAGAACGAAGACTCCACATGAGGCATTGTCCGCAACCGTATCAACAATCCCGATTTTCCAGTCGCGGATGCGGCTGTCGACGATCTCGAAACAGGGGGCGATATAGTCGGTTGCGGCAATAACGTCCCCTGCGGTTACGCCGGGTCCGGCCAGACTGTCTTTCAGCACGAAGGCGATCTCGGCCTCGGCGCGCGGCGCGATCAGGGCCTTGGCATCGACATCGATTACGTCGCCGGTCTGCATCCAGTCGGTCAAGAAGCCGAAGTCGGGCTGGTGGACACCAAGCATGTCCTGCACGGCCTTGCTGGTAACGCCGATCTTCTTGCCAACCACGCGTTCACCATCGGCGCGGCGGCGGGCCAAGAAGCCAAGCGAAATGGCATAGGCATCGTCGATGGTCAGATCGGGGTGACGTTCGATCAATGGGGCGACCACCCGGCACTCGCGCAGGGCAGCATAGAGTTCACCCGCCAGACTCGCGGTGCGTTCTTCGCTCACAGATAGGTTCCGTCCTGATAGATCAAGGGGGCGATGCCATCGCTGACCGTGGCGCGCAGCACCCGAGCGATGACAATCGAATGCGTACCATAGGCCAGCATCGCGTCGATCACGCAGCCGAGATTGGCCTGGGCTCGGGCCAGTTCCGGCAAGCCATCAGGGCCATCGCGCCATTCGCCGATCCGGAACCGCTCATTCTGCGAAACGCCTCCGCCAAAGGCGGCCGAGACATCCTGTTGATCACGCGACAGCAGGTTCACCGAAAGCGGCGCGGTCGGCACCAGCAACCCGTGCAGCGCCGTCGCGCGATTAACGCAAACCAGCACTGCGGGCGGGTCCGCCGTCAGCGAGGTGACCGAAGTGGCTGCCATGCCAATCGGCCCTGCTTCGCCCCGGGCTGCCACAATCGCCACCGATGCGGCCAGACGCCGCATGGCTGCGCGAAACTGTTGCGGCAGTTCTTCGGGGATCAGCGGATAGCCATCAGCCACGCAGGAATTCCAGGCTATAGCGATTGAACTCTTCTGCCCGCTCAACCTGAACCCAATGACCGGTGCGGGTGAAGGTCATGCAACGGGCATCGGCGCAGCGATCCAGAAAATGCCGGGCGCCGCTTTCGGGGCAAAACTCGTCGTTCAGCCCCCACAGCACAAAGATCGGCACCTGCAATTCGCCCACCCGCGGCCCCAGATTGGGGGTGCGCATCCGCATCAGCACGTCCTTGGGCTGGTTGCGGGCCACGGCGAACCGCTCTTCAACCAGGGCGTCTGGAATGTGGGCGGCAAAGTCGGGGTGAACCAGATTGCAGATCAAGCGGCGCTGTTCAGCCAGGTTGAAGTCCGGCCCGCCAAAATTCGACACCATCTTGGTGATCCCGGGCATCTTGAAGTAGTCGGCTTGCTCTTCGATGCAGCCTGGCGCCATCAGGATCAGCCGCTCGGTGAATTCGGGATGGTCAAGTGTCAGCTGGATCGCCACGCCGCCTCCAAGCGAATTGCCGACCAGCGTCGCGCGCTCAATCCCGTGTTGCCGCAGTGCTTCGTAGAGCGTGTCGGTGAACAGCTGCAGTGTGTAATCGATACCCTCTGGCTGCGATGAGGCACCATAGCCGATGAGATCGGGCAGGATCACCTGATATCCGGCGGCCACGAAGGCGGGCCAGTTCTGGCGAAAATTTGATGCCCCTGATGCGCCCGGACCGCTGCCGTGGATGAACACGACAACCGGTCCTTGGCCAGCCGACTTAAGGTGAACCTGATAACCGCCAGCGACGTCGTAAGTCGCTTCCGAAAGGGCCGTCATGCCGAGGTCCTTACAGGAAGGGGTTCAGCGGGGCCTGGCCCAGCATGGCGTTGATTGCATCGCTGGTACGGTTGCCGGGATCGTTGGCAACGTGTGCACGACCAGCGTGGAGATCGAGCCAAGGCTGGATGATCTCGCTGCTGGTATAGATCGCGCGGCCACCAAACAGTTGGACAATATCGTCGACCAGGCTGGCGAGGCGGCGCACCACGGTGGCGGATTGATAGGTATAGAAGGCCCGCTTTTCCATCGGGATATCCTCACCCCGCTCGGCATAGCCCATCAGGTCTTCAAAGGTAAGCCGCAGGGTGGTTTCCATTTCGCCCTTTTCGGCAATCGCGCGGGCTATGGCCGCGTGGAGAATGGGATCGTCCTTCGAAGCCTTACCGGTATTGGTCGAAATCCGGCTCTGCATGATGTCGAGCGCCGCGTTGATCGCCGCCTGCGCTCCGCCAAATGCGGCGGTGGAGACCGAGCGGACAAAGACCTGCGCCCAGGGAAGGCGATAAAGCGGGCCGGTGTTCACTTCCTGGCCCGGGTTCTTGCAGAGGAAACCGTCGATCGACCGGTGGGTGCGATAATCCGGCACGAACACGTCATCGACGATAATGTCGTGGCTACCAGTGCCCTGCAGGCCAAACACGTGCCAAGCGTCCTCGTCGATCGCATAGTCGCTGCGCGGCAACAGGAAGGTGCGCATTTCGGCCGGCGTGCCATCGTCCTTGGGCGGGCAGAACGCGCCAAGCAGCACCCAGCCAGAGTGCGCCGATCCCGTCGAAAAGCCCCATCGGCCTGACAGGCGGAAGCCACCCTCTACATGGGTAACCTTGCCAACCGGCTGATAGGTTGAGGAGACCAGCATGTCCGGGTTGTCACCCCAAACTTCTTCCTGCGCCTTGTCGTGAAAAAGGGCCAATTCATAAGGGTGGCAGCCAACAACGCCAAACATCCAGCCTGTCGACATGCAGCCCTCGGCCAAGGCCTTCTGCACCTCGAAGAATACATTGGGATGCATTTCGTACCCGCCCCAGCGCTTGGGCTGGACGATCTTGAAGAAGCCGGCTGCCTGCATCTCGGCGATGGTTTCGCGCGGAACATTGCGGTCACGCACGCATTGGCGTGCGCGGGCCTTGAGTGCAGGGATCATAGCCCGTGCACGGTCGACCAGTTCATCGCTGGTCGGGATCGAGTTCGCATACTCGGTCTGTAGGGCTGCGGTGGCCATCTCCCAGTTTCCTCTTGCTTGCTTCGACTCAGCTGCCACGAGCGAGTGGCTTCGTAAAATTTTGTAACGTTTGATACGCAAATCGTCAATTGAAAAGGCGTTTGACTTCCGATATTGCGGTTTGAAGACAGGGTTGGTGCCGCGATTCATTGAAGTGGACCATTTGGGAGATTTACCGGCTTGACGCAGGGAGCCATGATTGACCTTTCAGGGAAAGTGGCCCTGGTGACCGGCGGTACCCGCGGGCTTGGGTGGGTTATATCTGGACGGCTGGCGGCGGCTGGTTGTGCGGTTGTGGCTTGCGCTCGCAATGCGCCGCAAAGTCTGCCTGCTGGTGTCACGTTTGCTGCCGCTGATATTCGCGATCCCGAGGCTGCAAAATCACTCGTCGATGACATTGCTGCCAAGCACGGTCGAATCGATATCCTGGTCAATAATGCTGGTGGTTCGCCAGCAGTGGCGGCGGAACAGGCTGGTCCGCGGTTCGTTGAGGCGATTACCCGGCTAAACTTGCTGGCACCGCTCTTCCTCGCGCAGGCTGCGCATCCGCACATGGTTGCGGCGGGCGGTGGCTCGATTGTTAACATCGCAAGCGTCTCGGGCATTCGTCCGTCGCCAGGTACGGCGGTTTATGGGGCGGCCAAGGCGGGCCTTCTGAATTTGACGCAGAGCCTGGCCCAAGAATGGGGGCCGGCAGGTATCCGGGTCAACGCAATCATTGCCGGCCTTATGCAGACCGAAAGCGCCGAAATCACTTACGGCGATGCTGCGGCGCAGGCCGCTGTCGGCCGATCAATGCCGTTGCAGAGGATGGGTACTGGCGAAGATCTCGCCGGGGCAGTTCTGTGGCTTTGCTCTTCGCTCGCCAGCTGGGTCAGTGGCGCAAGAATTAACGTCGATGGCGGGGGCGAGCGCCCCTATTTCCTCGATCTCGTGAAAGGACATTGATGGCCATGGGCATCAAGGCGCTTGGCTATGTCGTCATCCAGGCAACACAGCCACAACGGTGGGACCATTTTTTGACGCAAATGGCGGGCGTAATGCGCGCGCCCGATGCCAGCGATGGGGGGCAACTCTATCGCATCGATCAGCGGCCGTTCCGGTTTCGGATCGAAACTGGGCCGCAGGATCGCTTTGTTGCGGCGGCCTATGAGGTTGATAACGTAGCGGCACTTGATGCGCTGGCTGTTGCCGTGGCGCAGAGTGGCCGTCCGGTTACGCCAGGCTCGGATGCGGGTGCGGCGCTGCGCGGAGTGGATCGCTTCTTTGCCACCAGCGACCCAGCCGGCAATGGGCTTGAATTCTATTGCGGCGATAGTGTTTCGGCAGAACCGTTTGCCTCGCCATTGGACGTGCCTGGTTTTGTTACTGGGGCTATGGGGATGGGCCATGCGGTGTTTTCTGCGCCCAATTTTGATGAATGCGTTGCGTTTTATCGTGACGTGGTGGGCTTCCACGAAACGGACATGCCGCGCTTCTTCTTCGGTGGCGGTGGGCCGGATGATCCGGGCATGGGTTTTGCCTTCATGCATGCCGACAACGGCCGTCACCATTCAATTGCGCTGGGTGAAGGGCCGGTTTCACCCTCAGGCTGCGTCCATTTGATGCTTGAATTGCCCAGCCTCGTCGAGGTGGGCAAGGCCTATGACCGGATGAAGGCACTGGGCTATACGGAGAGTGCGTCACTTGGCCAGCATTACAATGATGAAACGGTTGGATTCTATGTCCAGACGCCAGGTGACTTTGATCTTGAGATCGGCTGCGACAGTTTGGTGATCGATCCGGCCAACTGGGAAGTGACCCGTCACAAGGGCATCAGCATCTGGGGGCACGAATGGGCCTGGCAGAAGGCGATGAAAGAAGAGCAGGCGGCCGCAGAATGACCATGTTGGATAAACGGTTGACCCCGGCTGAGATCGTCGGGAGGCTGAGCGACGGAATGACGCTTGGAATCGGTGGCTGGGGACCGCGGCGCAAGCCGATGGCGCTCATCCGCGAGATCTTGCGGTCCGACCTGAAGGACCTGACCGTGGTGGCCTATGGCGGTGCCGATGTCGGCATGCTGTGCGCAGCGGGTAAGATCAAAAAGTTGGTCTTTGCCTTCGTCAGCCTGGATTCGATCCCACTTGAACCCTGGTTCCGCAAAGCGCGCGAGGCAGGTCAGATCGAGGTACTCGAACTCGACGAAGGGATGTTCCAGTGGGGGCTCAAGGCAGCGGCATTTGGCCTGCCGTTCCTGCCTACTCGCGTCGGGTTGGGAACTGACCTCGCCGCACTGGGCGGCCTGAAGACCGTGCAATCGCCTTATGCTGATGGCGAGACGCTGATCGCCATGCCGGCGCTGAAGCTTGATGCCGCGCTGCTTCACGTCAACCGCAGCGATTGGCGCGGCAATATCCAGGCCTTTGGCCCGGATGTCTATTATGACGAATGGTTCGCCCGGGCTGCGACCAAGACCTATGTCTCGTGCGAGGAACTGGTTGACCGGATGGAGGATCACTATCCGGATCAAGCCCAGGCCAATATCGTTGAGCGCGCCTTCATCAGCGGCGTGACCGAGATAGCCGGCGGGGCGCACCCCAGTTCTATGCCCCCGGCCTATGGCTGGGACATGAAGGCCTTCAAGGCCTATGCCGATGCCGCGAAAGACCCGGGTGACTGGGCGGCGGTGCGTGACCGTTTCGTTGGAGCGAGCGAGGAAGACTACCTCGCTGGCTTTGGCGGCAAAGAGGGAGTGGCGGCGCTGCCGCTGCCAATATTCTGATGACCGACATCTCCCTGGCCGAACTCTGCATCTTTGCCTGTTCGGAAGCGTTTCGGAACAATGGCGAGATTATCGCCACCGGAGTTGGTCCTGTCCCGCGGCTTGCCGCAAGCCTGGCCAAGTTGACCCATACCCCCGAATTGATGATGACCGATGGAGAAGCCTATCTGGTCGAGCAGCCGGTGCCTTTGGGTCCGCGCGGCTATGATGATCGCAAGCCTGCCGGGTATCTCCCGTTCAGCCGTTTTTTCGATGCGGCGGTCTGGACCGGGCGTCGCCATGCGATGGTCACACCAACCCAGATTGACCAGTTCGGGCAGATCAACCTGTCGCAGTTGGGCGGAACGCACCGCCAGCCCAAGACGCAGATGCTAGGCGTGCGCGGCTTTCCGGGGAATACGATCTACCACCCCAATAGCTTCTTCTTCCCCAGCCACACGGCACGGGTCTTCGTGGCCGGCGAAGTCGATATGGTATCCGGCGTCGGCTATAATCCGGCCAAACGCGTGCCGGGCGGCAATTACTCTGCCGTCGATCTACGAACCATCGTCACCAACCTGTGTGTGATGGATTTTGGCGGGCCTGATCACGCAGTCCGCGTGGTTTCGCTGCATCCGGGTGTAACCTTTGCCGAAGTGCAGGAATCCACCGGTTTTGGTCTAATCGATGCCGTCTCCGGTGAAACGCCGCTGCCTGATGCTGCCGCGCTGGAGATTATCGCCAGGCTCGATCCGCACAACATCCGCGCCAGCGTGATCAAGGACAATCCGTCCGCCAGGAGGACTGCATGAGCAAGGGCCGCGAGCTGGTTGAACCGCAGCAGGTCAACCCCGATTACGAGACCGCCGAGCCGGTTCTCTATCAGGTTGTCGATGGGGTGGCATGGATCACCATGAACCGTCCCGGATTTAACAACGCCCAGAACGGGCAGATGACCTACGCGTTGGACGATTGCTTTAACCGGGCGGTGCAGGACGATGCGGTGGGCTGCATCGTACTTGCCGGCGAGGGCAAGCATTTCTCGGCCGGGCATGACATCGGTACGCCGGGGCGCGATCTGCATCACGAATTCGATAAGCGGCTGATGCTGCCGCCGCACACCAATAAGCCGGCGGCCGAGCTGCTCTACACCCGCGAACAGGAACAGTATCTGGGCATGTGCCGGCGGTGGCGCGACATTCCCAAACCGACCATCGCCATGGTTCAAGGGGCCTGCATTGCCGGTGGCCTGATGCTTGCCTGGGTCTGTGACTTGATCGTCGCGAGCGAAGATGCGTTCTTCCAGGATCCGGTGGTACCGATGATGGGCATCCCGGGGGTGGAATACTTTGCTCATGCATATGAGCTGCCCCCGCGCGTTGCGAAGGAATTTCTGCTTCTGGGCGAACGCATGTCAGCAGCGCGAGCCGAGCGGTTCGGTATGGTCAACAAGGTGGTCCCACGCGCCGAACTGCGCGAAGCCACTGCGGCTTGGGCTGCCAAGTTGGCTGCAGCACCGCGTCTTGGCAACTGGTTGACCAAGCAAGCGGTCAATCACGTTGAGGAATTGCGCGGCAAGCGCAGCGCGATGGATGCGGTGTTCCACATGCATCACTTTGCCCACGCCCAGAACGACCTGGTCTATGGCAACTCGATTGCCGGCGTTTCGGGCAAGTCGGCCGCAGCCAGCAACAAGCAGCGGGACGAAGGGGAGTAAACCTTGCCTGATCCGCTTGCCACGGCCTTAACGCGGCGCCTTGGGTGCCGCGTTCCCGTGATCCAGACCGCGATGGGGTGGATTGCGACCCCGCAGTTGGTTGCCGCAACCAGCAATTCCGGCGCCTTCGGCTTTCTGGCCGGGGCGGTGATGAATCCGGCCGAGCTCGCCGATTCCATCGCTCGGCTGAGAGATCTGACCCCCCATGCTTTCGGGGTGAATTTCCACTCGTTCCAAGCCGGGGCGCCAGAGATCGTTGAGATTATCCTGGCCAATGCGGACCGGGTTCGCGCGGTCAGTTTTGGCCGCGGACCGGACGCGAAAATGATCGGTCGGTTTCGCGATGCAGGGATCCTGTGCATCCCCACGGTCGGCGCAGTTAAGCATGCCGTGAAGATGGTCCAGCTGGGCTGCGAGATGATCACGGTGCAGGGTGGCGAGGGCGGTGGGCACACCGGATCGGTGCCAACCACGGTGCTGCTGCCTCAGGTGCTCGATGCGGTTGACGTGCCGGTGGTCGCAGCCGGCGGTTTTGGCGATGGGCGTGGGCTGGCCGCGGCTCTGGCCTATGGCGCCTGCGGGATCGCGATGGGGACCCGTTTTATGATGACTGCTGAGAGCCCCGTTCCGGCCGGGCCAAAGGCTGCCTATGTCAAGGCTGCCAGCGGCGACATCATCGTCTCTACCAAGGTGGACGGGATACCGCAGCGTATGATCCTGAATCCGCTGCTACGCCGGATCGAAGGATCGGGCCGGATCGCCATGTGGCTGCGCGCGATCGAGGCCGGATTGGAAATGAAACGCCAAACCGGCATGAACTGGGGCGAAGTTATCGGCGCGGCGCGGGGGATGACCAGCCACGGCGAAATGCCGCTCAGCGCTGCAATGATGGCGGCTGCTGCGCCGATCATGATCCAGCGCGCGGTGGTATGTGGCGATGCCGATCAGGGGCTGATGGCCACCGGCGCGGTAGCCGGCCGTCTGCACGATCTGCCCACCTGTGCCGATTTGCTCCAATCGATCGAAACCGAGGCGCGGGCCCGTATTGCCGCGCTCTGCGCGAAGGACTGAACGCCATGCCGATCACTACCACGATCCAGGATCGCATTGCCGAAATCGTGTTCGACGTGCCGCCGGTCAACGCCTTTGACAGCGAGACCTGGATGGCGCTTCCCGCGATCATCACGGCCGCAGCAAGCAATCCCGAAGTCAACTGCGTGCTGATCCGCGCCGCCGAGGACGCGCGCGGCTTTTGCGGCGGGGTTGATATCAAGGAAATGCAAGCCCACCCGGAACGGATCACCATACTCAATCGCGGAAATTACCTGACTTTCAAGGCAATCCGCGATGCCGAGGTGCCAGTGGTGGTTGCGGTTCACAAGTTTGTTATAGGTGGTGGGATCGGGATCTGCGGTGCCAGCGATACCATTATCGCCGCTGATGATGCCTTCTTCAGCTTACCCGAGGTCGATCGCGGGGCAATGGGCGGGGCGAGCCACCTCTCGCGGATGCTACCGCTGCACAAGGTACGAGCCGCCTTCTTTACGGGCGGCAATATCCCGGTCGCAGAGGCCTACCGCCTTGGTGCGGTCGAAAAGGTGGTGGCCCGCGCTGACCTAGTCGCCGAGGCGCGGGCTTTTTGTGCGGTTATTGCCGGCAAGAGCCGCAAAGCGCTGGTGATCGCTAAAGAAGCCCTCAACGGTCTTGAACCGCGCGATGTCGATCGGGGCTACCGCTGGGAACAGGGCTTCACGCTCGAAATGTATATGCACGAAGACAGCCAAAAGAGCCGCGATGCCTTCGTCGAAACCGGCAAGGCGGCGAAATTCTGATGAACCTGTCCTATACCTCCGAACAACAAGAGTTCCGGGCCGAAGTGCGGGCGTGGATGGAAGCCCACGTGCCAAAAGAGCCGCTTGTCACTTTGGAATGTCGAGAAGGCTATGACCAGCACGTTGCTTGGGAACGGACCCTTGCCAGCGGGAACTGGGGCATGGTCACTTGGCCCGAGGCGTTTGGTGGGCGCGGCTTGGACTTGATCCAGTGGCTGATCTTCGAGGAAGAGTATTTCCGTGCAGGCGGCCCAAACCGGGCTAACCAGAACGGTATTTTCCTGCTTGGTCCCACTATTATGGAATTCGGCACTGCGGAGCAGAAGGCCCGATTCCTGCCGCCGATGGCACGTGGTGAGGTGATTTGGGCACAAGCCTGGTCGGAACCTGGCGCCGGCAGCGATATGGCTGCGATTCAGTCGAAGGCGGTACGCGATGGCGATCACTATGTGATTACCGGGCAGAAGACCTGGTCCAGCCGCGCGGCCTTTGCCGATTGGGGCTTTGGGATGTTTCGGACCGACCCTGACAGCAAACGTCACAAGGGGCTGACCTTCATCCTGTTTGATCTGAACAGCCCGGGCATCACCCGTCGGCCGATCCGGCAGCTTCACGGTGATACCGGCTTTGCCGAGTTGTTCTTTGATGAAGTCCGCGTGCCAGTTGAGAATTGTTTGGCCGGAGAGGGCGAGGGCTGGAATGTGGCCATGGCAACCGCTGGGTTTGAACGCGGATTGATGCTGCGTTCACCCGGCCGGTTCCAGGCCACTGCAAAGCGTTTGGTCGATCTGTACCGCGTGCATGAAGCTGAAGCATCGCCCGCCGCGCGCGAGGCGGTGATCCAGGCCTGGGGGGCAGCGCAAGCCTATGCCTATAATACCTATGCCGTGGCGTCGAAGATAATGGCCGGTGGTAAAATCGGGGCCGAAGCGAGTCTGAACAAGGTCTTTTGGTCTGAGCTTGACCGGATGATGCATCGCACCGCGATGCAGATTTTGGGGGCCCATGCGGAACTGAAGCGGTTCGGCAACGGACAGATTAACCAGTGGCTTGAAGGTTATATCTTCTCACTTTCGGGGCCGATCTATGCCGGCTCGAACGAAGTGCAACGCAACATCATTGCCGAGCGTCTTCTGGGCCTTCCGCGCGTGGGAGCAGGCTGATGGATTTCCGTTTCACCGATGACCAACTGACTTTGGCCGAAAGCGTTCGCGTTTACCTGGCCGGGACGCACGGCGCCGAAGTGCTGCGCCGGCTCGATGCCGAAGGCAACCGTGATCCTGCTATCTGGCAAGGGTTGGCAGAGATGGGTCTGACTGGTCTACTTGTGCCTGAAGCACACGGCGGTTTGGGTTTGGGACTGGTCGAAGCGGTATTGATCGCCGCGGAATGCGGGCGTGCTTGCGTGGCTGAACCACTGGTTGATACCGCGCTTGTTGCGGTGCCCTGGCTGGTCCGTAATGGCGAGGAAGGCAATCTTGCCGCGATCGCCGCGGGTGACCACAAGGTGATACTCCCGCACGTGCTCAATCCTTGGGTTGCCGACGGGCAAGGCCAGCCGCTGCACAGCGTCGATCCGCTGCGCAACTTGGCGATGTTCCCGGCTGCCGGTAGTTCCGATCCCTATCTGCTCGATCTTGGCGCACTGATGAGTGCGGCCCAGCTGCTGGGTATTGCCGATGCGATGCTACTTCAGGCGGTCGAATATGCCAAAATCCGCAACCAATTCGGCCAACCGATCGGTGCCTTTCAGGGGCTCAAACATCAGCTTGCCTCTTGTGCGGTTGCAATTGAATTTGCCAAACCGGTGGTGTGGCGGGCGGCGCAAGCCTTGCAAGATGGCCTCGCTTCGGCACCGGTCCATGTCAGCCACGCTAAACTGGCTGCGACCGATGCAGCGATCCAGACCGCCGAAACCGCGATCCAGGTCCACGGGGCGATGGGCTATACCTATGAAGTCGATCTCCATTTCTGGATGAAACGGTCCTGGGCGCTGGCTGGCGCGTGGGGTGACCGATCGTTCCACGTTAAGCGGATCGATGCCGCCGTTCTCGATGGCGGGCTCGCCATCGGCCCTGAACACACCTTTGCCTGAGGAACACCATGGCTGAAGCCTATATCATTGATGCCGTCCGTACGCCGATCGGACGCAAGAAGGGCAGCCTGGCCCACCTCCATCCGGCCGATCTGGGTGCGCATCCCATTAAGGCGCTGGTCCAGCGCACCGGGATCGATGCTAATGCGGTCGACGATGTAGTCTGGGGCTGCTGCGATACGATTGGGCCGCAGGCGGGGGATATCGGCCGGACCGTCTGGCTGGTGGCCGGCCTGCCGCTGCACGTGCCGGGCACGACGATCGATCGGCAGTGCGGATCAAGCCAGCAGGCGATTCACTTTGCGGCCCAGGGTGTCATGAGCGGGACGCAGGATCTGGTGGTGGCGGGCGGAAGCCAGGCCATGAACGCTATCCCAATCTCTGCGGCTATGTTTGCTGGTCAGCCCTATGGCTTCGATAATCCATTCAATACGTCGAAGGGCTGGGTTGAACGGTTTGGCGATGGAATTCTCAACCAGATCAATTCAGCCGAAATGATCGCACAGAAGTGGCAAATCAGTCGCGAAGAGATGGAGCAGTTTGCCCTGACCAGCCATCAACGCGCCAATCTGGCAAGCGAAGGTGGACTGTTTAAACCAGAGATCGCGCCAATTGCCGGTTTGGAGACGGACGAAACGATCCGGGCCGGTACAACGTTGGAAGGGCTTGCAAGCCTAAAGACGGTGCAAGAGGGGGGCGTGATCACTGCAGGAGTTGCCAGCCAGAACTGCGACGGGGCAGCCGCGCTGCTGATCGCGAGCGAGCAGGCAGTCAAGGATCACGGTCTCAAACCGCGCGCTCGCATTCACCATATCTCGGTCCGCGCCGACGATCCGGTCTGGATGCTGACAGCGCCGATCCCGGCCACCCAGCACGCGCTGAAGAAAGCCGGGATGAGCGTAAACGACATCGATCTATTTGAATGCAACGAAGCTTTTGCATCGGTGCCGATGGCCTGGATGAAAGAACTCGGCATCCCACATGAGAAGGTGAATGTACGCGGTGGGGCGATCGCTCTGGGGCACCCGCTGGGTGGCACCGGCGCGCGGCTGATGACCACCTTGCTCAACGCACTTGAAGCAACCGGCGGCCGCTATGGCTTGCAAACCATGTGCGAAGGCGGCGGTCAGGCTAACGTTACAATCATCGAGAGGCTATAATGGGAATCTGCGAAAGCCGCACGGTTATCATCACTGGTGCTGCACGAGGGTTGGGGCGGGCCTATGCGCTGGCCTTCGCCAGCGAAGGTGCAAATGTAGTAGTCAACGACATCGGAACGTCGCTGAACGGCGAGGGGCGCGATACCAGCGCCGCTGACGGCGTTGTGGCTGAAATCATTGCCGCTGGTGGAAAGGCCATTGCGAACTATGAGGATATAACCGACTGGGACGCCGCCAAGCGCATCGTTGATGCTGCTGTGGCTGCGTTCGGCGACCTGCACGTTGTGGTAAATAACGCTGGGATCGTGCGCGACCGGATGTTCGTTTCTGCCACGCTGGAGGAATGGGATGCGACCATGCACGTCCACCTGCGCGGGCATTTCTGCCTATCGCGCCACGCTGTGGATTACTGGCGCGCCAAGCAGAAGGCTGGCGGCAATCCCGATGCGCGGATCATCAACACTTCGTCTGGCGCCGGGCTGCAGGGCTCAATCGCCCAGGCGGCCTATTCAACCGCCAAGGGCGGAATCGCAGCGCTGACGCTGGTGCAGGCGGCCGAACTCGGGCGCTATGGTATCACCGCCAATGCTCTGGCCCCCTCCGCCCGCACCCGGATGACCGAACAGGCTTTTGCCGACAAGATGGCGACCGCTGACATGGCGTTTGATGTGATGGACCCGGCGAACATTGCCCCGACCGTGGTTTGGCTTGGCAGCAGTGATAGCGCCGAGGTGACCGGCTGCGTGTTCGAACTCGAAGGTGGCAAGATCATGCTGGAAGACGGTTGGCGTGAAGGGCCTGCCGTCGACAAGGGCGCTAAGTGGGAACCGGCAGAAGTCGGTGCTGCAGTTGACAAGCTGCTGGCTGGCCGGGTGCCGCCGCGCAAGGTCTGGGGGACCGCATAATGGAATTCGTGTTCACCGAAGAACAGGCAATGATTGGCGAGACGGCCCGTGCCTTCTTCACCGAAAATGCCACCAGCGAACGGACTCGCGCAGCCATGGCAGCCGACGGGATCGACTGGGGGCTGTGGACTGCCTTCTGTCAGGAACTGGGATTGTCGGGAATTGGCATCGCCGAGAGCGCCGGCGGGGCCGGGCTGGGGCTGGTTGAACTGGCGATCATCGCCGAGGCGGCCGGCGCGCAGGTTGCCGCGCTGCCAATGCTGGGTTCGCTGGCTCTGGCAGCCCAGGCGATCGCCGCGGGCGGAAGCGCTGCTCAGCAGGCTGAATGGTTGCCGGCCCTACTGTCGGGTGAGCTGATCGCCGGCTATGTCCACGATAACGAATTGACCGCCGATGGAGATATCTTGAGTGGTTCGGATCGGTTTGTTGCCCATGGCGCTGCTGCCCGGTTATTTGTGGTAACCAGCAACACCGGGGCTTGGATCGTCCCGGCCGATGGCGCCGGCGTTTGCGTCACCGCCCAGACGACGATGGACCAGACGCGACCCTATGCCCGGGTCGCGTTGGCTGGCGCCAAGGGCGAGCCGTTGGCTAATGGCCCCGCTGCAATTCAGGCAGCACTCCGTGCGGGGTTTGTGACCGTTGCGGCCGAGGCCTTGGGCGGGGCGCAGGCTGCTCTTGACCGGACTGTATCCTACGCCCGGGAACGGGTGCAGTTCGGGCGGCCAATCGGCTCGTTCCAGGCCTACAAGCACCGGTTGGCCGACATGATGATCGAGATCGAACAGGCCCGTTCGGCTGTCTATTGGGCGGCTTGTGCGGTCGACGAAGGATCCGACGAGGCCGAGCTTGCAGTCCATTCCGCGAAAAGTTTTGCCGCCGACACCTATTTCATGTGCGCGGGTAACATGATCCAGCTGCACGGCGGGATCGGCTTTACCTGGGAGCACGATGCGCATCTCTATTTCAAGCGCGCGCGGGCGATCCAGTCCATGCTGGGCAGCGGTAACTGGCACCGCGAAAAGATCGCCACGATGATCCTAGGAGAAGCAGCATGAAGCTTGGTTTCTCACCGGCGGATGAACTGTTCCGTCAGGAATGCGCCGACTGGCTGAATGACCAGATGGCTGGCGAATTTCGCGACATCAAGGGCATCACCAAGCTCACCGCCAGCCCCGAGCGGCGCAAGGAATGGGAACAGCAGCTCGCGGCCCACAAATGGTCGTGCATTGGCTGGCCGGAGGAATGGGGTGGCCGAAATGCCAGCCTGGCCCATCAGGTGATCTTTGCCGAGGAATATGCTCGTGCCGGGGTGCCGGGCCGGGTGAACCATATCGGGGTCGAGTTGGCCGGGCCGACCTTGCTCGCCTTTGGCACCGAAGCGCAGAAGCAGCGGTTCCTGCCCGATATTGCGGCGGGCAAAACGATCTTTTGTCAGGGCTTTTCTGAGCCGGGGGCGGGATCAGACCTTGCTTCGGTTCGGACCAAGGCGAAGCTGGACGGCGGCGAATGGGTGGTCAACGGCCAGAAGATCTGGACCAGCCTGGCCCATATCTCAGACTGGATCTTTGTCGTTTCGCGGTCAGAGGAAGGATCGAAGGGGCCCAAGGGGCTGACCTTCCTGATGATGGAAATCGATCAGCCGGGGATCGAAATCCGCGGGATCAAGCAGATCAACGGCGATGCCGAATTCAACGAAACCTTCTTTACCGATGCGCGCTGCCCGGCTGACAGCCTGATCGGCGCACCGGGAGATGGGTGGAAGATCGCCATGGGTCTGCTGGCCTTTGAACGCGGCGTTTCCACCTTGGGCCAGCAGATGGGCTTCCGCAACGAGCTGGACGAAATCATCGCTGCGGCAAAGGTCAACGGCGCGGCGCGTGATCCGTTGATCCGCCAGCGGATCGCCAAGGCGGAGATTGGCCTTAATCTGATGCGCTATGGGGCGCTGCGAATGCTGTCGCAGACCGATCATTCCAAGATTGACGGGGCAGCGCTTACTTACAAGATCCAGTGGGCCACCTGGCGCCGCGGCCTTGGCGAATTGGCGATGGACGTCCTTGGCCAGAATGGCGAAGTGGCGGATGGCAGCGAATATGAATGGGATACGTTGCCCAATCTGTTCCTCTATTCGCGCGCCGATACGATCTACGGCGGGACCAACCAGATCCAGCGCAACCTGATTGCCGAACGAGGGCTGGGCATGCCGCGAGAACCGCGGGGAGACGTCTGATGGCGCCGCCGATTCCCCCCTATCCGCAGGGCCGCAATCTGTTGGCAGGAAAGACCGTGGTGGTTACGGCAGCGGCGGGCACTGGCATTGGCTTTTCCGCCGCCAAGCGCGCGGTTGAAGAAGGCGCAAGTGTCTTGATGAGCGATTTTCACGAGCGCCGGCTGGGTGAAGCGGCGGATCGGATCGCAGCAGAATGCGGCCAGCGCCCCGCCACCTTTGTTTGCGATGTGACCAACCAGGAACAGGTTGATGCCCTGCACGCTGCCGCGTTGGCACAGCTGGGGCAGGTGGACGTGCTGATCAACAATGCCGGCCTGGGCGGCGAAGTTGCGGTTGTTGATATGACCGATGACCAATGGTTTCGCGTGCTCGATGTCACGCTCAACAGCGTATTCCGGATGAGCCGGGCCTTCTTGCCGGCCATGTATGCCCGCAAGGCCGGGGTGGTGGTCAACAATGCTTCGGTGCTGGGTTGGCGCGCGCAGCACGGGCAGGCCCATTATGCCGCGGCCAAGGCCGGGGTCATGGCCTTTACCCGGTGCGCGGCGGTGGAAGCGGCCGAACACAACGTTCGGATCAACGCTGTTGCCCCCTCAATTGCAATGCACGCCTTTCTGGCCAAGGTGACCAGCGATGAACTGCTGGCTGAACTTTCGGCTAAGGAAGCATTCGGGCGCCCGGCTGAAGTCTGGGAAGTGGCCAATGTGATGATGTTTCTGGCCTCTGATCTGTCCTCTTACATGACCGGGGAAGTACTCTCGGTCTCCAGCCAGCGGGCCTGACCATGGCAAAGATTTATGCCAATCCCCGCGATCTGATCGGTCAGGAAGGCGCACCGCTGGGTCCGACCGGGTGGCTGGCCATCGATCAGGATCGGGTCAACGGCTTTGCCGCGGTTACCGGCGATAACCAGTGGATCCATGTCGATGTGGAGCGGGCCCAGGCAGGGCCGTTTGGCGGGACCATCGCCCATGGCTATCTGACGATGAGTCTGGTTAACTTTTTCCTGCCCGATCTGATTGAGGTGCGCGGATTTACCCATGCGGTGAACGTGGGCGCTGATCGGCTACGGTTCCTGGCTCCGGTCAAGGTTGGGAGCCGGATCCGCGGCCGGGGTGAGATTGTCGGGGTTGAAGAGATCAAGGGTGCGATCCAGTCGGTCGTGCGTGTCACGGTAGAGATCGAAGGCAGCGACAAGCCGGCCTGTGTGGTCGATACGATCAGCCGTTATTTCCCGGAGTGAATGCCGTGCCCACACCTGAACAGATGGAAGCTGCCGTTCACACCTATGTCGCGGCCTTTGCCAAAGGCGACCCGGCGATGGCTGCGGCGATTTTTGCCGAGGATGCCGTGGTTGAAGATCCGATCGGCGCTGCCCCGCGTATCGGCCATGCCGCGATCCTGGAATTCTACACCCAGTCGATGGCAACCGGGGCTACGCTGCATCTGCAAGGCCCGGTCCGGCTGGCTGCCGCTCACGCCGCCTTTGCCATGCAGGTCCACCTGCACTGGGATGGCAAGGATATGGTCATCGACGTGATAGATACCTTTGCATTCGACGAGGCAGGCAAGGTCAAGCTGATGCAGGCCTATTTCGGCCCTGGCAACATGCATGGCTGACGCGCTGCCCCTCACGATCCCCCATGTGGCTGCCGCCGCCGCGCGACGTTGGCCCGCTGCGGTGGCCCTGATCGAAGGTGCAGATACCTGGACCTTTGCTGCCCTGTGGGACGATTGTCGCGCGGTGGCTTCCGCGCTGATTGCGCGCGGGGTTGGTGATGGTGACCGGATTGCCATTTGGGCTCCGAATTGCCGGCAGTGGGTGATCGCGGCGATTGCGGCACAGACCTGCGGTGCGGCGATCGTGCCACTCAACACCCGGCTCAAAGGGCGCGAGGCGGGCGATATCTTGCGCCGGACCGGTGCGAGGATGCTGTTCACTGTGACCGGCTTCCTGGGTATTGATTATCCAGCCTTACTGGAGGCTGAAGACCTGCCGGCCTTGGCCGAAACCGTAATGCTCGATCGCGATTTCGCCGCCTTTGTTTCAAGCGGCAGCGGGCCGACCGATCCCCGGGTGGATCAGGCGCTAGCTGGACTAACGCCTGACCACGTATCCGATATCATGTTCACCAGCGGTACGACCGGTGTGCCCAAAGGCGTGCTGATGACGCACGGTCGGATCCTGCCGCAGGTTAGTGTGTGGATCGGCAACACCGGGTTAGGTCAGGGCGAGCGCTATCTGATTGCCAACCCGTTCTTCCATTCCTTCGGGATGAAGGTGGGCTGGGTAGCCTGCCTGCTGGCCGGGGCCGTGATGGTGCCGATGCCCCAGTTTGACGTGGCCGAGGCGATCCGTCTGATTGAGCAGGAGCGCATTGCCTTTCTACCCGGTCCGCCAACGATCTTCCAAATGCTGCTGGCGGAGCGTGAGCAGCGACCGTTTGATTGCTCATCGCTGCGTGGAGGTACTACGGGGGCGGCCACTGTTCCCCCGGTGCTGATCGAACGGATCCGCAGCGAACTGGGCATGGCAGATATCATTACCGCCTATGGCATGACCGAATGTGTTAACATTACCTCGTGTCGGCCTGGGGATCCTGTTGATCTCATTGCGCAGACTTGCGGCGCGGCAATCCCCGGCAACGAAGTGATTATCGCCGATGAAGCGGGGCGCGAGGTCGCTCGGGGGCAGACTGGTGAGATCCTGGTCCGCGGCACCGGGGTGATGCTGGGTTACCTTGATGATCCAGCTGCAACAGCTGATGCGATCGACGCCGAAGGTTGGTTGCACACTGGCGATGTCGGGACGATGGATGCCAATGGCTATGTTCGGATTACCGATCGCAAGAAGGACATGTTCATTTCCGGCGGATTCAACGTCTATCCGGCAGAAGTGGAGAAGATCCTGGCTGCGCATCCGGGGGTCGGTATGGTCGCCGTGGTTGGGGCGCCTGACGAGCGGATGGGCGAAGTGGGCGTGGCTTACATTGTTCCGCGGCCCGATGCCAACTTGGTTCCAGGTGAGATTATAGCCTGGTCGCGCGATAACATGGCCAATTACAAGGTGCCGCGGCGAGTGGTCGTGGTAGATGATCTCCCACGCAATGCGTCCGGCAAGGTTCTGAAGATTGAGCTGCGCTCCTGAAGCTTGTTGCGGAATAGGGCATCGGAGCGCGGGTTATGACAATCGGTGTGGTCGCGGTCACTGGAGCAGCCAGCGGGATTGGTCTGGCCTTAGCGTGTGAAGCGATTGAGCGCGGGTACAGTGTCGCCGCGTTTGACCAAAATCAGCCTGCGTTGGCGTCGCTTCAAGCAAAGTTGGGACCAGATCGATGCCGGATATGTCCCGGCGATGTCACAAGCGACGCGGATCTCGAACGATTCAGCGATACTGTTATGGCTTTTGGTCGGCCGCTGCGGCTTGCTTTTGCCAATGCAGGGGTTCTGCGAGCGGGTGAGGTTTTAGATCAGCCGATCGCAGATATCGAGCAGATGCTTGCGATCAATCTTGTTGGCGCAATTCGGACAGCACGGGCGCTGGTGCCGCTTATGCGCAGTCAGATAGATCCGTCGATTTTTGTGTTTACCGGGTCGAGTTCGATGCTCCTGGCGAGCCCGGGGTACGCTGGATATGCCGCCAGTAAGCACGGACTGCTGGCAATGGCGGAGGCTCTGGATGCAGAACTGGCTCTGGCCAACGCCTCTGTACGCACTGCTGTTCTATGTCCGGCGGCCGTTCAAACCGGAATTGCAGATGGTGACACTCCGCTGCTGGCCAGACTGCAGCTGCGTATGCAAAGCCACGGAATTAGCGCCCAGCGACTTTCTCAAATAGCCTTTGATCGGCTTGCGGCGGGTGAACGTGTGATATTCTCAAGCGACCTCACAAAGGATTCGGCCCGCGCTCGATTTGATGCTCTGCTGGGTGGAGGTTACGGTCGGCAGCAAACGCAGCCCACCTGATCCATCCGCACCAGATGCCAATTGTTCCGCCGGAAAAAATTCCGATATTTCAAAAGTTTGACGAAGAAGGTGGTGGACGCACTAGGGCTCGAACCTAGGACCCGCTGATTAAGAGTCAGCTGCTCTACCAACTGAGCTATGCGTCCACACGGGCGGTACTCCGCGAGGTCCCGAATCGTCGGGAGCGCCCCCTATAGCGGGTGTTTCGCCGGTGAAAAGGGGGAGATTGAGGTTTTTCTATCCAGCGATGCCAGAACTACGCCGGCTCCAACGATCTACGGCCATAATCGTGCCCAGGCAGATCATGTTGGTCATCATGGATGAGCCGCCGTGGCTCATGAAGGGGAGGGGTATCCCCACCACCGGGGCAAGCCCAACCACCATTAACAGATTGATCGCGACATAGAAGAATACGGTGCAAGTCATACCTGCGGCTAGCAGGCGGGAAAAGCGGTCCGGAGCATTCTGGGCAACGCGCCATCCCCAACGCAGGATCAGCATGAAGATGAACAGCACGAACAGCGCGCCGACTAGTCCCCATTCCTCGCCCATGGTTGCGAAGACGAAGTCCGTGTGGGCTTCCGGCAGATATTCGAGGTGGCTTTGCGAGCCATTGCCAAATCCCTTGCCGAAGAAGCCACCTGATCCAATGGCGATCTTGGATTGCGAAATGTGGTAGCCCGATCCAAGCGGGTCACCTTCCGGATCCAAAAAGACCAGCACACGCTTGCGCTGGTAATCATGGAGTAGGGTGAAGAATGCGACGGGCGCCGCAACCACCGCAGCAGCGCCGGCGCCTACAAACCACTTCATCGGTAGACCCGCCATAAACATCACCGCAACGGCGCCAAACGTAATGGCGAGGCCGGTTCCGAGGTCAGGCTGGAGCATTACCAGCAAAGCGGGTAGCGCCAGCAGCCCCAATGCGGGGATAAGCGAGCGCCAGTTCTGGGTCATCGCTGGTGGCAACGTGTCGTAGAACCTCGCGTAGGCCAGAACGATCGCCGGTTTCATCAACTCGGAGGGCTGCAACTGCATGAATCCAAGGTTCAGCCATCGTTGGCTACCACCGCCGACGGCGCCAATCAGATCAACCAGCATCAGCAGAAAAACCAACACTCCATACGCTGGGTATGCGGTTAATCTGAACAGCGATTGCGGCAGCCGCATGATGATCATTGCCATCGTCAGGAAGACGCCAAAGCGGATCAGATGCTGCAAGGCCCAGGGCTGGAAGCTGCCACCTGCCGCCGAATAGAGAACCGCTGCCCCAAATGTGGTCAGAACAATCAGCGGTAGAATGATGCCCCAAGGCTGCCTCGCAATGGCGGCGGGGATAATGCCGGCCCTCATTGTGGCGCATTCGCTGATGGTGCTGGCGCGGCCGTGCTGGATGGCGCCGGAGCAGGATCGGAATCTTCTGTTCGTGGTGCGGCGGCCTCTGTTTGCTCTGGTTGGGGACGAGCGCTCGCAGCCTCCGCCGCCGCATCGGCGCTTTGCACCGGGTTTTCTTCCGCAGGTTTTGGCGCGCTGCTGCCATAGCGTGCTTCGTAGACGCTATATCGGGTAGTCATCCGCTGCTGCGGCGTCCCGCCCCAGCCGGCTTCCATTTCAAGCAGGACCTGCATGGCCTTGGCCGGATCAAACAGAAAAGTCATGACGTCGCGCGCGATGGGGTAGGCGGCCGATGATCCGCCGCCGTGTTCAATCACCACTGCGCAGGCATAGCGCGGGTTATCAAACGGAGCGAAGGAGATGAAGTGCCCATGGTCACGGTATTTCCAAGGGCCCGACTTGCCGTTTGACAGGTGCAAACCGACAACCTGCGCCGTTCCCGTTTTCCCGGAGATCTGGATGTCGGGGAAGGGCAGGCGGGCCTTGCCGGCCGTGCCAGGGCCGTTGACCACGTCGAACATCGCCTTGTGGACATAGGCCAAGTGCTCGGGGTTGAAACCCATCGAGGGTGTGCTGGGGGCTTTGCGGTCCAGCAAAAGCCGGGGCTGGAGCTGCTTGCCGCTGGCAATCCGTGCGGCCATTACCGCCTGCTGCAGCGGGTTCACCAGCATGTAACCCTGACCGATTGTGGCGTTGACCGTGTCGAACACTGCCCAGGGCTTGTTGTACTTGCGCATCTTCCACGCGGCGTCGGGAACCGTGCCATAGGATTGCCCGACCACAGGCAAGTCAAATTTCTGACCAAGGCCGAGACGGCGCGCCATCGCTGCAATAGGGTCCATCCCGATTCGCTGGGCGAAATGGTAGAAGTAGACGTCGCAGCTTTGGTAAATGCCCTTAGCCATGTTGACTTGGCCGTGGCCCTTTCGGTTCCAGCAACCGAACACGCGGTTGCCGACGCGAAGGCCGCCGCCGCAGAAGACACTTTCATCTGGATCAAGACCGGCCTCAAGGAAGGACAGGGCAACCATCGGCTTGACCGTCGAGCCAGGCGGATAGAGCCCGCGCAGCACCTTGTTGCGCAGCGGGACGTGATCGTCCTCTGACAGCATTTTCCACTCGATCCGACCGATGCCATCAGAGAAACTGTTGGGGTCGTAGCTTGGCATCGAAGCCATCGCCAGGATATCACCCGTCAGGCAATCCATTACCACGACCGAGCCGGATTCGACGCCAAGCCGGCGGGCGGCAAAATCCTGCAAGGGCGCATTGATCGCCAGGTGAAGCGGCTGACCGGGGGAATCCTCGCGCATGTCGAGATCGCGGACGACCTTGCCGCTGGCGGTTACTTCCACACGTCGTGCCCCGGGCGTGCCGCGCAAGACCTTTTCAAATCGCTTTTCCAGACCGTCTTTGCCGATCTTGAACCCCGGCGTAACAAGCAGCGGGTTGCGTTCCTTTTCGTAGTCTTCTGCCGAGGCCGGGCCGACATAGCCGATCAGGTGGCCCACCGAGGGGCCAGTTGGATACCACCGCGAAAAGCTGCGTTGGGCAAGCACCCCGGGAAGGTCTGGCAGGCGTACGGAAATTGCAGCAAAGCTGTCCCAGTCAAGGCCAGCGGCGACCTCGACAGGCTGAAAACCCCGCGCCTTGTCCAGCTTGTCTCTAAGATCCTTGATCCGTACGTCGCTCAGCTTGAGCAAACGGCCCAGCTCGCCAAGGGTGCGGTCCGTATCGACCAGTCGGTCCGGTATCAGGTCAACGCGGAAGTCGGCCCGGTTGGCGGCAATCGGTGCACCGTTGCGATCAAGGATGGCGCCGCGGCGGGGCGAGATCAGCGTTAAGTTGACCCGGTTGCTCTCTGAGGCGAGCGTGTATTTCTTATTTTGCGCAAGGCTGATCCAGGCGACCCTTCCAGCCAGGAGGATGCCAACGGCCGCTTGCAAACCGCCGATTAGCATGGCCCGGCGATCATAGGCATTCTTGAGCGTGCCTGAGCTAACGTGCTTGCTCGATCCCAACAGCATCAGACAACCCGCACAGGGATAAGACGCAGGCGGTCAATCAGGCCAACAACCTGCACCGCAATGGGGTAAATCAGGATTGAAAGGGCAATTTGTGGCAACATGGCCAGTAAGAGACCTGGCTGGCGGTGAACCGCAGCGAACCAGGCGGCCATCAGTAGGTATCCCGCGATCACTGTTGATGCCACCAGCCAGTTCTGCATGAATCCGCGCCAGGGGAACCGTGTTTCAACAAAATCCATGCCGATCGTCGCCAGCGACCAAAGCATCATCGCCGAGCCCAAGGGCTGGCCGCTGAATAGGTCATCTAGCAGCCCCAATGGCAGACCCGCCCAAACCGGCATAATCCCCGGGCGCAAATGCAACCAGCCAAGCAGGAACAGGAAGCCAAGCGGGGGCATGATTGGTGCGGAAGCGATCACAGGCAATGCGGGCGTAAGGCTGCCTAGCATGACCAGCAACCAAGGCAGCGAGAGAGCGAGTACAGGCGAGGGAGCGCGGTTGATCCGCGGACGGGCCAAGTTTTTAAGCTGTTCCGGAATCGGAACCGGCATCACTGCGCTCCAGTGCTGGCAGGCGCGGGAAGCTGCTGCGCTGCGGCACCTTCGTCCCAAAGCGGCTGTACCTGGACAAATTCGGTATTGCCCGGATCGCCCAGTGCACGGGCGATCGCCCCATCGCGGGTGAGACGGGTCACCACCGCTATGGCGGTCCCTGGCCAATAAAGCCCACCCGAACCCGAAGTAACAAAGGCATCGCCGACCTTGAGTGGGTTTGTTCCGAGGTTGATCAGCCGTAATTGTAGGGTGCCGTCGCCACGACCGGTCGCAAACGCGGGTATGCCATCGCTCGCACGGCGCACCGGCACGACGCTCTCGGTGTCTGTAATAAGCAGCACACGGGCGCTGCGTTCCCCGGTTTCGAGCACCCGGCCAATCAGACCAAGCGGGGATCGAACCGGCATGCCGACGGCAACGCCTTTGTTCCGACCGGCGCCCAAGAAGGCAAAGCGGCGGGTGCTGGCAGCTGTCGAACCGATCAGTCGGGCCACGGCGACAGGCTGCGGCTCACTGTCCTTTAGGTCAAGCAGCGCCTTAAGCCGGCGATTCTCTTCTTTCAGGGCCTCCGCTTCAGCCAACCGCACCCGGGCTAGGGCGAGTTCCTGCTCATTGCGGGCAACGCGCACGCCATAGGTGAAATAGCCCTGCAGCGCTGACCAGACCCCACGGCCCTCGCTGCGGCTGGCTGCTGCCGCCTCGGATGCAGGCGCGACCAGGTCGGTCGCGCCGCTGCGTAGGGTGGAAAAGGCGCCGGGATTGCCCGAGGATATCAGCAGAACCGCAACACCAGCAGCCACGCCAAGGAAGGCGATGACGTAGCCCAGAAATGTCGAGTACTGCGCCCTGCGGGAACTGCCGGGGCGCCGGTTCGACGACGGCGCCATGCGGTGCCTACTCCCCTTCAGTGGCCGCTTAGGCCGTCATCAACACGCCGCGATAGATCGGATCTTCCATCGCCCGGCCAGTGCCCAGCGCAACGCAGGACAGCGGATCTTCCGCGATCGACACCGGCAGGCCGGTTTCCTCGCGCAGGTAATCGTCCAGCCCCTGGATCAGAGCCCCACCACCGGTCAGGACAATGCCTTGGTCGACGATATCGGCTGCCAGTTCGGGCGCGGTGTTTTCAAGCGCGATGCGCACGCCTTCGATGATTGCGCCGATCGGTTCAGAAAGTGCCTCGGCGATGTTCGCCTGGGTGATGGTGATTTCCTTGGGCACGCCGTTAACAAGGTCGCGGCCCTTGATCTGGATCGTTTCGCCGATACCGTCAGTCGGGACCATGGCAACGCCGTAGTCCTTCTTGATCCGTTCAGCCGTGGCTTCACCGATCAGCAGGTTGTGGTGGCGACGGACATAGGAAACGATCGCTTCATCCATCTTGTCCCCGCCAACGCGGACCGAGGTAGTATAGGCCAGGCCGCGCAGCGAAAGCACGGCGACTTCGGTGGTGCCACCGCCGATGTCGACCACCATCGAGCCGACCGGCTCTGTCACCGGCATGTCCGCCCCAATCGCGGCGGCCATTGGTTCCAGGATCAGGTAGACCTGGCTGGCGCCGGCGTTGCTGGCGGCATCGCGGATTGCACGGCGTTCAACCGAGGTGGATCCCGAGGGAACGCAGATCACAATTTCTGGTGGCGAGAACATCGAAGTGCGCTTGCCGTTCACCTTGCGGATGAAATGCTTGATCATTTCTTCCGCAATCTCAATGTCGGCGATCACGCCATCGCGCAGCGGGCGGATCGCTTCGATGCTGTCAGGGGTTTTGCCCATCATCATTTTGGCGTCATCACCCACGGCCTTGACCCGCTTGATTCCGTTGATCGTCTCAATTGCGACGACCGAAGGCTCGTTCAGCACGACGCCACGATCCTGCACATAGACCAGCGTATTCGCTGTTCCGAGGTCGATCGCCATGTTCTGGGAGCCAAATTTGAAGAATCGGGACAGGAACGAGGCCATTGAATTTTCCGTTATTTTTCCAGCCGTTTACTGCGTGAATTGCAGAAGTCAAAGGCGAGAAGGTTGGCGTGAATCGCGGCTCATTACCGCAAGGGCCGCTCAAAGGCCAAAAATTTGTCTGAAAGGTGGGGATTGCCGATGCGCTTCCGTCTCGAAATCGGTGCGGTTCATCGCTAGGGCAATAAGACGATGTCTGTGATCCGCCGCCTTCCCGAGACCTTGGTCAACCGCATCGCGGCCGGCGAAGTGGTGGAGCGGCCGGCCGCCGCGCTCAAAGAGCTGGTCGAAAACGCCATCGATGCGGGTTCAATCACCATCGCCGTTCGCTTGGGTGAGGGGGGGCTGGGCCTGATCGAAGTGACTGATGATGGCTGCGGGATGACGCGTGAAGACATGGCTCTCGCTCTCGAACGTCACGCCACGTCCAAACTTCCTGACGAAGCGATCGAACTTGTAGCGACCCTGGGCTTTCGTGGCGAGGCACTGCCTTCGATCGCGAGTGTCGCCCGCTTCACGATGGAAAGCCGCGTGCGCGGTGCTGACGGCGGATGGCAGGTGGTGGTCGATCACGGCCAGCAGGTTGCCGATGGGCCGGCCGCGCTTCCGCCCGGAACTCGCATCCGGGTTGAAGACCTGTTCGGAAAAATCCCGGCACGGCGCAAATTTCTGCGCTCCCCGCGCAGCGAATACGCCGCCTGCCTCGATGTCGTCCGTCGTCTGGCTATGGCTCGGCCTGAAGTCGGTTTCACGCTGGAGCACGATGGTCGCCGGGTCCTGGCGGTGCAGGGCGGGCAATCGCTGGCGGCCCGCGTTGCTCAGCTGGTAGCGCGCGAGCTGGCGGAAGACGGGGTTGCTATTGAGCTGGAACGCGGTCCTGTGAGGCTGACCGGCGTGGCCGGCCTGCCCACCTTCAACCGCGGAGTGGCCGATCACCAGTACCTGTTCGTCAACGGCCGGCCGGTGAAAGACCGGCTGTTGGTGGGTGCGGTGCGCGGGGCCTATGCGGATATGCTGGCGCGCGATCGCCATGCCGTGCTGGCGCTGTTCCTTGACCTGCCGCCCGAGGAAGTCGACGTGAACGTCCACCCGGCCAAGACCGAGGTCCGTTTCCGCGATCCGGCCTTTGTCCGCGGCTTCATCGTCTCTGGCCTGCGCCACGCACTGGAAGGGGCAGGGCAGCGCTCAGCTCAGGCGCCAGCCGGGCCCGCCATGGCCAATTGGCAGGCAGAGCCGATCAGCCGCGAACCCGCGCCTGCTCTTGGATCGTTGTTTACACGCAATTATGCCCCCACAGCCGTCCGCGATGCCGGGCAGGCCTGGCGCGGTTACGAGGCTTCGGTGCTTGCTCCTGCCGCTAAGGCCGAAATGGCCGATGCCGCCCCGGAACCAGCAGTTTCCCACCCGCTCGGTGTGGCCCGCGGGCAGGTTGCCAACACCTATATCGTGGCCGAGGCCGAGGATGGGCTGGTGATCGTTGACCAGCACGCTGCGCATGAACGGCTTGTGCTGGAACGGCTTAAGGCTGCTGGTGCGCAAGGGGCCATGGCCGCATCGCAGGCGCTGCTGATCCCCGAAGTGGTCGAACTGGACGAGCCCGACTGCGACCGGGTGGCTGAAGCTGCTCCGCAACTCGCCGCACACGGCCTTGCACTGGAACGCTTCGGCCCGGACGCGATGCTAATCCGCGCGGTCCCGGCGGCTTTGGCGGGTGGCGATGTCCAGGCGCTGGTCCGCGATATTGCCGATGACCTTGCCCAAAATGGCGCGGCGCTTTTGCTGGAAGAGCGGCTTGACCACGTCCTCGCGACCATGGCCTGTCACGGCTCAGTGCGGGCTGGACGGCCCCTCTCCGTCGCCGAAATGAACGCCCTGCTGCGCGAAATGGAGCGCACGCCGCGCTCGGGCCAGTGCAACCACGGCCGACCGACCTGGGTCAAACTGGCTCTGGAGGATGTCGAGAAGCTGTTTGGACGGCGCTAGTCGGTTGCACCCGGTTCGCGCACCGCAATCAGCCCGATCGAGCGGAAGGTCATGACCTTCACGTCATCCTGGTTGAAGACCGAAATGATCGATTTGAAGCTGCCCATTTCGGGGCGCGAGCGGCTGCGGGTCTTTTCCAGCAGTTCGGATTCCACACGGAGCACATCACCAGGATAGACCGGCTTCAGCCAGCGCAGTTCATCCAGCCCCGGTGAGCCAAGGCCGGCCTGGCGGTGCTCTTTCAGGTTATCGACCAGCATTCGCATGGTCATGGCGCAGGTGTGCCAGCCGCTGGCTGAGAGGCGGCCGAAATGCGTCTTTGCGGCCGCTTCGTCATCAAGGTGGAAGGGCTGTGGATCGTACTTGCTGGCGTATTCGATCACTTCTTCACGCGTCACTTCATAGCGGCCAAAGCGCGCCGTGCTGCCCACCACCAGGTCTTCGAAATACTGCAGCGCGTCTGCCATGGCTGCCTCAGACGTTGAACTTGAAGTGCATCACGTCACCGTCCTGCACCACATATTCCTTGCCTTCCTGGCGCAGCTTGCCGGCATCCTTGCACGCCGTTTCACCACCCAGGCCGATGAAATCGTCAAAGGCGATGGTTTCGGCACGGATGAAGCCGCGCTGCATGTCGGAGTGGATCTCGCCCGCAGCTTCCGGCGCCTTGGCCCCGCGGTGAACGGTCCAGGCGCGGGCTTCCTTGGGGCCGACGGTAAAGAAAGTGATCAGGTGCAGCAGGTCATAGCCCGAGCGGATCACACGGGCGAGACCGGTTTCGTGCAGGCCAAGCTCTTCGAGGAAGACCATCCGTTCGTCCGGCTCCATGCCAATCAGCTCGCTTTCAATCGCGGCTGAAACGATTACGGCATTGGCGCCTTCGGCCTTGGCCTTTTCAAACACGGCCGCGGAGAAGGCGTTGCCGGTGGCGGCGCTCTCTTCCTCGACATTGCAGACATAAAGTACCGGCTTGGCAGTAAGCAGCTGGGCCTGGTTGAAGAGGCGCAGCTCTTCCTCGCCCTCAGGGCGGGCAAGGCGGGCGGGTTTGCCATCGCGCAGCAGTTCCAGCGCCGGGGTCAGGACCGAGGCGAGCAGTTTGGCTTCCTTGTCTCCACCGGTGGCCTTTTTCTGGGCGGCAGGGACCCGCTTTTCCAGGCTTTCCAGATCCGCCAGCATCAGTTCGGTTTCAACCGTATCGGCATCGGACACCGGGTCGACGCGGTTGTCGACATGCTGGATGTCATCGTTTTCAAAGCAGCGCAGCACGTGGACGATGGCATCCACTTCACGGATATTGCCCAGGAACTGGTTGCCCAGGCCTTCACCCTTGCTGGCGCCGCGCACCAGCCCGGCGATATCAACAAAGCCGAGCTGGGTCGGGATGATCTTCTGGCTGCCGGCGATCGCGGCCAGCTTATCAAGGCGGGGATCGGGCACGCCGACATTGCCGACGTTGGGCTCGATCGTGCAGAACGGATAATTCGCAGCCTGCGCGGCCTGCGTCTCGGTTAGCGCATTGAACAGGGTGGACTTGCCGACATTAGGCAGGCCAACGATACCGCAACGAAATCCCATCTCGCACTCCAAACTCGGGGTCGGGGCGCACTAGCGGCCGCGGGCCGGTTTGGCTAGCGGGCTCTGGTAATTCTGGCCCGCGTCGCGCTTTGCCGATGGCTCAGTCCTGCAGTCGCAGGGCCAGGTCGCTCATGAAGCGGGTATCCTCACCCTTCGCCAACCAATCGGCCTCGGCGGCGATCGCACCCAGCATGTCGGCCAGATCGTCCATTTCTGCCTTGGCATAATTTCCAAGGACATGGCCGGTCACCCGGTCCTTGTGGCCGGGATGGCCGATGCCAATCCGCACGCGGCGGAATTCCGGGCCCAAGTGCCGGTCGATCGACCGCAAACCGTTGTGGCCGGCGAGGCCGCCGCCCTGCCGAACCTTGACCTTGAACGGCGCAAGGTCGAGCTCGTCATGGAACACTGTCAGCGCATCGACACCCAGCTTGTAAAAGCGCAGCGCCTCGCTGACCGCGCGACCGCTCTCATTCATGAAGGTTGCCGGCTTCAAGAGCAGCACCTTTTGCCCGCCGATCCGGCCTTCGCGCAGCCAGCCCTGGAACTTCTTAGTCTCGGGTCCGAAGTCATGCACCTCGCCGATCGCATCGATCGCCATGAAGCCGACATTGTGCCGGTGCAGGGCATATTGCGGACCCGGATTGCCAAGGCCGACCCAAAGCTGCACGCGTGTTCTCCCAAACTGGTATGGTCAAAAGAAAACCGGACCGCATCGCTGCGGTCCGGCTTCTGATGGGGCAGCAGGGCCGCCCCGGTCAACCTGAAGGGCTTATTCGCCGGCTTCGGTCTTGCTGTTGTCGCCTTCTTCGCTGCGCAGGCCCGAAGGCGCGACGATCGTGGCAACGGTGTCGTCGCGATCGGCGTGGGCAGCGGTGACACCGGCGGGCAGCTTGATGTCGTGAATGTGGATCGAGGCGCCAACTTCGAGGCCGGTAACGTCGATCACGACTTCGTCAGGGATGTTGTCGGGCGAGCAGACGACGTCAAGATCGTGCAGCACGATGTTGAGCACGCCGCCGCGCTTCAGGCCCGGCGACGCATCCTCGTTGGCGAAGTGCACCGGCACGTTCACGTGAACCTTGTGGTCCTTCGAAACGCGCAGGAAATCCGCGTGGATCGGACGATCGGTGACGGGGTGGAAGGCAACGTCCTTGGGGAGCGTGCGCACGGTCTTGCCGCCGACTTCGACTTCAACGATCGAATTGAAGAAGTGGCCGGTGCCAAGCTGCTTGACCAGCAGCTTTTCTTCGACGTGGATCGCCAGGGGCTCTTCATTGCCACCATAGACGACGGCGGGGACGCGGCCATTACGACGCAGATCACGGGAGGCTCCCTTGCCAGCCCGTTCGCGCGTCTCGGCCGGCAGGTGCAGCGTATCGCTCATTGCATTGCCTTTCAAAACTCTGGATTACAGTTCTTCTCCGTCACGCCTCCAGGGATGACCATGACGGGAAGCGCGGGCCGTTAGCGGCAATGGGCAGGAAATGCAAGGCTATTGCTGGCGGGAAACCTTGAATCCCTTTGCCTGAAGCTGGGCAACCAGCCCATCTTTCCCGACCAAGTGCAATGCGCCAACCGCGACGAGAGGCTGCTCGCCGCGCTGAAGCATCGGCAAGAGCTGCGCGATCCACGCCGAATTGCGGCGTACCAGCAGTGCTTCGCGCAATTCTGGATCGGCCAGCAGCCCCTGGTGGTCGAGCGACTCAAGCGCGGCAATATCGCCGCTGAGCCAGGCCTGTTGCAGGCGCAGGCCATCCGCAGGGGCATTCTGTGCAGAGCGGATCACCGCGGAAAGCAGGTCGCGCTGTTCAGTTTCGGGCAGGGCGTCAAAAATCGCCAGCTGACGCTCGGCGCCTTCAAACTCAGTCAGCGGCTTGCCGCGCATTGCCTTCAGGACGAGCCGATCGGCTCCATTGCCGCTGTCATCGCCGCTGCGGGCCGAGATCGCCTGGCCCAGCGCCAAGGCGGCAGCCCAGGTTTCCATCTGGCTTAAGCGATCGGGTGGAATCTTGGCGTCAGCCAGCAGCTTTGCCAGGGGGGGGCGGTCTGCCGGGTTCGCCCGATCCTCAATAGGCTGGGCAGAGGAAACCGCCGACAACTTATGAAAGATCAACGCGGTGCGTTTGTCATCTTCAAGCGCAGCGACTTCAACCACAAGGCCGCTGGCTTGGGTTATGGCGCGGTCAAAGGCAGGGCTATCCAGGCTGATTGGCATCGGCAGGGCATGGATCGTGCCGAGCAGCCAAGCGCGCTCGCCGTTCGGGCCATCGACCTGCCACAAGGCGGGGCGGGCATTCTCAATTTGCTGGCAGGCCGCCAGCAGCAGCGCCAACAGCGCTGCGGCCAACCTACTGAACACGAGCCGACTTGACCCCCAATGCCTTGAGTTGATCCTGGACCGACCCCTTGCCACCAAGATGCCCTGCGCCCACCGCGATGAATGCGGTGCCAGGCTGATCAAGGCGCGCCCTGATCCATTGCGCCCAGGCCTTGTTGCGCCTGACCAGCAGTGCCTCAACCATGGCGGGATCGTCTTCTTCGGCATTCATCAGCGTGGCCAGCTTGGCGGCGTCGCCGGTCCGCCAGGCTTCGACCATCTCGCCAACATCCTTATCGATACCGGGGAGCGCAGTGATAACCTCGAACAGATAGCGGCGCTGGACTTTCGCCGGGAAGCCATCGAACAGCGCCAGTTGGTAATCGAGCGTTTCCAGCCCGATCCGTGGGCGGCCCAACGCCTGATTACGGGCAGCAAGTTCTGTTTCCACCCCATTAGCCAGTGAATAGCCACCGCGATTCAACGGCAAGGTGGTGAGTACGACAGCAGCATACCAAGGCTTGAAGCGGTCAAAGGCTGCGGGCGGCAGGCCAAACCCAGCAAGGGTCTGCTCAAACCTGGCACGCTCGGCTGGTGACATCTGATCGCGCAGGCTCTGGTTGGCCGGCAAAATTCCGCGCTTCAGCAGCACGGCCTGGCTGTCGGCAGGATCAACCTCGGGAATTTCTGTCACCAGTTCACCCGCTCCGCGAAAAGCCTGTGCGACGGGGCCGCGGAACCAGTCGAGCCCTTTGGGGAGCAAGTGGATCGTACCGAAGAGGTAAATCGTGGTATCGGCATCGCTGACCTTCCACATTGCCGGGTGGACATCAGCCGGCACCGGCTCTGCCACCACCGGCTGCGGCGTGGGCAGCGATTGCTGGGCGCTGGCGACAGTGCCGAGCAACAGGGCGACAGGGGCAATCAGGCGCGCAAACATGGCACAGCTATAGCGCAGCTTTCATGCCCGTCGATGAATGATCGCAGTTGACGCAACCTTGCCGCTCTCCGGTTGACCAGAAACCGCCCATCCGCCAAAGGCCTCGACCATGACGGACAATACCCGCCCGCTCTCGTTCCAGGAGATGATCCTGCGGCTCCATGCGTTCTGGAGCGCGCAGGGCTGCCTGATCCTGCAGCCCTATGACATGCGCATGGGCGCCGGCACCTTCCACCCTGCGACCACGCTCCGCGCCTTGGGGCCAGAGCCGTGGAAGGCTGCCTATGTGCAGCCGAGCCGCCGCCCGACTGACGGCCGCTATGGTGAGAACCCTAACCGCCTGCAGCACTATTACCAGTACCAGGTGATCCTGAAGCCGAACCCGGAAAATCTGCAGGAGCTTTACCTGCAATCGCTGGCCGAAATTGGCGTTGATCCGCTGGCGCACGATATCCGCTTTGTTGAGGATGACTGGGAAAGTCCGACGCTGGGCGCCTGGGGTTTGGGCTGGGAAGTCTGGTGCGACGGGATGGAAGTAACCCAGTTCACCTATTTCCAGCAGGTTGGCGGGTTTGACTGCAAGCCGGTTGCAGGTGAGTTGACCTACGGGCTTGAGCGGCTCGCCATGTACATCCAGGGCGTCGACAACGTTTATGACCTGGCCTTCAATGCCGAAGGCGTTTCCTATGGCGACGTGTTCCTGAAGAACGAGCAGGAGCATTCGAAGTACAACTTCGAAGTGGCGGACACCGAACAGCTGTTCAAGGGCTTCCAGCACGCCGAGGCGGAGTGCCAGCGCTGCATCGCGGCGCAAGTGCCGCTGGCCGCCTATGATCAGGCGATCGAGGCCAGCCACCTGTTCAACCTGCTGCAGGCACGCGGCGTGATCTCGGTCCAGGAACGCGCCAGCTACATTGGCCGGGTCCGCGATCTTGCCAAGGGATCGTGCCAGGCGTGGATCGAAAAGAACAAGGCCGAATGGGAAGCCAAGTATCCGGGGTGGACGGTATGAGCGAATTCCTGCTTGAGCTGCGCTCCGAAGAAATCCCGGCGCGGATGCAGGCCGGTGCGCGCGCCGATCTGGAAAAGCTGTTCCGCAAGGAAATGGAAGCGGCCGGCGTTACCGCAGGCGAAGTCGCCGTCTGGTCAACCCCGCGTCGCCTGGCGCTGATCGCGCGTGGTCTGCCAGAAGCGACGGCAGCGGTCTCGGAAGAAGTGAAGGGGCCGCGCGTTGGTGCCCCGCCGCAGGCGCTGGAAGGTTTCCTGCGCAAGACCGGGCTGACCGAAGACCAGCTGGTTGAGCGCGATGGCGTGCTCTTTGCGATCACGGAAAAATCGGGACGCGCCACGGCTGAAGTTCTGGCTGAAGCGATACCGGCGATCATCCGCGCTTTCCCCTGGCCCAAGTCACAGCGCTGGGGCGCTCCCTCGATCTCCACCGAAAGCCTGCGCTGGGTGCGGCCGCTTTCGGCCATTGTCGCACTGTTCGATGGGCAGGTGGTCGATTGCGAAGTCGGCGGGATCAAGGCCGGACGCCTGACCAAGGGCCACCGCTTCCATTCCAGCGGCGAAATCAGCATCGATGGTGTTGATGATTACGCCGCCAAGTTGCGCGCTGCCCATGTCATCGTCGACCATGTCGAGCGCCAGGATGCGATCCGCGCCAAGGCGAGCGAGGCTGCCGCTGCGGCGGGCCTCAAGCTGGTCGAGGACGAAGGCCTGGTTATCGAGAACGCCGGGCTGACTGAATGGCCCGTGCCGCTACTCGGCCGGTTTGACGAACAGTTCCTCGAAGTGCCGCCCGAAGTGATCCAGCTGACCGCGCGGACCAACCAGAAGTATTTCGTTTGCGAGGATGCGGCCGGCAAGCTGGCCAATGCTTTCGTCTGCACCGCCAACATTGCCGCTGCCGATGGCGGCGCGGCGATTGTCGCCGGTAATCGCAAGGTGCTGGCCGCGCGCCTGTCAGACGCGCGGTTCTTCTGGCAGCAGGATCGCAAGACCGCGCTGTCGGATCAGGCGAAAAAGCTTGAGCGGATCACCTTCCACGAAAAGCTGGGCACCGTAGCCGACAAGGTTGAGCGGGTCGCCAAGCTGGCGCGTTGGCTGGTGGAGGAGGGCGTAATCAAGGGCGCCAGCGCCGATGAGGCCGAACTGGCAGCGCGCCTGTGCAAGGCCGATCTCGTCACCGAAATGGTTGGCGAATTCCCCGAGCTTCAGGGCCTGATGGGTGGTTACTATGCCCGTGCCGAAGGATTGGGTGATGCCGTTTCTGACGCGATCCGCGATCACTACAAGCCGGTCGGGCAGGGCGATGACGTGCCGACCGCGCCGGTGACGGTTGCGGTGGCGTTGGCAGACAAGCTGGACACCATCCGCAGCTTCTTCGGGATTGATGAGAAGCCGACTGGCTCAAAGGATCCCTTCGCGCTGCGCCGTGCTGCGCTGGGCATTATTCAGATCGTGACCGTCAATGCGTTGCGCTTTGGCGTGGCTGAGGGTGATGTTTTGGCTTTCTTCGCTGATCGCCTCAAGGTCCAGCAGCGTGAAGCCGGCGTGCGCCACGACCTGATCGATGCGGTTTTCGCCCTCGGCGGCGAGGATGATCTTGTCCGCCTGCTGGCCCGCGTCCATGCGCTTCAAGCCTTTGTCGGGACCGAGGATGGCGCCAACCTCCTCGCCGGCTACAAGCGCGCCGCCAATATCCTGAAGAAGGAAGAGTTCGAAGCCGGTGTGACCAATTCGGCCCCTGAACCGGCTGAAGCGGCGCTGTCGGCGGCGTTGCATGCGGCGGGGCCGCAGGCCGATGCTGCAATCGCGGTCGAGGATTTTGCCGGCGCGATGGCTGCGCTGGCCACGCTGCGTGCGCCAATCGACGCCTTCTTCGAGTCTGTGACGGTCAACGATGCCGATCCGGCCAAGCGCGCGGCGCGGTTAGGCTTGCTTGCGGCTTTCCGTGCTGCAGTGCACAAAGTGGCTGACTTCGGAAAGATCGAGGGCTAGGGACACCGCACACCGGCAAGCGAATCGCCGGTTTCAGCAATGGCGGTTTTCCATGACTACATACGTATTCGCGTTCGGCGGCGGCGTTTGCCACAGTGATCCCCGGGCGAAGGACAAGACTGTAGTCGGCGGAAAAGGCGCCAACCTGGCCGAGATGGCTGGAATTGGCCTGCCGGTGCCGCCAGGGTTCACCATCACGACCGAGGAATGCGTTCGCTACTTGGCAGAAGGCGGTGACTTTTCAGCCAGCCTGAAGGCCGACGTGCAAACTGCGCTTGGGCATATCGAAGCGGCGGCAGGCAAAAGGTTTGGCGATCCGGCCGATCCGTTGCTGGTTTCAGTCCGCTCGGGCGCGCGGGTCTCTATGCCCGGAATGATGGACACGGTGCTTAACCTGGGCCTCAATGATGCGACGGTAGAGGGGCTTTCGGCATCATCGGGTGATCCCCGTTTTGCCTGGGATTCCTACCGGCGCTTTATTCAGATGTATTCAGATGTGGTGCTTGGGATCGATCACCACCTCTTCGAAGATGCGCTTGAAATTGCCAAGGAAGACAACGGCTTCCATGCTGATGTTGATATGGAGGCTTCGCACTGGCAGGTTCTGGTAAGCGAGTACAAGGCTATCGTGCAAAGTGAGCTGGGTTGCTCCTTCCCGCAGGATCCGCATGAGCAGCTGTGGGGCGCGATCCGCGCGGTGTTCGATAGCTGGGATTCCGATCGGGCCAAGGTCTATCGCCGCCTGAACGACATTCCGGGTGACTGGGGTACCGCAGTCAACGTCCAGGCGATGGTCTTCGGCAACATGGGTGATACCAGTGCAACTGGCGTTGCCTTCACCCGCGATCCCGCGACGGGTGAGAGGGCCTATTACGGTGAATGGCTGGTCAATGCCCAGGGTGAGGACGTTGTCGCAGGCATTCGTACCCCGCAGTATTTGACCAAGGCTGCGCGGGAACGGGCCGGAGCCAAGCCGCTGAGCATGGAAGAGGCCATGCCTAATGCCTATGCCGAGCTAGCTGGCGTGTTCGAACTGCTTGAGAAGCACTACCGCGACATGCAGGATATCGAGTTTACCGTCGAACGCGGAAAGCTTTGGATGCTTCAGACCCGTTCGGGCAAGCGCACTGCCAAGGCTGCGCTCAAAATGGCGGTAGATATGGTCAGCGAAGGGCTGATCGATGAAGCGACAGCGATCGGACGCGTCGATCCAATGGCGCTTGACCAGCTGCTGCACCCCACGCTCGATCCGTCGGCTCCACGCGATGTGCTGGCCCGGGGGCTTCCGGCCAGCCCAGGCGCCGCCTCGGGTGCGATCGTTCTCGATGCCGATGCCGCAGAAAAGCGCGCTGGCATGGGTGAAGCGGTGATTCTGGTCCGGGTTGAAACCAGCCCTGAGGATATTCACGGCATGCACGCCGCCAAGGGTATTCTGACCGCGCGAGGTGGCATGACGTCGCACGCGGCAGTGGTTGCCCGCGGGATGGGGCGGCCCTGTGTGTCCGGTGCATCGGCCGTCTCGATCGATCTGGCCAGCCGCACGATCAAGGTCGGTGCGCGCGAATTGAAAGAGGGTGATGTCATCACGCTTGATGGCACCACCGGCGAAGTCATGGCCGGCAAGGTGGCGACGATCGAGCCCGAACTGGTTGGCGATTTCGGGACGCTGATGGCCTGGGCCGACCAGCACCGGCGGATGCGGGTTCGCACCAATGCGGAGACACCCGATGACTGCCGTATGGCGCGCCAGTTTGGGGCTGAGGGCATCGGCCTGTGCCGCACCGAGCACATGTTCTTTGAAGCGAGCCGCATCTCTGCCGTGCGCCAGATGATCCTGGCCGAGGATGAAGTCGGCCGCCGTGCCGCGCTGACCAAGCTGTTGCCCGAGCAACGTGCCGATTTTCAGGCAATTTTTGCGGTCATGGCCGGGCTTCCGGTCACCATCCGGCTGCTCGATCCGCCGCTCCATGAATTCCTGCCGCACAGCGAGGCGGATTTTGTCGAGCTGTCCGAAGCAATTGGCATCGGTGTTGAAACGCTCAAGCGCCGGGCCGGCGAGCTGCACGAGTTCAACCCGATGCTGGGGCACCGCGGCTGCCGCTTGGGGATTACGTTCCCCGAGATCTACGAAATGCAGGCGCGGGCGATCTTCGAGGCGGCCTGTGCAGTCGCTGCGGAAAGCGGCGAGGCGCCGGTGCCTGAAGTGATGATCCCGTTGGTTGCCACCCGCAAGGAACTGGCGATCTTGAAGGCGTTGGTCGAGCGCACGGCCGAGGCCGTGTTTGCCGAGCAGGGGCGCCGGGTGGATTATCTGGTCGGAACCATGATCGAACTACCGCGTGCTGCCTTGATGGCGGGGGAAATTGCCGAGGAGGCAAGGTTCTTTTCATTTGGAACCAATGATCTGACGCAAACAACTCTTGGCGTTTCGAGGGATGATGCGGCGCGCTTTCTGACGCCGTACGTCGAGCAGGGGATCTATCCTCGTGATCCCTTCGTCAGCCTTGATGTCGAGGGTGTTGGCCAACTGGTCGAACTTGCTGCGGAGCGCGGGCGCCAGACCCGGGTTGACCTAAAGTTGGGGATCTGCGGAGAGCACGGCGGTGATCCGGCTTCGATCGTCTTTTGCGAAGCTGTGGGGCTCGATTACGTCAGCGCTTCGCCATACCGGGTGCCGATCGCGCGGTTGGCAGCGGCCCAGGCAGCGCTTAACCGTTCATCCTGAGCTTGTCGAAGGGCGCCACCCGCTCAGCGTAACGATCTCGAATCGTTCTACGATACCACGGCCAAACTGCTCTTCTACAGTTGAAAACTGCCGCTTACCAAGGGGCGGTCCGGGGTGGTTCAGCACATTGGTCAGGGCCTGGCTGCGAAGATCATCGATCAGGCTCGAGAGGTGGCGAAAACGCACGTCGAGCGGACGGCTGTCGATTACCGGATCGGCCCAGCCGGCGCGTTGGAGCAATTGTCCGCCAGCGCGGACGTCAACCGCCGGGTGCATCCGCGGAGCTGGGCGATCACCATCTGCCTCCAACATGGCGGCGCGCAGCGCCGGCAGGCTGCCGGCGCCGACAAAGCTGGCAATTGCCAGCCCTCCCGGGGCCAGGGCATTGCGGATATGGATCAAAGCGCCGGGTAGGTCGTTCACGGTGTCGAGCGTGCCGAGGCTGGCGATCAGGTCGAACCCGCTTTCCGGGAACGGTTCCTCTTCGGCAAATCCGCTGGCAGGTTCAGCCAGAGTAACATTTGCCCCCTGGGCGCGGAGCTGTGCCACCAGACCATCTGGAACCATGCCGATCAACAGGGCGCGCTTGGGTTCGTGGCGCAGGAAGCCAAGCCGTTCGATCAGGTCCTCGGCCATATCGGCCATCAGGTAATCGGCCGCACCTGGCCTGGCCTGAAGCGCCAGCGCGCGCCGCCGAACGGCCAATCGCCGCTGCGGTGCGAAGATCTGGGGAGGGGTCTGGCCAGTCACGGTCCCGCCACTGCCTTGCGCGCGGCGCAGGTGCAAGCGATAGTCTGCCGCTGATGCAGGTTCCAGCCGCTCTTGCCCCGCTTGTCGATCTGGTGTTCCCGCCGCGCTGTCCGCTGTGCGGAGCGGCCTTGGCGGGGCAGGGCGGTCTTTGCAGTGATTGTTGGTCGGACCTGGCCATCCCGGGGGACCCGTGTTGCGCCCTTTGCCAGCGCCCATTTGCCGAGGGCACACCCGACGGGGCGGTTTGCGCGCCATGCCTGGCGAACCCACCACTGCACGATGGGATTGCTGCGGCAACCCTTTATACCGAAGGTTCGCGACGCCTGGTGCTTGGGTTCAAGCACGGGCGCAAGATCGCGCTTGCACCGCTGCTCGCCCGGCTGATTGCGCAGAGGCTTAGCATGGTGAAGGCGGATTGGGTGATTGTTCCGGTCCCGCTCCACCGCTGGCGGCTCTGGCGGCGTGGATTCAACCAGTCGGCCTTGCTGGGGCGCGAGTTGGCTAAGGCAACGGGGGCTACGCTGCTTGTCGATGGACTGGTGCGAAGCAAGCCGACACCGATGCTGGGCGGCATGGGGCGCGCGGCCCGGATGCGGGCGCTGAGCGGCGCCATAACGGTCAATCCCAGGCAGGCCGGGTCTTTGCACGGTAAGTCGGTCCTTCTGGTGGATGACGTGCTTACCAGTGGTTCAACCAGCGATGCCTGCGTCAAAGCGCTCAAACGGGCCGGTGCAGGCAGGGTTGTGGTTGGTTGCTTTGCCCGTGTGCTCGACGAGGCGCTGGACGTGGTCTGAAAAGAAAACGCCCGGAGCATGGCCCCGGGCGTCCTCGTGACGAAACTGTCTGGCGCCGCTTGCGCGATAAGGCAGTCCCCCTTTGACTGCCTCGCCAATCCCTCATGCGGTGGCTCCATCGTGGGGAGCCGGCCCGGTCCCTGAACCTTGGCCGCTTGCTTATCCGCAGCGCCTGTTTCCCCGAAGTTGCGGGTGCAGGGAAGCTTCAAGCCATTGCCGTGCACTTTTTGGTCGACACATGTGGTTATCGTGCAACAAGAAGCGACCATGACCGAGACCGATGACCGCGAGCAGGGCACAACGTTCCAGCCTCGCTTTGACGCAACAGGCCTGATGACTGCGGTTGCAGTCGATGCAGAAAGCCGCGAAATCCTGATGCTGGCGCATATGGATGCCGAGGCCTTGGCGAAAACCCGTGAGACCGGCCTGGCCCATTTTCACTCGCGCTCGCGCGGGCGGCTGTGGATGAAGGGTGAAAGCTCTGGCCATGTGCTGAAGGTTGAGGAGATCCGCGTCGATTGCGATCAGGATGCGCTGGTCATGTTGGTTCGCCCGGCGGGGCCGGCGTGCCACACTGGGGCCGTCAGTTGCTTTTATCGTAAACTGGACGGGGATCGCCTGATCCGGATCGACAATTGACGCTTACGTAAAGGGAACCTAGAGGAGGCCTCGATGGACTCGCCGGTTTCCTTACCTCCCGCCCACGATGGTGCGCACCTTGAGCGCCCCGATGCGCTTGCTCGGGAAAGTTTTACCATCTCGGATCTGACGGCGGAATTTGGGCTTACCGCCCGCGCACTTCGGTTCTACGAAGATGAAGGGCTGATTGCTCCCGCGCGGCAGGGGTTGAGCCGGATCTATTCAAAGCGCGATCGGGCCCGCCTGGCCTGGATCATGCGCGCCAAGAATGTCGGCTTCAGCCTGACCGAGATCAAGGAAATGATCGACCTTTACGACCTTGGCGATGGCCGGGTCGAGCAGCGCCGCGTAACGGTGGCCCGCTGCAAGCAGCAAGTTGATCGCATGCAGCAGCAACGTGCGGACATTGATGCGGCGATCAAGGAACTGACTGACTTCATCACGCTTGTCGAAAACATCGATCGCGCCCCCCGCGGCTGATCGACCAATCCAAACGAGGATCTCATGCCGGTTTACAAGGCTCCCACGCGCGACGCCCGTTTCCTGATCAACGAGGTTCTGCGTATCCAGAACTATGCAGCGCTGCCCGGCTTTGGCGGTGCGACAACGGACATGGTTGAGGCCGTGGTTGAGGAAGCCGGCAAGTTCTGCGGCGAAGTTCTCGCCCCGATCAACCTGGCCGGTGACCAGGAAGGCTGCACACGCCATGCTGACGGGTCGGTCACGGTGCCGGCGGTTTACAAGCCAGCCTTTGCCCAGTTCCGCGAGGCCGGTTGGTCAACCCTGTCGGTGCCGGAAGAGTTTGGTGGGCAGGGGCTGCCGCACGTGCTGGGCATGATGATGGAAGAGTTCATGTCTTCCGCCAATCAGGCTTTCTCGATGTATCCGGGCCTGACTGCCGGGGCGATCTCAGCCATTCTCGCCAAGGGCTCGCCTGAGCAGAAGGCCAAGTACGTGCCAAAGATGGTCACCTGCGAGTGGCTTGGCACGATGAATCTGACCGAGCCGCAGTGCGGCACCGACCTGGGCCTGATCCGCACCCGCGCTGTGCCGCAGGCCGATGGCAGCTATGCGATCACCGGCACCAAGATCTTCATCTCTTCGGGCGAGCACGATCTGGCAGAGAACATCATTCACCTGGTCCTGGCCAAGCTGCCTGATGCCCCGGACTCGACCAAGGGCATTTCGCTGTTCATCGTGCCCAAGGTGCTGGTCGATGATGATGGAACCCTGGGTGCGCGCAACGCGGTTTCGTGTGGTTCGATCGAGCACAAGATGGGCATTCACGGCAATGCCACCTGTGTGATGAACTACGACGGCGCGACCGGTTACCTGGTGGGTGAGGAGAACAAGGGCCTGGCTGCCATGTTCATCATGATGAATGCGGCCCGGCTTGGCGTGGGGATCCAGGGCCTGGCCCAGGCTGAAGTGGCTTACCAGAACGCGGTAAAGTACGCCGGCGATCGCCGTCAGGGCCGCGCGCTGACGGGTGCTGCTGAACCGGCCGAGAAGGCCGACACCCTGTTTGTCCATCCCGATGTGCGGCGGATGCTGATGGATGCTAAGGCATTCACTGAAGGCATGCGCTCGCTCTGCCTGTGGGGTGCGCTTCAGGTTGACCTAAGCCACAAGGCTGCGAGCGAGGAAGAGCGCCAGACGGCGGATGATCTGATCAGCCTGCTGACCCCGGTGATCAAGGGCTATGGCACCGACAAGGGCTATGACGTGGCCACCAACATGCAGCAGGTCTTCGGCGGCCACGGCTACATCGAGGAATGGGGCATGAGCCAGTTCGTGCGCGATGCCCGCATTGCCATGATCTATGAAGGTGCCAACGGCGTTCAGGCGATGGATCTGGTTGGCCGCAAGCTGGCTCAGAACGGCGGGCGCGCGGTCCAGGCTTTCTTTGCGCTGGTCGATGCCGATTGTGCAGCGGCCAAGGGCAAGCCGGAGCTGGCCAGCCTTGCGGCTGCGGTTGAAGCTGCCAATGGCGAGCTGAAGGCCGCGACCATGTGGTTCATGGCCAATGGCATGACCAACCCCAACCAGGTCGGTGCCGGTGCGCACCATTACATGCACATCATGGGCATCGTCGCCTTGGGCGCGCAATGGCTGCGGATGGGTGAAGCAGCGCTTTCGGCTCTGGCCGGCGGTGCGGGGGACAAGGCGTTCTACGAAGCCAAGCTGACCACCGCACGCTATTATGGTGAGCGGTTCTGCCCCGATGCCGCCGCGCTGCGCCGCAAGATCGAGGCGGGCAGCGAGGCGGTCATGGCCCTGCCGGTCGAGGCTTTTGCTACCGCGTGACCTCTAGGCCGGTTACTCGGGCAGGAAGTCCGGGACCGAAAGGTAGCGCTCACCGGTATCATAGTTGAAGCCGAGCACGCGCGACCCGGCGGGCAGATCTGGCAGCTTCTGGGCAATCGCGGCGAGAGTTGCGCCCGAACTGATACCCACCAGCATCCCTTCCTCGCGGGCGCAGCGGCGGGCCATTTCCTTGGCGTCGGCGGGATCGACCTGGATCGCGCCGTCGATGGCCTGGGTGTGCAGGTTCGCCGGGATAAAGCCCGCGCCAATGCCCTGGATCGGGTGGGGCGAGGGCTGTCCACCCGAAATGACCGGTGACAGCGTTGGCTCCACCGCCCAGGCCTTCATCGCGGGCCACTTGGCCTTGAGCGCTTCGGCACAGCCGGTCAGGTGGCCGCCGGTGCCGACCCCGGTGATCAACGCATCGATGGGGGTGTCGGCAAAGTCAGCCAGGATTTCCTGCGCCGTGGTGCGAACGTGAACCGCGATATTGGCGGCGTTTTCGAATTGCTGCGGCATCCACGCCCCGGCGGTGGTGGCGACCAGTTCGTGCGCCCGTTCGATTGCGCCCTTCATGCCCTTTTCGCGCGGGGTCAGGTCAAAGGTGGCGCCATATGCCAGCATCAGACGGCGGCGTTCGACTGACATCGATTCCGGCATGACCAGGACGAGCTTGTAGCCCTTGACCGCGGCGGCCATGGCGAGGCCAATCCCGGTATTGCCACTGGTCGGCTCAATGATCGTGCCACCCGGCTTCAGGCTGCCATCAGCCTCGGCAGCTTCGATCATGGCCAGGCCAATGCGGTCCTTGATCGAGCCGCCAGGATTGGTGCGCTCAGACTTTACCCAAACTTCATGGTTGGGGAACATGCGCGCCAAGCGGATGTGCGGGGTGTTGCCGATCGTGGCGAGGACGGAATCAGCCTTCATGGTGCGGATCCTTCTTTTGGGGAACATGACGGTACTGCGGGGCAAAGGTCTTTGCGCGGCGCAGTTCGGGGAATAGCATGGCCCAGGCCACTGTGACCACAATCGCGCCAACGCCGCCCAGGGTAACGGCCCAGACCGCGCCAAACAGCCCGGCAGCCAGGCCGGACTGCATTTCGCCCAGTTCGTTGGACGCGGAGATCGCAAGGCCCGAGATCGAGGAGACCCGGCCGCGCATGTCATCCGGCGTGTTGAGCTGGACCAGCGTGCCGCGCACGAAAACCGAAACCTGATCAGCCCCGCCGAGCAGCGCCAGCATGGCAAGCGAGAAGGGGAAGCTCTTGGACAGACCAAAGGCCAACGTTGCCAGCCCAAATATGGCCACGGCCCACAGCATCTTCGGGCCGACATTGCGCGAGAGCGGGAAGAACGCCAGGAACAGCGCCACCAAGGCGGCGCCCAGCGCCGGCGCCGCGCGCAGCAGGCCAAGGCCTTCATCGCCGACATGGAGCACGTCATAGGCAAAGGCTGGCAACATGGCGGTGGCCCCGCCCAGTAGCACGGCGAACAGATCGAGCGAGACGCAACCCAGCAGGAACCGTTCACGCCAGACAAAGCGGGCGCCTTCGGCCATCTGGCGCAGCGGTGGCTCGGCGCTTTTCGGTTTGATCGGCAGGGGCTTGATCAACAGCAGGCCGGTAATGGCGATCGTCAGGAGTACGGCCGACCAGACATAGGGCTGGGCATCACCGCGCGCGAGCAGGAAGCCCCCCAGCGCCGGGCCAAGTACCGAGGCACTCTGCCAGGCGATTGAGCCGGTCGCGACAGCCTTTGGCAGGAGCTCTGCGGGTACGACATTGGGCACGATAGAACTGATGGCCGGCCCGATGAATACGCGCGCGGCCCCGTGCAGTGAGGCCATGACAAACAGCAGCGGCAGGCTGACCAGGCCAAGCGTGTTGGCCGCAATCAGGCCGATTGCCACAATCAGATCGAGCAGCATCGATGCTGCACCGACGAAGCGCCGATCCATGCGATCGGCCACCAGTCCGGCAATGGGAGTCAGCAGCAGGAATGGAATGAACTGGGCCAGCCCCAGCGTGCCGATCAGGAAGGCCGCCTGTTTGGTATCGTAACCATAGTCGGTTCGCGCAATCTGATAGGTTTGCGCTGCCACGACCACGACCATCGCAGTCGTGGCAGCAACCGATGCGAACCGCGCAAGCCAGACCAGGCGATAGTCGCGGATCTGCAGCGGATGGGTCGGAATACTCACGCCCGCGGCATGGCAGCGCCAAAGACGCTTGCCAAGCGGGGACGTGCTTCTTTCCTCAGAAGGAAAGCTTCGCGCTCAACCGGATGTCGCGGCCGGCGAGCGGCACGAAATCGCGGGTGAACGAGGCGGCGCGGCGGGCGGACACGTTGAACAGGTTGTTGCCCGACAGGCTGAGGGTCAACGGACCCTCATCCCCCATGGCGTGCCAGACGGCAGAGAGATTGACGAGCGTAAAGCTGGCAACTGGGGTTTCGAAACTGCCAACCCGGTCTTGCTTGTCGTTCCATTCCACCTCTCCACGCAGGTGTAATGGGCCAAACTCAAGCCCGGCCCCGCCGCGTAGCCGCAATGGCGGAATGCGCGGCACCGGGCCGACATCCTTAAGTTCGGCATGGGTGTAATCCGCTTGGGCATCGATCGTCAGGCCACCATTGGTCCAGTCGAGGAGCTTGGCGCTGGCCGATGCCTCGAACCCCTGGAAACGAGCACCGCCCTGACGATATTCGAACACTGGGAAACCATCGTTCTCAGTGCCGTTGGGCAAGGCGGCGATGAAGCTGTCGAAATCGGTCAGGTAGCCTGTAACGGAGAGGCTGGTCTTACCGCCATCGTATCGCACGAAGACCTCGCCGCCATTGCTGGTCTCTGGGCGGAAGGTCGAATTGCCGAGTTCGTATGACTGCGTTGCGACGTGAAGGCCATCAGAGAGCAGCTCTTCGGGCGCAGGAGCGCGCGCGCCGCGAATGTAGCTGGCACCCAGCTTCCAGCCGGGGGCGAAGCGCCATGTCGCCCCGGTCGAACCGCTCCACAGGTCATAGGTGCGCTGGAAGCCTACCGCATTTGCGCGAACAGTGGCGCGCTCATAGCGACCTGCGCCTTCAAGCTCGATCTGGCCAAGGCGGATCGATTGCAGCGTGAACACGCCAAATCGGGCGACGTCATTCGACGGAGCGAAAGCTTCGGCGCCGACGATCGAGAGGTTGCGGGTGAAGTATTGCACTCCGCTGCGTCCACGCCAGCCGCCGTTGCCGTTCTGGACAAGGTCGGCGCGGGCCTCAACGCCGCGTCCCGTGAAGGTCGTGCCAACCTCGTCGCCTTCGAATTCAATATGCTGATAGTCGCCAAAGGCGCCCCGCACCTGGATCGAGTCGAACAGCCCGTCGCCAAGCTCAACGGCGCCGCGCAGGTCGACGCGGGTCTGGCCAAGGTCGATCGAGACCGGGGCTTCGCCATGGTCGCCGCCATCGTGATGGCCCGCACCCGGGCGTGACGGTAGGCCATAGCGCATGTCCTGACGCTGCACCGATATGCCCAGGTTCCCACCGGCATCGATAAAGGCCAGGCCCGCGCCAAAGGTGGTGCTGCGGGTGGCCGTGTTGGGCACCTTGCCGGTCAGGTTGGCAAGTTCGGTAAATTCGTCGGCTTCGGCAGCATCACCCTGGGCGCGGTATTCGGCTGCCTCGGTCAAGAGATCCGAACGCAGACTGGGCGAATTGACGAAGCCGGGTACTTCAAGATCGTCGCTCTTGCGCCAGGCCGCGTCGACACTGGCGGCCCAGCGATCGCCAAGCCGGAACTGCGCGGCGCTGGACATCGCGCGCTCATTCGCTGCCGAGCCATAGGATCCCAGCACATCAAGGCTGACGCCATCGGGAACCGCGCGTGGTATGCGCTTATCGAGTGCATTGACGGCTCCGCCGATTGCCTGGCCACCGAACAACAGCACTGCGGGGCCGTGGAGCACGTCGATGTGATCGACCGTCAGGGCATCGAAGACCACAGCATGGTCAGCCGAGACGCTGGAGGCGTCAATCGCGCCAATCCCGTCGGTCAGAACGCGGATTCGGTCACCATCAAAGCCACGGAGCACGGGTCGCGAGGCGCCGGGTGTAAACGAGGTGGCCGAAACGCCGGGGAGGCTGGCAAGCGTCTCGCCCAATTGTCCGCGCAGGCTGACATCAAGCGTGTCGCCCTCGATGGTGCTGGTGCTGTTGAGCAGATTGAAATCGACCGGCGGGTGACCAACCACCACGATCCCCTGGTCATCGGAATGGGCATCGTCGTGGGGTCCGGTCCCGTGTTCCTCGCCAGCGAATGCGGTGTGGGGAGCAAGGGTGATGGCCAGTGCGGCAAGGCTAAGGGTATGTTTCAACATGGTGCGCGATTTACGCGCTATGTTATACTATATCAAGCCGGAAACGTGTGCTTCGTCGATTGCTGGCAACAGCTTGTCACCGACGTAGGGGGCGAAGCCGTGGATTGGGCTGGAGCGCGTCAACCAGCTTCATAAAGTCTTCAAGCCGGATGATGCGCTCAAACTGGAAGCCGGCTCGACCGTTGGTCATCCAGATCATGTGCGCTTCAATCTGCCCCAATTGCGGCAGGCGGATAACAATCCGTTCACCGCGTTGCAGGGTGCAATCGCCTTCGGTCATGAACCCGTGGGCTGAGATATTGATGATCTTGAGATCGACGTCTCCAAGCCGACGGTGTTCGCCCGTCACCCTGTATTCCACAGGGTGCCGGGTTGCCTGGCGCAGATCGGTTACTGTCAATTGCGCTCCCGATCCCATGCCCAGTCCGCCTCCATGAAGGTTGGTAGGCCCGCATTCTCGCGAAAATGGACAAAGAAAGCGTAAACTTGAGGCGCTTATTTCCTCTTAAGCATGTCAGGCCGGGCGAAGCACGCCGTGCTTCTTTTTTCCCGCTGAAATGCGGACCTCGGACCCACCCGTAATGTGGTGCGATTCGTCGGTAATGCTTTCCCCATCAACCCGGGCGCCGCCACCGGCGATCAGCCGCTTGGCTTCACCACGGCTGGCGGCAAAGCCGATCCCGACGATGGCATCGATCAGCCCCAGACCTTCCGCCGGCAACGAAAGCTCGGGCAGGTCTTCCCCGACACCGCCGCCAGCAAAGGTTGCCGCGGCCGTTGCTTCGGCAGCCTTGGCGGCTTCATCGCCGCGGCACAGGCGGGTCACCTCATTGGCCAGAACGATCTTGGCCTGGTTGATTTCAGCCCCTGGCAGGGCTTCCAGCCGCGCGATCTCTTCCAGCGGCAGGTCGGTGAACAGGCGCAGGAACTTGCCCACATCGCGATCATCGGTGTTGCGCCAGTATTGCCAGAAATCGTAACCGGGCAGGGCATCTTCGTTAAGCCAGACGGCGCCCGCGGCAGTCTTGCCCATCTTGGCCCCGTCGGCCGTGGTCAGGAGCGGAGTGGTGACACCGAACACCTCGATCCCGTTCATCCGCCGCGACAGCTCGATCCCGTTGACGATATTGCCCCACTGATCGCTGCCACCCATTTGCAGGCGGCAGCCCTGGTGCAAGGCCAGTTCCCGGAAGTCGTAGGCCTGAAGGATCATGTAATTGAATTCGAGGAAGGTCAGCGGCTGTTCACGCTCAAGCCGGAGCTTGACCGAATCAAAGGTCATCATCCGGTTGATCGTGAAGTGCGGGCCAACTTCGCGCAGCAGGTCAACGTAACCGAGTTGCCCCAGCCAATCATCGTTATTGACCATGATCGCATCGCTTGGGCCATCACCGAAGGTCAGGAACCGTTCAAAGACCCGGCGGATCGAAGCGATGTTGGCCGCGATCGTTTCGGTGGTCAGCAGCTTGCGGCTTTCATCCTTGCCCGACGGATCGCCCACCTTGGTCGTTCCGCCGCCCATCAGCACGATGGGCTTATGCCCGGCCTGCTGGAGCCGGCGCAGCAGCATGATCTGCACCAGGCTGCCGACGTGGAGCGAAGGCGCGGTCGCATCGAAGCCGATATAGCCGGGCACGACCTGCTTGCTGGCAAGGGCATCAAGGCCCTCGGCATCGGTCAGCTGGTGGATGTAGCCACGCTCTTCGAGCAGGCGCAGGAGGCTGGATTGGTATGTCATCGCGCCGGGCCCATAGCAGCGGTTGCGGACAAGCCCAAGTGCTGCATGAAGAGCGGCTTGATGCCAGGGGTGGCTCCGGGCATTAGGCAGCGATGCAGACGCTGGTTCTCCACCCCGATTGCGCGCCGGGATCGATCCATTCGATCACGGCCGATATTGTCCCCACCGCCGACGGTTGCCGCGCAACCTTTGTGGCGCAGGGCGCTGTGGCAAAGATCGCCGTTCCGGCCGTCGCCGCGCCCGGCCGGTTTGATAACCTTTGGAAAACGACCTGCTTCGAGATTTTCTGGAGCCACGACGGCACCAGCTATCGCGAGTTCAACCTTTCTCCGTCCACGCGCTGGGCCTGCTATGACTTTGACGCCTTCCGGGAAGGCATGCGCGATGCGCCCGCCGCGGTGGAGATTGCGGTAACGGCGAATGCGAGCGAGCTGATGCTGGTTGCGGACATTCGCTCCGCTTTGCCGCTTCCTGCGACCGTGGCCCTGAACGCGATCATCGAGGATGAAGACGGCATCAACCGCTATTGGGCATTGGCCTTCCGAACCGGCGCGCCCGAATTTCACGCCAGTGAATGCCGCGCGCTGGAGCTGGCGGCATGAGCGTGATGTTCGGCATCGATCGTCTGCTGGCCGATCCTGCGCTGCGCGCGCCGCTGGTGGGCAAGCGCGTGGCACTGGTGGCGCACCCGGCCAGCGTGACCGCGGACCTGACCCATTCGCTTGATGCGCTAATCGCCGCCGGGATCAACGTGACTGCGGCTTTTGGCCCGCAGCACGGGCTTAAGGGCGATAAGCAGGACAACATGGTCGAGACGCCGGATGAACTCGATCCGCAATACAACATCCCGATCTTTAGCCTTTATGGCGAAGTCCGGCGCCCGACCGGGCAGATGATGTCCACGGCCGATGTCTTCCTGTTCGACCTGCAGGACCTGGGCTGCCGGATCTACACCTTTGTCACCACGTTGCTTTACCTGCTGGAGGCTGCATCGGGCACCGGCAAGGAAGTGTGGGTGCTTGATCGCCCCAATCCAGCCGGACGTCCGGTTGAGGGGACGCTGCTGGTGCCGGGGCAGGAAAGCTTTGTTGGTGCAGGGCCAATGCCAATGCGCCACGGGTTGACGCTGGGTGAGATGGGCCAGTGGTTCATCGCGGAGAACCGGCTCGACGTTCCCTACCGCGTGGTCACGATGGAAGGCTGGACGCCTGAGAGTGGGCCGGGGTGGGGCTGGCCGGAAAGCCGGATCTGGATCAACCCCAGTCCAAACGCTGCAAGCCTCAACATGGCGCGCGCCTATGCCGGCACGGTGATGCTGGAAGGTGCAACCCTGTCTGAAGGACGCGGCACCACCCGTCCGTTGGAAGTGCTGTTTGGCGCGCCCGATGTCGATGCCAAGGCGGTCCATGCCGAAATGCAGCGACTGGCCGCGCATTGGCTGGCGGGCTGCGCCTTGCGCGAATGCTGGTTTGAACCGACGTTTCACAAGCATGCCAAGACGCTGTGCAATGGGCTGATGATCCACGCCGAGGGTGGCTTTTACGACCACCACGCGTTCCGCCCGTGGCGTTTGCAGGCGCTGGCCTTCAAGGCGATCCGCCAGCTCTATCCCGAATATGCGCTGTGGCGGGACTTCCCCTATGAGTATGAGTTCAATCGCCTTGCGATCGATGTGATCAATGGCGGGCCTGCGCTGCGGGAATGGGTTGACGATCCGGCAGCACAGGCGGGCGATCTTGAGGCCGTTGCCGGCCATGATGAGGCCGCCTGGGCCGAAACTTCGCAGGCATACCTGCTTTATCCCTGAGCCGGGTTGACCCGGTCGCGCCTGCCCGTCACCTTGGCCGAGGATGGGAATCAAGGCGGCAACGACCGCCCGGCGAGAGGATGATTAATGAGCGATGCGATGGCGGGTTCGGCCCGTTCTTCGGTTCGTGCCGGGGACTCTGTGCGGCTGACCATGTGGTTGCTGCTGGTCGTTTACATCTTCAACTTCATTGACAGGCAGATCGTCAATATCCTGGCCGAGCCGATCGCGAGGGATTTGAACCTTTCCGATACCCAGATCGGGTTGTTGACGGGCATCGCTTTCGCGCTGTTCTATACCGTGCTGGGATTGCCGATCGCGCGTTATGCCGATCGGCCTGGCACGCATCGGGGCCGTATGATTGCCGGGGCGCTGGCGCTATGGTCAGCCATGACCGCGGTGAGCGGCATGGCGACCACTTATGCGCAGCTGCTCCTGGCCCGGATCGGGGTTGGGGTTGGGGAGGCGGGCTGCACCCCGGCGGCTCATTCGCTGATTGCAGACAAAGTCCCGGCCAACCGTCGCGCCTCCGCGCTGGCGTTCTATTCGCTGGGTATTCCGCTCGGCGGTTTGCTGGGCATGCTGATTGGTGGTGTGCTGGCCGACACTGTTGGCTGGCGTGGCGCTTTCGTCTGGGTCGGCATCCCGGGTCTTTTGCTCGCGCTGGTGGTGCTGGTCTTGCTGAAGGAGCCCCGGCGCGACGGAACCTCGCTGAACATGGGCAGCTCCGCGCCGACGATGGCAACGTGGGACGCGCTTAAGAGCATCTTCGGGTCGCGCGCGTTTATCCTGCTACTGGCCGCAGGTTCATCGGCCTCGTTCCTGTCTTACGGCAAATCGACCTGGACGACGATCTTCTTCCAGCGCAGCCACGGCCTGACCCCGGGTGAGGTTGGGTTCTGGTTTGGCCTGTGGGGCGGGATCGCCGGGGCCTTTGGCACGTGGTTGGGGGGCTGGTTGGCTGATCGCTATGGCAAGCACAATCGCCGCCATGTGATGACGGCACCGGCCATCGGGATGGTAATCGCCGCGCCAATGGCCTTTGCGGCCTATTTCATGACAGACTGGCGCCTGGCCCTGTTGCTGTTGATGGTCCCGACAGTGCTCAATTCGTTGTATTACGGCCCTTGCTATTCCAGCACCCAAGGGCTGGTGCCGATGCGCGCCCGGGCCATTGCCGCAGCAGTGATGCTGTTCTGCCAGAACCTTATTGGGCTCGGGTTCGGCCCGCTGTTCTTCGGCATGTTGTCAGAATGGCTGAAGCCGGAATACGGAACGGATTCGGTACGCTACGTGCTGTTTGGCGCGGCTTGGCTGGGGCTCGTCCCGGCCTTCTTCTTTTGGCGCTGCAGCCTTCGTCTGAATGCCGAGCTTGATCAGAAGGGGTGAGGGCTCAAACGTAATTGGCCACCCAGGCGATTGCCTGGGCGGAAGGCAGGAACAGCAGCTGCGCCAGCAGGGTGCCAGCGAGGCGGCTGAGGCTGATCCAGACGATGGTGCGCCGGAACAACGGCTCGCTGACCCGACCTTCGACCACGTCATCGGTCATGACCGACAACTGCGGATCGATCAGCGCAAACAGCAGGATCGTGGCGAAGCCATTGACCACGGCTGACAGCTGCGATGCGGTTACGCGGAAATCGGGATTGAGATATCCGGCATAGAGCGAGGCGACCACGCCAACGGTGATCAGCGCCTGGGCCAGGCAGTTGGCTAGCAAAACGCTCCAGCTTACGCCCCGCTCTTTGACCAGTTCCCGGATGATTTTCGGGCTGGGCGGAGTAAGCGCGGTGCGCAAGGTATTGAGCCCTGCAGGCGTGGCCGTACGCAGCAACATCCGGGTGGTGGAGCGATGCTCCTGAAAATGACCAATTGCCGCAGCGAATAGCCGTTGACCGGTTGGCACCAGCAGGATGCCGATCAGCACCGCCAGCGAGGCCGATGCCAGCACCAGGTGGAAATCGAACAACAGGGCTTCGCCGCCGCCTTCGGTAATGCGCACTTCGATCCGCTTGGCCAGGAACGGCCCAAGGAAGGAATTGGATGTCCGGCTGACCAGCACCAGGATGTTGAACAGGGCAAAGCTCATCGCGATGCGGCGCGTTCTTACTCCGGCAATGCGGGCGGCATAGGCAAGGGTGCCGATCAGGTTGATCGCTGCCGTAAGCAGGCAGATGACAAGGAGCTGACTATCCATGGCGCGCTTCTAGCGGGCCGGATCGCGATGGGCCAGCAGCGGCCTCATCGCTCCACAGTTTCCCGATGGCCTAATGTTTCTTGCGGGTTAGCTCGCGCATCGCGCCGTCCAGGCCATCCAGGGTCAGCGGGAACATGTTGCCGCCGATCAGTTCCTTGATCACCTTGGTGCTTTGCGAATAGCCCCATTGCTTTTCGGGCACGGGATTCAGCCAGACCGTGGCGGGATAGACATGGGCCATGCGCTGCAGCCAGACCGAGCCGGCTTCCTCGTTGAAATGCTCCACCGAGCCGCCCGGATGGGTGATCTCATAGGGGCTCATCGCCGCATCGCCGACGAAGATCACCTTATAATCGTGGCCGTACTTGTGGAGGATGTCCCAGGTGTTGGTCCGCTCGCTCCAGCGGCGCTTGTTGTCCTTCCACACGCCTTCGTAAAGGCAGTTGTGGAAGTAGAAGAATTCCAGGTTCTTGAACTCGGTGGTGGCTGCGCTGAACAGTTCCTCGACCAGCTTGATGAACGGATCCATCGAACCACCAACGTCAAGGAACAGCAGCACCTTGACCGCGTTCTTGCGCTCGGCCCGCATGCGGATGTCGAGCCAGCCCTGCTTGGCCGTGCCTTCGATCGTGCCTTCAAGGTCCAGCTCATCCGGGTTGCCTTCGCGGGCGAAGCGGCGCAGGCGGCGGAGCGCAACCTTGATGTTGCGGGTGCCCAGCTCCCGCGTGTTGTCGAGGTTCTGGAACTCGCGCTTTTCCCAAACCTTCAGCGCGCGCTTGTGCTTGCTTTCGCCGCCGATCCGGACGCCTTCAGGGTTGTAGCCATTGTTACCATAGGGCGAGGTGCCGCCGGTGCCGATCCACTTGTTGCCGCCTTCGTGGCGCTTCTGCTGCTCCTCGAGCCGCTTCTTGAGCGTTTCCATGATCTCTTCCCAGGAACCGAGCGACTTCATCGCTTCCATTTCCTCGGGCGTCAGAAACTTTTCAGCGACCGCCTTCAGCCATTCTTCGGGAATGTCGACGGGGTTCTGGCCATAGTCGGTCAGGATGCCCTTGAAGACCTTGTTGAAGACCTGGTCGAACTTGTCGAGCAGACCTTCGTCCTTCACGAAAATGGCGCGTGACAAGTAATAGAACTGCTCGGGCGTCTGTTCGATCACATCCTTGTCGAGCGCTTCGAGCAGAACCAGGTGCTCCTTGAAGGAGGCCTGGATGCCTGCGCTGCGCAGCTCGTCGATGAAATTGAAGAACATGGGCCCGGCCGTTCCCGATCAGCTCTGGCGGCGGGCCATGAAGGCCAGTCGTTCGAACAGCATAACGTCCTGCTCGTTCTTGAGCAGCGCGCCGTGGAGCGGAGGGATAGCCTTGGCCGGATCGCGGTTCTGGAGGACATCAAGCGGCATGTCCTCATTCAGAAGCAGCTTGAGCCAGTCGAGCAGTTCGCTGGTGCTGGGCTTCTTCTTCAGGCCGGGCACTTCACGCACTTCGTAGAAGATGTCCATCGCCTTGGCGACAAGGGTCTTCTGGATACCGGGGAAGTGGACATCGACGATGGCTTGCATCGTCTCCCGATCAGGGAATTTGATATAGTGGAAGAAACAGCGGCGCAGGAAGGCGTCGGGCAGTTCCTTCTCGTTGTTCGAGGTGATGACGACGATCGGGCGCTCCTTGGCCGCGATCCGCTCCTTCGTTTCGTACACGTCAAAGCTCATCCGGTCGAGTTCCTGAAGCAGGTCGTTCGGGAACTCGATATCGGCCTTGTCGATCTCGTCGATCAGCAGAACCGGAAGCTGGGGCGAGGTGAAGGCCTCCCACAGTTTGCCCTTCTTGATGTAATTGGCGATATCGTGAACCCGCTCGTCACCCAGCTGGCCATCCCGCAGGCGGGCAACCGCATCATACTCATAGAGACCCTGCTGGGCCTTGGTGGTCGATTTGATGTTCCACTCGATCAGCGGGGCGTTGGTAGCCTTGGCGATTTCGTGGGCCAGTACGGTCTTGCCCGTGCCTGGTTCACCCTTCACCAGCAGCGGGCGGCGCAGAACAACTGCGGCATTGACCGCCACCTTCAGGTCGTCGGTGGCGACGTAGTTCGAAGTCCCTTCAAAGCGCTGCATGGAAATGGTCATCCCCGGTCATTAATCGTACGGTTAAACGATAAGCAGGCCAGCCGGGCTAGGCAAGCGCGAATAGCGCAGTTTAATCCGCGCGGCCTTCGATCATCAGATTGCTGCGGTGCGATGTCATTGCCAGCCGTCCCCATTCCGAGCTAGTCCTTTGACGAGCCGCACGGAGTGGTGGTGATGACGCGACAAGAATTCGTGCAATCTCAGCTTTTGCGGGCTCCGAGCCCATGGCGCAGCGCTGTGATAATGGCCGTGCTGATTACGAGTGCGTCCATTTTGCGCCTGGCATTCGGAATGGCCGCAGATTACCTTCCATTTGTCACCTATTTCCCCGCCATCGTGATTGTTGCGCTGCTGGCTGGCTGGCGCGCTGGTGTTGTCAGCATCTTCATTTCAATAGCCGTGGTGAAGCTGGTTTTCTGGCGAGCGCGGGACGCTGCATTCGGCGATTGGCAGATGATGGCGATGATGGGGCTGTTTGTCCTGTCTTGCCTGATGCTCGTTGCGATTGCACAAACCTTGCGCGTTACCGTCGCACGGCTGCAAGACGCCAACAATCGAGCAGAGTTTCTTAACCGCGAGTTGATGCATCGGGTTCGAAACTCGCTGGTCATCGTAAACGCCCTGGCCGCGCTAACTTACAAGTCTGATCCGATGGGGTTCATGCCCATTTTTACCAAGCGCATGAACGCTATGGCGCGCGGTCTGGATATCCTGTCGCGCAATGGCGCCGATCAATGCGATCTGCGCGAAATAGTGGAGATCGCGTGTGAACCATTCATGCAGGACAACCGTATCGAAGTGCTTGGATCAACAGGTGATTTGGCAGGGGCGAGCTGCGTTCCGCTGACTTTGGCGGTTCACGAGCTTTGCACCAACGCGTTAAAGCACGGGGCGCTTTCTGTGCCTGGTGGAAGGGTCACAATCGAACTTGAGATCGATCAGACCTATCATGAAGCAAGTCTTCTCTGGAAGGAGACTGGCGGCCCTGCCGTGCGCCGTCCTGTGCATCAAGGTCTCGGCAGCGCACTTTTGGTGCACCCAAGCCTTGGGCCGGCGATCCTGTCCTTCGAGCCTGACGGACTGAAGTGCCAGATGCGGCTTAAGCTTGCAGTGGCCGCTCTGGCGCCGTCAGACTGAAATTCGGATCAGGCGTCGATTAAATCCGGATCGATATCGGCTGCGCGGTTCTGGATGAACATGAAACGCTGCGCAGGATCGCGTCCCATCAAGCGATCAACCAGATCCTTTACCGCCGCGCGGCCTTCGTATTCGGGAGGCAGAGTAATGCGGATCAGACTGCGCTTGGCCGGGTCCATCGTCGTTTCGCGCAGCTGGCCAGGGTTCATTTCCCCCAGACCCTTGAACCGGCCGACTTCAACCTTCTTCCCCTTGAACCGGGTTGCTTCCAGTTCGGCACGGTGGGCATCGTCGCGGGCATAGGCGCTCTCCTTGCCGGCGGTAAGGCGGTAGAGCGGCGGCTGCGCCAGATAAAGGTGTCCGCGGCGTACGATTTCCGGCATCTCCTGGAAGAAGAAGGTCATCAGCAGCGTGGCGATATGCGCCCCGTCCACGTCGGCATCGGTCATGATGATGATGCGGTCATAGCGCAGGTTATCCGGGTTGCAGTCCTTGCGGAAGCCGCAACCAAGCGCGAGGCCAAGATCAGCAATTTCACTGTTGGCGCGGATCTTGTCCGCCGTGGCGCTGGCGACATTCAGGATCTTGCCGCGGATCGGCAGGATCGCCTGGGTCTTGCGATCGCGGGCCTGCTTGGCGCTGCCACCGGCGCTATCGCCTTCGACGATGAACAGTTCGGTTTCGGCATCGCCTTCGCCGGTGCAGTCGGTCAGCTTGCCGGGCAGGCGCAGTTTGCGGGCATTGGTTGCGGTCTTGCGCTTGACCTCGCGCTCCTGCTTGCGGCGCAGGCGCTCATCCATCCGTTCCAGCACATGGCCGAGCAGCGCCTTGCCGCGCTCCATGTTGTCGGTCAGGAAATGGTCGAAGTGATCGCGCACCGCGTTTTCCACCAGTCGCGCGGCTTCGGGCGAAGTCAGTCGGTCCTTGGTCTGGCTCTGGAACTGGGGGTCGCGGATAAAGACCGAAAGCATGATCTCGCTGCCGGTGATCACGTCTTCCGGTGTGATATCCTTGGCTTTTTTCTGGCCGACAAGATCTGCGAAGGCGCGGATGCCCTTGGTCAGCGCGGCGCGCAGGCCGGCTTCGTGGGTGCCGCCATCGGGGGTCGGGATCGTATTGCAATACCACGAATAGGCGCCGTCGCTCCACAGCGGCCAGGCGACAGCCCATTCGACGCGTCCCTGTTCTTCACCGGGAAAGTCCTGCGAGCCGGAGAAGAACTGGCTGGTAACGCATTCGCGCGGGCCAATCTGTTCCTTCAGGTGATCGGCCAGGCCGCCGGGGAACTGGAACACGGCCTCTGCCGGCACGTCTTCGCTGGCAAGACTGGCGGCGCACTTCCAGCGGATTTCGACCCCGGCAAAGAGGTATGCCTTTGAGCGGACCAACTTGAACAGGCGGGCCGGCTTGAACTTTGCATCCTCACCGAAAATCTCGAGATCCGGGACAAAGGTGACGGACGTGCCGCGCCGATTGGGGGTGCCGCCCAGGTGCTGAAGCGGGCCAGTGGGCAAACCGCGCGAGAATTCCTGCGCGTAAAGCTCCTTGTTGCGGGCCACCTCGATCCGGGTGAGGGTGGAGAGCGCATTGACCACAGAGACCCCAACCCCGTGCAGGCCGCCCGAAGTGGCATAGGCCTTGCCCGAGAACTTGCCGCCCGAGTGCAGCGTGGTGAGGATCACCTCGAGCGCGGATTTGCCGGGATACTTCGGGTGTTCGTCAACCGGGATGCCGCGGCCGTTATCGGTGATGGTCAGGCGGTTGCCTTCTTCCAGCGTCACTTCAATCCGGTTGGCATGGCCGGCAACGGCTTCATCCATCGCGTTGTCGAGCACTTCGGCCACAAGGTGATGCAGCGCCCGCTCATCGGTACCGCCGATGTACATGCCCGGGCGCCGCCGGACGGGCTCAAGCCCCTCCAGAACCTCAATCGCGGAACCATCGTAGGAATCGCCGCTGCTTTGGGGCAGCTTCTCAAACAGGTCATCAGCCATGGGCATGGCTATAGAACGCAGGGAATCCGCGAAGCAAGGCGGGGGCGAGGGTTTTCGTCAGTCCGCGAACTTGTCTGGGGCGGGGCTGACCACGGCGATGGAGCCAGCGCGGACTTCGCGCACTTCGAGCGCACGCTCAATCTGGCCTGAGGGAGAGAAGCGGAACGGGCCATCCAAGCCAAGGAAGCCGCCCACATCAGCCAATCGGGCAGTGGGGAAGGGGGTGCCCGGTCGCCAATCGCGCGCAACGCGGATCGTCAGCAAGACTGAGTCATAGCCCTGGGTCGCAACGCGGAATGGCCGCGCGCCGAACCGGGTCTGGTAGCTTTCGGCAAAGGTCTTGAACCGGGAATCGGTGATCGAGGAGAACCAGGCACCGCGCAGGGCCGGCGTGGCGCTGAGCACGCTTTCGCCGCTCCACAGTTCCGTACCGAGGATCCGCGGCGACGCGGCGCCGGCAGCCTTGAGCTGTGGCGCGGCCATGGCTGCGAACCGGGCACCATCCGCGATCAGGACCGCATCAAAGCCGCCGCGCGTGCGCAGGCGGCGGGCCGCGCTGACGATCGAAGGGTTGGAACGGTCATAGCTTTCAACCGAAACCAGGCTGCCGCCGGCGGCCTTGATGGCGTTGTCATAGGCCACGCGGACCCGTGCGCCATAGTCGCCATTGGGGAACAGCAGCGCGAACCGTTCAAGCCCGCGGCCCTTGGCAAAAGCCACGGTCCGTTCCAGCGAATTGCCCGGTGCAGTGCCCATCGCGAATACATCGCGGGCATTCACCCCCAGGTCCGTGGCATAGGAGATCATCGGCACTTTGGCGGCGCGGGCGATGGTGGCCACGGACGGCACCTCAGCGCCCACCAGCGGGCCGAGGATCAGCTTGTTGCCATCCTGGACAGCCTTGTTCGCAGCCGCGGCGGGACCGGCAGAGGTATCATAGGTGGTGATGCGCAGGTTCTGCGCATTGGTATCAAGCAGGGCCATGGTTGTTGCATTGGCAATCGACTGGCCGACATCGGCATTCGGGCCGCTTAGCGGAACCAGCAGGGCGACCCGGTGCCGCAGCTGATCGGCGGGCAGGCCATCGCCCGGACGCTCATCCGGCGGCGGGGCCGAAGACGGCACGCCCTTGGGTATGACCTTGCACCCGGCGAGCAGAACGAGGGCACCCAGCATGACGACATTGCGCCGATTGAAGGTCATCACTTTACGCTCTCCTCGTGGCAGTCCATTAACCGATTATGGACGCGCCGCTTTCACCGGGACTTTATATTGTTGCCACACCGATTGGCAATCTGGGGGATATAAGCCTCCGTGCCATCACGACGTTGCGTGGCGTGGCTGCGGTAGCCTGTGAGGATACCCGTGTCACCGGCAAACTTCTGCACCATCTCGAAATAAAACAGCGGCTTATCCGCTATGATGATCATGCGAGCGAGGCGACCCGCGATCATATCCTTGCTCTTGCTGGTGAAAAGCCGGTGGCTTTGGTCAGCGATGCCGGGACGCCGTTGATCTCCGACCCGGGGTTCAAGCTGGTTCGAGCCGCACGCGAACGGGGCATTGCGGTGACCAGCCTGCCGGGACCGAGCGCGGCGATCATGGCCTTGACCCTGGCCGGTTTGCCAAGCGACCGCTTCCTGTTTGCGGGCTTCCTGCCCAGCAAGGACAAGGCACGGCGCGAAGCGCTGCGGGGACTGGCCGCGATCAATGCCACGCTGGTGCTTTATGAAACCGCGCCCCGGTTGACCGATGCCCTGGCTGCGATTGGTGAGGAATTGCCGGCGCGCGAAATTGCCGTAGCCCGCGAATTGACCAAGCGGTTTGAAGAATGCCGGACCGGCAGTGCAGCCGAACTGATCGCCCATTACACCGCCGCCCCACCCAAGGGTGAGATCGCGCTGGTCATTGCCCCGCCGGGAGCAGGCCCGGCGGTTGAACACGATGTCGACGCCCTGCTGCTCGCTGCACTGGCCACCGAGAAAGCTTCGCAAGCTGCGGCGGCGGTTTCCCGGGCAACCGGGTTGGACCGCAAGGTGCTTTACGCCCGCGCGCTGGAGCTCAAGTGAACGAGCGCGCGCGGCGCGAGGCACAGGGGCGCCGCGGTGAGGCGCTGGCTGCGCTCTATCTGGGGCTCAAGGGATGGCGGATGCTGGCCCGGCGGGTGAAGACGCCGCGTGGGGAAATCGATCTCATCGCCCGGCGCGGCAAAACGGTTATTTTCGTTGAGGTTAAATGGCGCGCTTCGGCCATTCTGCTCGATCAGGCGGTTGATCCATGGCGGTTGCGGCGGGTCGCCGCAGCGGCCGAGGCCGTGGCGCACCGTTATGCCAAACAGGGTGATCTTGTCCGGATCGACGTTCTCCTGCTTGCACCGTGGCGCTTCCCGCGCCATCTGGAAAACGCCCTGGTGGCTTGAGGAACTTGCATGACCCTGCGTGTCGCGGTCCAGATGGACCCCATCGAAACGATCAACATCCATGGCGATTCCAGCTTTGCGCTGATGCTGGCGGCGCAGGCCCGCGGGCACCGCGTCTATCACTATGACGTGAATGCGCTTACGCTCGATGCCAATGACCGGCTGACCGCCGTGGCGCACCCGGTAACCGTACAGCGCGTTTCCGGTGATCATTTCACCAAGGGCGATCCCGTCCGGCTTGATCTGGGCCGCGATATCGATGTGGTGTTGATGCGGCAGGATCCGCCGTTTCATATGGGCTACATTACTGCGACCCACCTGCTGGAGCGGATCGAGCATGAGACGCTTGTGGTCAATAACCCGCGCTCGGTCCGCAATGCGCCCGAAAAGGTCATGGTGCTGGACTATCGCCGCTTCATGCCGCCAACGCTGGTCACGCGCTCGGTCGACGAGGTACGCGCCTTTCAGGCTGAGCATGGGGCCGTGGTGGTCAAGCCGATCCACGGCAACGGCGGCAAGGCAATCTTCCGCGTGCCTGCCGAGGGAGACAACCTGTCTGCCCTGTTCGAGGTTTTCAACCAGACCTGGCCAGAACCGCACATGGTCCAACCGTTCCTGCCCGAAGTGGCGCAGGGCGATAAGCGGATCGTGCTGATCGACGGTGAAGTGACCGGCGCGATCAACCGCAAGCCGGGCGAGGGGGAGTTCCGGTCCAACCTGGCCGTTGGCGGCAGCGCGGAAGCGACCGAGCTTACCGCACGCGAGCTGGAAATTTGCGCCGCGATGGGTCCTGAGCTGAAGCGGCTTGGTTTGATTTTTGTCGGCATCGACGTCATCGGCGGAAAGTGGCTGACGGAAATCAACGTGACATCGCCCACGGGGATCCTGGCGATCGATCGCTTCAACGGCACGGATACGCCGGGCAGGATCTGGGACGCAATCGAGGCGCGGCTGCAGCACCGTTAGGGAACCCCGATAATGCATGAGTGGATTCTCCGCCTGATCGAGCAGGGCGGATATTGGGGCATCGCCTTGCTGATGTTCCTGGAGAACGTTTTCCCGCCGATCCCGTCAGAGGTCATTATGGGTCTGGGCGGCGTCGGCGTGGCGCGGGGCACATTTGCCTTCTGGCCGCTGCTGCTGATCGGTACGATTGGCTCGACTATGGGCAATTACGTCTGGTTCCTGCTGGGTGACCGGCTGTCCTACAAGCGGCTTGAGCCTTTCGTGGTTCGCTGGGGGCGCTGGCTTACGGTGGAGTGGGACGATATCGAGAAGGGCACCGAATTCTTCCGGCGACACGGCCAGTGGGTTGTCTTCTTCCTGCGTTTTTCACCTTTGCTGCGGACCGTTGTTTCCTTGCCCGCCGGCCTGGCCCATATGAGCCATATCCGGTTTCTGGTGTTTACCTTTGCCGGCGCTGCGATCTGGAACACCGCCCTGATCCTGGGCGGGCAATGGCTGGCTACCCAGCAAGACCTGATCGGCCCGGCGGTGACCGGAATGATGGGATTGGCGGTCGCGGCCTATCTCTGGCGCGTGATTACCTGGAAGCCAAAGGGTTAACCGACCTCGCGCGGGTGCGCGTGGCGATAGACATCCAACAGCACAGCCGCATCGACTTTGGTGTAGATCTGGGTCGACCCCAGGCTGGCGTGGCCGAGTAGTTCCTGCAAACTGCGTAAGTCAGCCCCCGCGCTAAGCAGATGGGTTGCGAAGGAGTGGCGCAGCGCATGGGGCGTTGCGGTGGGCGGCAGGCCCAGCGCCTTGCGCGCTCCCGCCATCGCCTTTTGCACCATGCCTTGCGACAGTGGCCCGCCGCGTGCGCCCAAGAATAGCGGCTTGTCGCGTTCCAGCGACCACGGGCACTTGGCCGCATAGTCGGCAACGGCTTCGGCAACCAGCGGCAAGACTGGCACGGCGCGCTGCTTGCCGCCTTTGCCGGTAACGGTCAGGACATCGCCCAGCGGCAATGCCCCGCCGGTGAGCGAGAGCGCCTCGGCGATACGTAGGCCTGCGCCGTACAGCAGCAGCAGGACGGCCCGATCACGTGCCCCTATCCATTCGATCGCGGTGTTCTCCTCGACCCCAGCTGCCAGATTTATCGCCTCGTCCGGCGTGACCGGACGCGGCAGGCCTTTCTTGACGCGAGGGCCGCGCATGCGTGGGGCGGTAGGGTCAGTCATCCCCGCCTGAGCCCGGGCAAAAGCGACAAAGCCCTTGAGGGCCGAAAGTTCACGCGCGGTCGAGGCATTGCCAATCCCCTCGGCCCGGCGGCGGGCGAGTTGCTGACGCAGGGCGGCGGCATCGATCCGGGCGAGGGCTGGCCAGTCGGTCTGGCCGGTCGCCTCGATCAGCCGCTCGGCCGTGGCGACATAGGCGCGCACCGTGTGGGGTGAGCGGCGGCGGCTTTGGCTCAGGTGATCGTGCCAGGCATTGAGAATGGTGCTGGCGCTCATGCGTCGACCAGTTCCGCGGGGACCAGTTCACCGAGCAGGGCGTCGAGCAGCGGCATTCCCGCTTCGGTCACGCCGGCTTTCGCGCCATTCTGCCAGACCAGGCCTTGTTGCTGGTAGAGCTCAGCCTTGGCGGGAACGAGCAGGGCAGTCTCGGCCAGCCCGAACCGTGCAGACATGGCTGCCAGATCGATCCCTTCGCGCAGCCGCAGGCCCATCAGCATGGCTTCGGCGGCTTGCTCATTATCCCCCAAAACCCGGCTTTCGGCAATGCCATGGCCATTGGCTGCGACGGCGTTAAGCCAGTTTTCCGGCTTCTTGTGCCGCACGGTTGCTGTCCCGTTGCGGCGGCCGTGCGCCCCGGGGCCGATCCCGACGTAATCCTGATAGCGCCAATAGGTCAGGTTATGGCGGCTCTCGTCACCCAGACGCGCATGGTTGCTGATTTCGTAGGCCGGCAGACCGGAAGCAGCGGTTATTTGACGGGTCAGGGAAAACAGATCGGCGCAACTATCGTCATCCAACGGCGCAAATTCGCCTCGGCGGACCATGCTTTCAAACCGCGTTCCCGGCTCGATCGTCAGTTGATAAAGCGAGAGGTGGCTGGTGCCGAAGCCGAGCGCGCGTTGCAGTTCGGCGGCCCATGCTTCAGCAGTCTGTCCCGGCCGGGCATAGATCAGGTCAAACGAGACGCGGCTGAACGCGCGCTGCGCCGTTTCCAGCGCCCGCAATCCCTCGTCCGCATCGTGCAGTCTGCCCAGGAAACGCAGCGTCTGGTCATCGAGCGCCTGGATGCCAAGCGATGCCCGATTTACGCCGGCGGCAGCCAGTGCGGCATAGTTCGCCGCTTCAACCGATGATGGGTTGCCTTCAAGGGTAATCTCGATCCCTGGCGCAAAGCCCCACAGCTGTTCGGCCTCAGCCAGCAACCGCGCGACCAGGGCAGGCGGCATCAGCGATGGCGTGCCGCCACCGAAGAAAATGCTGCCGAGTGGTTCCCCGGCGGCAAGCTCTGCCTCATGCCGCAGGTCTGCCAGTAGTGTGGCTTCCCACGCGGCATGGTCTACCGTCTCGCGGACATGGCTATTGAAGTCGCAATAGGGGCACTTTGCGAGGCAGAACGGCCAATGGATGTAGAGTGCGCGGGCCATATTGCGGTCTTAACCGCCAAACTGCTCCGCCACCAGCTTGGCAAAGGCATCGGCGCGGTGGCTGATTGCGTGCTTTTCTAAGGGGTCGTGCTCGGCAAAGGTGCGGGTGTCACCCAGTGGCACGAAGACTGGGTCATAGCCGAAACCCAAGGTTCCGCGAGGGGGCCAGGTCAAAGTACCATTGGCTCGGCCTTCGTAAACAAGGCTTTCCCCGTCGGGCCAGGCAATCGCTAGGACGCAGGCGAAATGGCATGACCGATCGGCAGCGGGGCCAAGTTCGCACAGCAGCCCTTCAACCTTGCCCATCGCCATGTACCAGTCGCGCCCGGCGGGCCCCTCGAACCATTGCCGCTCGGCCCAGTCTGCGGTGTAGACACCGGGACGCCCGCCAAGCGCATCGACGCAGAGGCCGGAATCGTCGGCCAAGGCAGGAAGGCCCGAAGCTTCTGCCGCGGCGTGCGCCTTGATCAGCGCGTTCTCGATAAAGGTCTTGCCGGTTTCTGCAGGCTCCGGAAGCCCTAGTGAACCGGCGGAGATGCAGTTGATGCCATAGGGATCAAGCAGGGTGCCGATTTCCTTGAGCTTGCCCGCGTTATGCGTGGCAATGACCAGGGTCTCGGCGCCCAGTCGCTTGGTCACTTGCCAACCGCCTTGTCCTGCGCGGCGAAGATCCCGTTGCAGCCGATCCGGGCGAGGCGAAGCAGGCGCAGCAGGCCTTCCTCATCATAGGTTGCACCTTCTGCGGTCGCCTGCACCTCAGCGATTTGGCCGCCTTCGATCAGCACGAAGTTGGCATCGGCATCGGCCGACGAATCCTCATCGTAATCCAGGTCAAGCACCGGGGTGCCCTGATGGATGCCGCAGCTGACTGCCGCAACCTTGCGCGGCAGCGGATCGCCACTGATCAGCCCCTGCTTGATCAGCCCGTCAACAGCAAGGCGCAGCGCCACCCAGGCGCCGGAAATCGCCGCCGTGCGGGTACCGCCGTCGGCCTGGATCACATCGCAATCGAGCGTGATCTGGCGTTCGCCGAGGGCCTTGAGATCGGTGACGGCGCGCAAGCTGCGGCCAATCAGGCGCTGAATTTCCTGGGTGCGGCCCGATTGCTTGCCCTTGGCGGCTTCGCGGCTGCCGCGGGTGTGGGTGGCGCGGGGCAGCATCGAGTATTCCGCCGTGACCCAGCCTTCGCCCTTGCCGCGCAGGAACGGCGGGACGCGCTCCTCGACCGAGGCCGTGCAGATCACCTTGGTATGGCCGAAGCTGACCAACACCGAACCTTCGGCATGCTTGGTGAAGTGGGGCTCAAAGCTGATAGCGCGCATCTCGTCGGGCGCGCGGCCGGAAGGTCGCATGGTAAATCCTCGCTTGGTTTCGGGGAGCGTTAGGCGCATTGGGCTTGAGGCTGCAAGCCCATGCTCTAAATTGTCATTGTAATGTCCACCTCGCCGATCACCGAATTGACCTCTCGCGCTCGCGATATTTTCCGCCTGGTGGTGGAGGGATATCTGTCTTCGGGCCAACCGGTTGGCTCGAAGACCTTGGCTGGGACGGGATTGAACCTTTCTCCGGCGTCAATCCGCTCGGTGCTGCAAGAGCTTGAGATGCTGGGCCTGCTGGCTGCGCCGCATACCAGCGCAGGCCGGATGCCGACCGAACAGGGGCTGCGACTGTTTGTGGACGGCATGATGCAGGTGGCCGAGCCGACGGCTGAAGAGCGCGCCGCGATTGAAAGTCGCCTGGGCCAACCCGGCCCGATCGAGGCGGCCTTGACGGCAACCAGTGCCATCCTGTCCGAGCTTTCCGCCGCAGCCGGGGTCGTGATGGTGCCGCGCCGTGAGCCGCGATTGCAGCATTTGCAGTTGGTTCCGCTGGCTCCCGGGCGGGCGCTTGCCGTGCTGGTTGGCGCAGACGGCGCGGTAGAGAACCGGGTGGTCGAGCTGCCGCTGGGGCTGACTCCCGGCGCGTTGGAGCAGGCATCGAATTACATCACCGCCCATCTTGCTGGCCGGACATTGGCAGAAGCGGCGCGGGCGATGCGGGCTGAAATTGCCGCCGGGCAGAGCGCGCTGGACGCGGCCAGCCGCGACCTGGTTGAACGCGGCCTGGCGGTCTGGAGCCAGGATGCAGCCCAGCGTCCGGTGCTGATCGTGCGCGGGCAGGCCAACCTGCTGGACGAAGGCGCGATGACCGATATCGACCGGGTCCGGCAATTGCTCGACGACCTGGAAAACCGCCAATCGGTGGCCGACTTGCTTGACGCCGCGCGCGAGGCAGAGGCGACGCGGATATTCATCGGATCGGAAAACCGGCTGTTCGCGCTTTCCGGATCTTCGGTGATCGCTTCGCCGTACCGTGATCGGGATGGGCGTGTCGTGGGCGTGGTGGGAGTTATCGGGCCGACGCGGTTGAATTATGCGCGGCTAGTCCCCATGGTGGATTTCACAGCCCAGTCGCTGGGCAAGCTGATCCGATAGACAGGTTTTTGAGCACATGACTGACGATACCAAGCCGCAGGGTGATCCCGCGGTGGAAGCCGAACTCGCTGGCGTTCCCGAAGAACTGCTGGACCAGGAAACCGACAAGCTGGGCGAAGCGCTCGACCGGCTGCGCGAAGACCTTGAAGCGGCCAAGCAGGAAGTGCTTTACGCCAAGGCCGAGACGCAGAATGTCCGCCGTCGTCTCGAGAAGGATATCCAGGATGCGCGGGCTTACGCGGCAACGGGCTTCGCCCGGGATATCCTCTCGGTGTCGGACAACCTCAGTCGCGCGCTGGAATCGATCCCCGCCGAACTGCGTGAGGATGACAAGCTCAAGAACCTGGTCGCCGGGATCGAAGCCACCGCGCGTGAAATTGACAAGGCCTTCGCGGCCCATGGCATCAACCGCATTGCCGCGATGGGGCTGCCGCTCGATCCCAATCAGCACCAAGCCATGATCGAAGTGCCCTCGGCCGATGCCGCGCCGGGCACGGTGATTCAGGAGCTTCAGGCCGGTTACATGATCAAGGACCGCCTGCTGCGTCCGGCGATGGTCGCCGTGGCGAAGAAGCCGGACTAGGCCGGAAATCTGAGCAGTTCGGCATAGGCGCCGGGGTCGCTGACCCCGGCCAGCCGTAGGCCGTTGCGCAGCAGGAAGGCATGGCGGACGATCTCTGCCTGCTGTTCCAGCCCATAGCGTTCGAGTGGCCATCCCGGCTTCAGACTATAGGCATAGCGGCAGAATGGATGACGGCGCAGGACCAGGTGCCAGCGCCCGCGGGTCTGGGCCTGCCAGACGTGGGTCATCTCGTGGATAAAATGCCCCTGCAGTTGCAGGTCGGCAGCGGCGAAATCGTCGCAGTAGTTTTCGGACGCCGGGTGAAAGTGTAGGTGCCCCATCGGCGCCATGGTCACCCGGCGCGGTTGCAGCGGGAACCAGCGGCGGCGGCGAATGCGGACGATGTCGCAGTCAATCGCCGCGCTAAAAACCGATTGGACCAGCGCCACTTCGCCGCCGGTCAGCGGCCGTTCACCGCCGACCGGGCAGGCATGACCCGCGCCAGCCTTGCTCAGTTGGAATGCTCCGAGTGATCCATGCCTTCCATACCTTCGATATGCTCCATCGCCGCACCAGCTGCTGCTAGCTTGATGGGCGCCGAAACCTTGTCGCCATCGGCAAAGGTCAGGGTAAGCTCTGAATTGCCGCCTGCGGTAAGCTTGGCATCGAGGTCAAAGGCCATCACGTGTTTGCCGCCGCGCTCAAACTTTACGGTCTCACCAGGCTTGATTTCGAGATTGGCTAGCGGAGCCATCGTGCCACCTTTGGTTTCATGCATTTCGGCCTTGGCCGCACCGTCAATGCTGACGGCCGCCAAGGTAACCGGCTTGTCGCTGTTATTGACGAGGGTGAAATAGCCGCCGGCCGGATTGCCCTTAACCGCGGGCAGCACCAGTTCGGCCCCGGTAACGGCCAGACCGGGCTTGGCCTCCGGTGCAGATTCTGCTGCCGAATCCTTGCTGGCCTGCTGTCCGCATGCGGCGAGTGCAGTGATCGAAATTGCCAGGAGCAGGGGGGCAAGGCGCTTCATGGGGATCCTCGGGGCTGGGGTTCTATATTGCTGTGCTGACTAATGCTGCGCTGCCCTTGTGCCAAGCAAAACCGCTCCTATATCCGCCGGGTCAATGAGCCGCAGGGCACCTTTGCCGGGATTGGGAAGGTGCGGGGGCGGTGTCCAGAATATGACCAAGGATGGGCAGTACTATGGGTAAAGTAATCGGTATCGACCTCGGCACGACCAACAGCTGCGTTGCAGTGATGGATGGCGGTAAGCCTAAGGTTATCGAAAATTCCGAGGGTGCGCGGACGACCCCCTCGATCGTCGCATTCACCAAGGATGGTGAGCGACTGATTGGCCAGCCGGCCAAGCGCCAGGCAGTGACCAATCCTGACAATACAGTTTTCGCGGTGAAGCGCCTTATTGGCCGCCGGTTTGACGATCCCCTGACCAAGAAGGACATGGAGCTCGTCCCTTACAACATCACCAAGGGCAAGAACGGCGACGCTTGGGTGGCAGCCGGCGGGGAAGACTATTCGCCCAGCCAGATCAGCGCCTTCACCCTGCAGAAGATGAAGGAAACGGCAGAGAGCTATCTGGGTGAAACGGTCACCCAGGCGGTAATCACGGTTCCGGCCTACTTCAACGACGCGCAGCGCCAGGCAACCAAGGATGCCGGCCAGATCGCCGGGCTTGAAGTGCTGCGCATCATCAACGAGCCGACTGCGGCCGCGCTGGCCTATGGCCTCGACAAGAACGACGGTAAGACCATCGCGGTCTATGACCTTGGCGGCGGCACCTTCGATATCTCGGTCCTTGAGATCGGTGATGGCGTGTTCGAGGTGAAGTCGACCAACGGTGACACGTTCCTGGGCGGTGAAGACTTTGACTCGAAGCTGGTTGAGTACCTGGCCGACAAGTTCAAGGCCAAGGAAAACATGGATCTGAAGACCGACAAGCTGGCGCTTCAGCGGCTTAAGGAAGCCGCCGAAAAGGCCAAGATCGAACTGTCGAGCGCCCAGACCACCGAAATCAACCTGCCGTTCATCACCGCTCGCATGGAAGGCGGCGCCACCACGCCGTTGCACCTGGTCGAAACGATCAGCCGTGCGGATCTGGAAAAGCTGGTTGCAGACCTGATCCAGCGCACGCTGGAACCGTGCCGCAAGGCGCTGGCTGATGCCGGCCTCAAGGCTTCGGACATCGACGATGTCGTGCTGGTCGGCGGGATGACCCGCATGCCGCGCGTTCGCGAAGTTGTGAAGGACTTCTTCGGCAAGGAACCGCACACCGGCGTGAACCCGGATGAGGTCGTGGCGATGGGCGCGGCGATCCAGGCTGGCGTGCTGCAGGGCGACGTCAAGGACGTGCTGCTGCTCGACGTGACGCCGTTGTCGCTCGGCATCGAAACGCTGGGCGGGGTGTTCACCCGCATGATCGACCGCAACACCACGATCCCGACCAAGAAGAGCCAGGTCTACTCGACTGCCGAGGACAACCAGCAGGCGGTGACGATCCGCGTGTTCCAGGGTGAGCGCGAGATGGCGGCCGACAACAAGCTGCTCGGCCAGTTTGATCTGGTCGGTATTCCACCGGCCCGCCGCGGTGTGCCGCAGATCGAAGTGACTTTCGACATCGATGCCAACGGCATCGTGAACGTCAGTGCCAAGGACAAGGGCACGGGCAAGGAACAGCAGATCAAGATCCAGGCATCGGGCGGTCTCTCTGACTCCGATATCGATCAGATGGTCAAGGATGCCGAGCGCTTTGCCGAGGAAGACAAGCAGCGTCGTGCTGCTGCCGAGGCGAAGAACAATGCTGACAGCCTGGTCCATGCCACCGAGCAGCAGCTGGCTGAGCATGGCGACAAGCTTGATGCCGACCTTAAGGCTGAAATCGAAGCTGCCATTGCCGAGGCGAAGACCGCGATCGAAAGCGGTGACGCTGATGACATGACTGCCAAGACCCAGGCCCTGACCGAAAAGGCCATGAAAATGGGCCAGGTGATTTACGAGAAGGAACAGGCCGCGGCCGCTTCCCCGGGTGCCGGCGCGACCGCTGCCGAGGGATCGGAAGATGTGGTCGATGCCGAATTCTCGGAAGTCGACGATAACAACAAGGGCTAAGCCTGATCGAAGCACGAAAAAGCAGCCGTCGTCATTCCCGCGAATGCGGGAACCCATCTCCGGTTCGTTCCGCCGAACGCAACCATTCGAGGTGGGGCCCCGCTTTTGCGGGGGTGACGGGGTTTGTTGGGGGATAGACCGACGTGGCGGGCGCCGAAATCGACTATTACGAATTGCTTGAGGTGGAGCGCGGAGCGGACGATGCCACGATCAAGTCGTCGTACCGCAAGCTGGCGATGCGCTGGCACCCGGATAAGAACCCCGGCGATGCCGAAGCCGAAGCACGATTCAAGGCTATCAGCGAGGCTTACGATTGCCTGAAGGATCCACAAAAGCGCGCAGCCTATGACCGGTTCGGCCATGCGGCCTTCCAGAATGGCGGCATGGGTGGTGGCGCCGGATCCGGTGGCGGTTTCTCCGACTTGGGTGACATTTTCGAGACGATCTTTGGTAGTGCCTTCGGTGGCGGTGGCCGCCAGCAGGCGCGGCGCGGCGCGGACCTGCGCTATGATCTAGAGGTCAGCCTCGAGGAAGCCTTCCACGGCAAGCAAGCCCAGATCGAAATTGAAGTCGCGGCCAATTGCCAGCCGTGCAACGGTTCAGGCAGCGAGCCAGGAACCGGAACGCGGCGTTGCAACCTGTGCGGCGGGCATGGTCAGGTTCGGGCCCAGCAGGGCTTCTTCATGGTTGAGCGGACCTGCCCGACCTGTCACGGCCGCGGCGAGGTGATCGAAAAGCCCTGTCGCAAGTGCGGCGGGGAAGGGCGAGTTGACCAACCACAAACGCTTGACGTTACAATTCCACCGGGCGTCGATACCGGCACCCGGATCCGCCTGGGCGGCAAGGGTGAGGCGGGCCCATTCGGGGCGCCGGCCGGTGACCTGTACATTTTCGTCCACGTTCGCCGCCATGCGGTGTTTGAGCGTGATGGTACGACGCTGCTGACTCGTGTGCCGATCAGCTTCACCACTGCGGCACTGGGCGGGGAGATTGAATTGCCTGGCATCGATGGTGAGCGCCACACCGTGCCGATCCCGGCCGGAATCCAATCGGGCAAGCAGCTCCGCCGTCGCGGTGCAGGCATGCCAGTGCTGCAAGGACGCGGGCGCGGGGACCTGGTGATGGAAATCATGGTCGAAACGCCGACCAAGCTCACCGCCCGGCAAAAAGAACTGCTGCGCGAGCTTCAGGATACCGAGACTGGTGATGAATGTCCGGAATCCAAAGGCTTCTTTGATAAGCTCAAGGAAGCCTGGAGCGATCTGACCGATTAGCTTTCGATGGCCTGAACTTCTGCCCTGATCCGTTCGATTAGATTGGGGTCCGCTTGCAAACGCGCATCCTCTTCTTCCAGGATTGTGAGGAACGCTTCCCGTTTTAGGGCGATGAGCTCGTTTGGTTCAACGATACTACCGGCGGGCAGGGCGGAGGCGACAAGATCGATCATGCGCTCGGCTCCATGCAGGCGTCCCCACAGGTAATCGTTCTCACGGTAGGCGCGGCTGAAGAAGGCACCGAAGTTATAGAACTCTACCCCGCGTAGCGTCTCGGCCGCACCGCCGGCTCGAATAGACGGGCAATCATTGGGCGAAATCCGGTCAACCTTGGCTGGGTCAAGTTCATTGATGTTTTCGCCGCGCAACAGCGGCAGGGTAGCCGTGTCGTAAAACGGGAAACCAAGATAGGTTAGCAGGATCCGCCTCCGCAATTCGCGGGGCAGGGGCTTCAGAGCCGCCAGCAGCAGACCTTCTGCTTGCACGTCAAGGTCAGCCAGTCCGCGCTTCTCGGCCATTGTTGCCAAGACTGGTGCAGGATCTTCAAACACCTTGCGCGCCAAGGGCAGAAAGTCCTGGCCCAGGAAAGCTGCACCCTCTCGCTCAAAGTAAAGCCCCAGCGCGCGGTAGACTGCATCGCGGGCATCTTCGCGGGCACGGGGATGCTCACTATCAATGTCGTCCCAGTCCTCGGACAGCCGCCGGGCAAGATGGCGCAGACGGCGTATGCGGTAGCCAAGATCGTGATCGCGGAAAAACGCGACCGCTTCCATTGATGCCCCGCCTTTGATCGCAGCGAGTTGGTCAAATCCCATCGCGTCTAGCCAGGATTTGAGATGCCGCTCTAAGCCGCTCGCCGACGGACAAATGTCTGGCGCTGCGGCGTGGATCGTATGGGCCAGGTCCTTGACGATGGCGGTGAATTTGATTTGTCCGTAGCTGTGGTAGGCATATCCTGCCCCAATGGCTGCAGCGTCTTGCGCTTTTTTTCGCCAGGCGGTCAGGCGCCGCTGGCTGGGCCACTCAAACAGCAGGGTACGGCCGAATAATCGCTCGACGGCGTCTTCGACATCCGGTCGGAGCGCATCAACCACCCGCTTCAATTCATCCAACTCCCGCGAACGTTCGGCAATTGTCTCTAGATTGTCGCGCACGGGCTGTTCACGCGGAATTGATGACAGCGACCCAAAGATCACCGAGAAGAACCCTGGTGGGCGTGGGTCGTTGCGCCGCATGCCGCCCACCCGGTCGGGGTGAGGGTCAACATAGACAAAGCGCCGGTCAACCTCTCGCTGGGCGGGGCGGTCGCGCAGGACGCCCATCGCTTCGGCGAAAGGTGCATTCACCAGAACCGAACCGTCAATCAGTGCAACCCCTTCAAGGTCTGCCAGCTTGGCATGGTTTGGCATGATCCGGGTGAAGAATGCTGCCCGGCTGTCCCAGCGTTCGCCGCGCTCTGCAACAAGTGCATCGATTTCTGCAGTCTGCAGTGCCGGGAAAGCCCCAGGAAAGCTGGCTGTCGCGCGCGCTGCAAAGACAAGCTCAGGTATCGGGGCCAACGCATCCTTGCCGCTAACAGGGGTCTTGCTGCGGAAACCTATTGAAAGCCTGTGCTCGCTTTCCTCGGCATTGGCGGGGCTATTCAAGCTAAGCGTTTGCAAATGTCCCTTAAAGTCGGTTGCCGTGACGAACAGGTCAATCGGGTGCCCCGGAGGAAGCAGCGGCGCCTCGGCTGGTCCCTTGGCCATTGCATCCAGCGCCTCGGCCAGAAGGCGGGAAAAACCGAGACCAGCAAAAGGCGGTTCAAACCAGCGCGATCGGATCAGGCGGGAAAGTTTGGTTCGAACCTCACCGCGCGTTTCAGGTGCTACGCTTTGGGAAACGACATTTCCCCGACGCGATAGCAGGAACCAGACAATGGGCATCGCCCAGAATTTTGCGAACCGCCACCATGGTCGCGCGTCAGGATCGAGCAGAATATCCACATCCGCGCGCTCCAGCCATAGATCCGTCAGGGGCTCCAGACTTTGGCCGGAGTGGATCGCCTGAGCGAGAAACACACCATTAATGCCACCGGCGCTGGCACCGGCGACGATGTCGGGCAGTACACGGATGCGCAGTTTTTGGTTCTGTTCGATGCTGCGCAACAGCTTAAGGTATACGCCTTCGGTACCTGAAGGTGGCTTATCGCCCGAAATGTGCGCGCGACTGGCGCGGGCCAGCTTCCACAATTCCTTGGTCACGCCGTGCATGTAAACCGCAAGGCTCACCCCTCCGTAACAGATAAGGGCGATGCGGAGTTCCTTTTGGCGCATGGCTTTCATATACCCGCAAATTGTCACTTGGCGATAACTTGTCGCTTTTTTGGCAAGCCTTGCGTTCCTGCTTCGTTCCGATTATCGCCCAGGTATGGCAAAACCCAAACGTCGATATATCTGCCAAGCCTGCGGCAGCGTCACGCATCGCTGGCAGGGGCAGTGCGCCGATTGCGGAGAATGGAACACGCTGAGTGAAGAGGCCCCGGAAACGGTGTTTTCCGCGAAGCACGATCTTTCCGGTGGCGGTCGCACGATTGCCTTCGAACCGCTGGACAAGCCGGGTGAGAAGCTGGTGCGTCGCAGCACGGGAATTGCCGAGTTCGACCGGGCTCTGGGCGGAGGGCTGGTACCCGGTTCGGCCGTATTGATGGGCGGTGATCCGGGGATCGGGAAGTCAACTCTCCTGATCCAGGCCGCCGCGCAGATGGCGCGCGCTGGTGGAGAGGTGGTCTATATCAGTGGCGAAGAAGCCGCCGGGCAAGTTCGCCTTCGGGCCGAACGCCTTGGGCTGTCCGACGCGCCGATCCGGTTGGCGGCGGCGACTTCGGTTCGCGACATCCTGACCACGCTGGGCAGCATGGCTCCACCGGCATTGTTGGTAATCGATTCGATCCAGACGATGCATTCCGATCAGATCGAGGGTGCGCCGGGCACGGTAAGCCAGGTTCGCGCTTCGGCGTTTGAACTGATCCGCTTTGCCAAGGAATGCGGCGCGGCGCTGGTGCTGGTGGGACACGTTACCAAGGACGGCTCGATTGCCGGGCCACGCGTGTTGGAGCACATGGTCGACGTGGTGATGAGCTTTGAGGGGGAGCGGAGCCATCAATACCGGATCCTGCGCAACCTCAAGAACCGCTTCGGCCCGGTCGACGAAATCGGCGTTTTCGCTATGGCCGGTCAGGGCCTGGAAGAGGTCGGCAATCCATCGATGCTCTTCCTCTCAGGGCGTGAGAATGCGGTGCCGGGAAGTGCGGTTTTTCCGGCGATGGAAGGCACCCGCCCGGTGTTGGTGGAGATCCAGGCCCTGATCGTGCGGCTTGCCAGCGGCGCAACCCCGCGCCGCGCCGTAGTCGGGTGGGATAACGGCCGGCTGGCCATGCTTTTGGCCGTACTTGAAGCGCGTTGCGGGCTGAATTTTTCGTCCTGCGAGGTCTATCTGAACGTGGCTGGCGGGTACCGTCTGGGTGATCCGGCCGCGGACCTGGCTGTGGCCGCGGCGCTGATTTCGGCATTGGCGGATCGTCCCTTGCCAAACGATGCCGTCTGGTTTGGCGAGGTTTCGCTGGCAGGAGAGGTGCGCCCTGTCGCCCATGGTCCGCTGCGCCTCAAGGAAGCGGCCAAGCTTGGGTTCGCAAAGGCCTTTGGCCCCGGCGATGGCGCTGGTTTGTCCAAGGGGCACCGCGAGATTACCCTGCTCCGAAATCTCGTTGACCAGGTAATGGGTGGATCATAAATCAAGCGCCATGACAGGTTTCGATATAGCCGTACTGGTTCTTGTTGGGCTGGGCGCCATCACTGGGTTCTTGCGCGGTTTCGTGCAGGAAATTCTCGCGCTGGCGGCTTGGGTCATCGCTCTGTTTGCAATCCACAACCTGCATACGCCGATGACTGGGTGGCTCGAACCGCACGTTGGCAGTGGATCGGGTGCGACCGTGTTGGCCTTCGCGCTGTTGCTGTTGGTGCCCTATTGCATCGTGAAACTCGTTGCGAACCGCATGGGTGAAGCAAGTAGGGATTCGGTCCTGGGGCCAATCGACAGGCTGCTCGGGTTCGGGTTCGGCGCGATGAAGGGCATGGTGATTACCGTTCTCGCCTTTGCGGTCCTGGTGCTTGGCTATGATACCGTCTGGGGCATTGGCGGAAGGCCAGATTGGATCACCCAATCGCGCAGCTATCCATTCATCAATGCGAGCAGCGAAGCTTTGGTCAAGATGATTGCGGAGCGCCGTAAGGCAGCGGTCGAGGCCGAGGCAAGCCGGCTTGATCAGGGCAAACCCTGATCCTTGACCAGCAGTGTCAAACTTTACACACGCGAAGTCCTCGCGCTGGCCACTAGGCTCAGCCAGTGGCCGCATGATCCGGATCTACCGCTTGCCGGCACCGCAAGATCGGCCACCTGCGGCAGCATGGTTGGCATTTCTCTGGCTGTGAACGGGGACGGGCAGATCGCCCGGATTGGCCTGAACACCCAGGCCTGTGCCATCGGACAGGCCAGCGCCGCCCTGTTCGCGCTGTCCGCGCCGGGGCGGATTATGGACGGCGTCCGTGACGGGCTGGAAGCAATTCGGCACTGGTTGAAGGATGGCGGTGACCTGCCAGATTGGCCGGGTTTATCGACGATTGCTGCGGCAAGAGACTATCCCGCGCGGCATGGGGCAATCACGCTGGCGTGGGAAGCAGCGCTAGCGGCGCTTTCCAGCGGATCAAACCCCGGCTAGAGGACTGGTCAACGAGACTAAATAGGACAGGGGAAGCCATGGCTACGCAGCCCGTTCATCACGAACCTTCAGCTTCTGACATGCGCCTGGTGATCGCAGCATCATCGGCAGGCACGGTGTTCGAGTGGTATGACTTCTTCATCTATGGTGCGCTCGGCGCGATTCTATCGAAGACGTTCTTCCCAACCGGCAATGCCACGTTGGAAATGCTGCTGTTCTGGCTGGTGTTCGCCGTTGGCTTTGGCTTCCGCCCGCTGGGTGCGGTGCTGTTCGGTTACCTCGGTGACAAGCTGGGGCGCAAGTATACCTTCCTGGTCACGGTCACCCTGATGGGGATCGCAACCGCCGGCGTCGGCCTGATCCCGGCAGCGGCAGATATCGGACTATGGGCCCCGGCGATCGTCATTGTGCTGCGCATTCTGCAAGGCCTGGCATTAGGCGGTGAATACGGCGGAGCCGCGATCTATGTTGCCGAACATTCGCCGTTCAAGCGGCGCGGTTACTTCACCAGTTACATTCAAGCGAGCGTGGTCGGCGGCTTTGTGCTCAGCCTGATCGTTGTGCTCGGTTGTAAAGTGTTGATGAGCGACGCCACCTGGAATGCCTGGGGCTGGCGCGTGCCGTTCCTGCTCAGCCTGCTATTGCTGGCGGTTTCACTGTGGATGCGCTTCAAGCTTTCGGAAAGCCCGGTGTTCCAGGCGATGAAGGAAGCCGGCGAAACCTCGGGTAATCCGTTCGTTGAAAGCTTCACCTATCCCGGCAACAAGAAGCGGATTTTCATCGCGCTGTTCGGCATTGCCGCTGGCCTGACGGTGATCTGGTATACCGCGATGTTCTCGGGCCTCTCGTTCCTCCAGAACGCCATGCATGTCGAAAGCACCACGGCGGAGATTATCGTCGGCATTGCCGCCCTGATCGGGATGGGGTTTTATCTCTACTTTGGGAGTCTTTCGGACAGGATCGGGCGCAAGAAGCCCATCGTGATCGGCTATGCGCTTACGCTGCTTCTGCTGTTTCCGACGTTTTGGTTCATCGGCACGGTCGCCAAGAACCCCGCCCAGCACGCCGCCATCGAATGGACGATTCGTGGCTCAGACTGCAAGTATCACCCGTTCCTTCCGAAGCAGGAGACGCAGTGCGGCAAGCTTATGGGTGATTTTGCCGGAGCTGGGGTGGCCTATACGCTAGAACGTGGCGATCAACTGGAGCTCGTCATTGGCGGCGATAAGGTTGCTTCGCTCGAGGGTCTGAACTGGGATGATGCCAAGGCCCGCAAAGCAGAGATCGAAGCGCGCGCCGGCAAAACCGTCTTCAACTTTGAAAAGCACAAGCCAAGCCTTGTAAACTCGGTGCTGATCATTGGCGCATTGCTGGTTCTGATGGCGCTGTCGGCTGCAACCTACGGCCCGGTCGCGGCGCTGCTGGCCGAAATGTTTCCGCCCAAGGTTCGCTACAGTTCGATGTCGATCCCCTATCACATCGGCACCGGCTATTTCGGCGGATTCCTGCCCTTTATTGCCAGCTTCATCGTGGCCCGAACCGGTGATCCCTATTCGGGGCTCTGGTACACCTGGGGCGTGGTGCTGATGGCGATGCTGGTTGCCTGGTGGGGCCTGCCCGATGGCAAGCCGCGCGACTTTGCTGACGATGCTGGCTGACCTGCCGCCAGCTTCGCTGCGCCTGTCGATTGATCGCGATGCGCTCGCCGCCAATTGGCGGGCGCTGGATCGGCTATCGGGTCAAGCGAAAGCTGGGGCTGCGGTCAAGGCGGATGCCTATGGCCTGGGTGTAGCTGGTGTTGCTCCCGTGCTGCACCGGGCGGGGTGCGAGGATTTCTTCGTTGCGCATTGGCAGGAAGTGCCCGCCTTGCTGGCACATGTACCTGCAGCCGCCATTGCTGTGCTCCATGGCCCCGTGACGGCGGCGGATGCTGCTTTTGCCCGGTCGGCAGGGGTTCGGCCGATGATCAATTCGCTGCACCAGGCGCGGCTTTGGACAGCGGCAGGCGGCGGCGCCTGTGACGTGATGATCGACACCGGGATCAACCGGATCGGATTGGCGCTTGCTGATCTGGCTGAGCCCGTAATTGCCGATTTGAATATTGACGTGGTCCACTCGCACCTTGCCTCTGCGGATGAGGATTCACCGCTGAATGCTGCGCAGCAACAGCGGTGGAATGCTGCGCGCGGGATGGTGCAGCATAAGCGCGCCAGCCTGGCCAATAGCGCGGGAATTGCGCTTGGTGCCGCTTATCATGGCGATCTGACGCGTCCCGGTCTGGCGCTTTACGGAGGCATTCCGTGCGCTGCGCTGGCCTCTGAGATCCAGCAAGTCGTCACGCCTGAGGCGGCATTGCTGCAAGTGCGGGAGATCGTCGCCGGTGAGAGCGTTGGCTATAACGCCACCTTCGTTGCGGCGCAGCCGATGCGCATTGGCGTTATCAGCCTGGGCTATGCCGATGGCTATCTGCGGGCCTGGTCGGATAAGGGGATGCTGCGCTCCTCCGGTCGCCCGGTGCCCGTGATTGGCCGGGTTTCGATGGACATGACGGTGGTGGACCTGTCTGCAGCGCCGGACCTGCGCGAAGGGGATTGGCTGGCAGTTGATTACAGCTTGCCAGAAGCCGCCGTGACAAGCGGGCTTTCGCAATACGAACTGCTTACCCTGCTGGGCCGCCGGTTTGGCCGATAGTCGATTTTGCTGCGCAGCATGACTTCATGTTGCAATTGCTTTGCTGCGAGTGCTAACAGTGCTGCAACTGCACAGGTAAGGGGGACCTCATGGCCCAGGCCAAAGGCGATACCGTGATTATCAAGAAGTACGCCAATCGGCGGCTCTATAACACGCAGTCATCAAGCTACATCACGCTTGAGCACCTTGCGAAGATGACCCGCGAAGGCTTGGATTTCAAGGTCCTGGATGCCAAAACCGGGGCAGACATCACCCACCAGATCCTGACCCAGATTATCATGGAGGAAGAAAGCGCCAGCGGCGAACAGATGCTGCCGGTAAACTTCCTGCGCCAGCTGATCGGCATGTACGGCAATTCAATGCAGAGCCTGGTGCCGCATTACCTTGAAGCCTCGATGGAAAACTTCCGCTCCAACCAGGCCAAGCTGCGTGAGGCTTTTGAGGCGAGCCTGGGTAACAATCCGCTGGCCAAGCTAGCCCAGCGCAATCTTGAAATGTTCAAGGCGGCGGCATCGGCCTTCGTGCCGGGCCTTAATGACAGCAAGCCTGCTGGCGGTGAAAGCAAGGACGATGAGATCGCCCAGTTGCGCGCGCAGATGGCAGCGATGCAGAAGAAGCTCGACGAACTCGGCAAGTAAGCGCCAGCACTCTGTCACCACGCTTGCCGGGGCGAGGGTGCTCCGCTATCGCGCGCGGCCATGAAGCACGCTCTTTCCGTCACCCGCGCCGACGATTTCGCCCAATGGTATCAGGAAGTCATCTCTGAAGCAGAGATGGCCGAGGAAAGCGGCGTCCGCGGCTGCATGGTAATCAAGCCATGGGGTTATGGCATCTGGGAGCGGATCCAGCACCTGATGGATGCCCGGATCAAGGCCGCCGGAGTGCAGAACTGCTACTTCCCGCTGTTCATCCCGCTGTCCTATTTCGCCAAGGAAGCGGAACACGTCGATGGCTTTGCCAAGGAAATGGCCGTGGTCACGCACCACCGCCTGATCCAGGACGGCAAGGGCGGCCTGGTGCCCGATCCCGAGGCCAAGCTGGAAGAACCGCTTATTGTGCGGCCGACCTCGGAAACAGTGATCGGCCAGGCGATGAGCCGCTGGGTCCAGTCGTGGCGCGATCTGCCGCTGCTGACCAACCAGTGGGCCAATGTTGTGCGCTGGGAAATGCGCACCCGCATGTTCCTGCGCACCAGCGAATTCCTCTGGCAGGAAGGTCACACGGCTCACGCTGACCGCGATGACGCGATGACGGAGACCTTGCGCGCGCTCGAAATGTACCGCGCCCATGCTGAAGACGATCTCGCCATGCCGGTGGTCGCGGGTGAAAAACCAGAAAACGAGCGGTTCCCCGGCGCGGTCGCGACCTATTCGATCGAAGCCATGATGCAGGATGGCAAAGCGCTCCAGGCGGGCACCTCGCACTATCTGGGCACCGGTTTCGCCGAGGCCGCAAATATCCGCTATCAGGACAAGGAAGGTGGGCAACAACTGTGCCACACCACTTCGTGGGGTGTTTCGACCCGCCTGATCGGCGGCGTGATCATGACGCACGGCGATGACGATGGGCTTCGTGTCCCGCCGCGGATTGCTCCGCACCAAATTGTGATCCTGCCGATGCTGCGTGAAGACGATGGCGATGCGGCCCTGCTGGCCTATTGCGAAGAGCTGCGCGCCGCGCTGGCCAGCCAGTGGGCGCTGGGTGAGCCGATCCGCGTCCTGCTCGACAAGCGCGCTGGCAAGGCCACGGCCAAGCGTTGGGGCTGGGTCAAGAAAGGGGTGCCACTGATCCTGGAAATCGGTGGCCGCGATGCCGCTGGCGGGCAGGTGTCTGCCGTGCGCCGTGACCGGCTCTACCGCGAGGATGGCAAGGTCAATTTCATCGGCCAGTCGCGTGAGGAATTCGTCGCAGCAGCGGCAGGTGAGCTGGAGGATATCCAGCGCTCGCTCCATGTCGAGGCGACAGCGCGGCGTGACGAGCAGATCCATCGCGGGGTGACCGATCTTTCCGGTCTTGAAGCCTTCTTCAGCGCCGACAAGCGTTATCCGGGTTGGTGTGAAGTGCTGTGGTCCCGCCCGAGCGGCGCGGCGCTGGACGAGGTCGTGGCAAAGCTCAAGGCGCTCAAGCTGACCATCCGCAACACCCCGATGCAGGGCGATCCCGTCAGCGGGGCCTGCGTATTCACCGGCCAGCCGGCGGTGGAACGCATCTACGTCGCCCGGGCTTATTGACTTGGTGAAACGCCCCAAGCCCCAGCCCGGCCTGCCGAGCCGCCAGCAGATACTGGATTTCATCGCCAATAGCGAAGACCCCGCCGGCAAGCGGGAGATCGCTCGTGCCTTCGGCTTGAAGGGGCAGGAGAAGATCCAGCTTAAGGCCTTGCTCAAGGACATGGCCGAAGAAGGCCTGATCGACGGCAATCGCACCGCCTTCCACCGGATGGGTGGGGTGGCGAAGGTTACCGTCCTGCGCGTGGTCGGGACCGATGATGGCGAAGCCCTGGCCGTGCCGGATAGCTGGCAGCCGGAAGAAAACGTTCCGCCCCCGCGCCTGCGCCTGATCGAGCAGCGCAAGCAGCAGGCGCTGCGCGTCGGGGATCGAGTCCTGGCCCGGACCGAGGAAACCGCAACGGGCTGGATCGCCCATCCCATGAAGAAGCTGCCCGCCCGTACCGAACAGGTGATGGGCGTGGTGGAGATTGATGGCGCGGGGAAGGGCTGGCTGGCGCCCGTTGATAAGCGTGAACGCCATTCGCAGCCGATTGCCGACTTGGGCGGGGCCGAGGCCGGGCAGCTTGTGCTTGCAGAGCCGGCGGGGCGCAGTCCGCGGTCCGGCGTCAAGGTTACCGACGTGCTGGGTGATCCCTTGGCACCCAAGGCCTTCAGCCTGATCGCGATCCACAAGCATGGTATTCCTTACGCCTTCTCGCCCGAGGCAATTGAAGAGGCGCAGGCCGCGGCGAAACTACCGCTGAGCAGTGACCACCGCGAGGACCTGCGCCACCTGCCAATCGTTGCGATCGATCCCAGCGATGCGCGCGATCATGACGATGCGATCTGGGCTGAACCGGACGGCCAGGGTGGCTTCCGCGCGCTGGTCGCGATTGCCGATGTCAGCTTCTACGTCCGCCCCGGTGGATCGCTTGATCGCGCCGCGCGCGAACGCGGCAATTCGGTCTATTTCCCCGACCGCGTCGTGCCGATGCTGCCCGAAGTGCTGAGCGCCGATGTCTGCTCACTGCGGGCTGGGCAGGACCGGGCGGCCATGGCTTGCCACCTGACCATCGCCGCCAATGGCAAGGTTACCGACTGGCGATTTACCCGCGCATTGGTCCGCATCGATGAAGTGATCGCCTATGAAGAGGCGCAACGCCGGATCGACGAGGGCGATGCTGCGCAGCATCTGGTCAATCTGTGGGATGCCTGGCGCGCCCTGGAACGGGCGCGGACTGACCGTGATCCGCTTGATCTTGACCTGCCGGAACGCCGGGTAAAGCTGGATGAAGCCGGCCGGATTACCGAGATTGCCCTGCGCGAGCGGCTTGATGCGCACCGCGTGGTCGAAGACTTCATGATCGCGGCAAACGTCGCGGCGGCCAAGGCCCTGGAAAGCAAAGTCGCGCCGATCGTCTACCGCATCCACGAACCGCCAAACCGCGAAAAGCTGGTTGCGCTCAAAGACTATCTGGCGACCTTTGATCGCAAGTTCACCCTTGGTCAGGTGATCACCCCCGGCCTGTTCAATCGCATGCTCAAGGATGTGGCCGATGAGGCGGAAAAGGCGCTGACCATGGAGGCCGTGCTGCGCAGCCAGACGCAGGCCTATTATGGTCCGCGCAACGCTGGACACTTTGGCCTGGCGCTCGGTTCCTACGCACACTTCACTTCGCCGATCCGCCGCTATGCGGACCTTCTAGTGCACCGGGCGCTGGTGGATGGCTTCGCGCTTGAACAGCCTGAGCCAAAGAGCGGGATTCCGCCTCGTTCGGGCTTGTCAGATCGGGATCGCAGCGATCTGTCGCGGATCAGCGACGCGATCAGTGGGGCTGAACGCCGGGCGATGGAAGCGGAGCGCGAAACCATTGACCGCTATGTTGCCGCCTGGCTGTCCGCCCGCGTCGGTGAGGTGTTCGAATGCCGCGTTACCGGGGTGCAGAAGTTTGGCCTGTTCGCCACGATTATCAGCTTGGGTGGGGATGGCCTGGTCCCCGTCTCAACCCTGGGTGATGAGCGTTTCCATTTCGATGAGCGGGCCAAGGTTCTGGTAGGTGATAGCGGTCATACCCGTTTTGCCATGGGGGATCGTTTGCGGTTGCGGTTGGCCGAGGCCAATCCCCTGACCGGGGCGCTGAAGTTTGAGCCTGAGGATCATGTCGGTTCGCGGATTGAGCCCCGCGGACGTCCAATGCAAATGCCCCTCAAGAAGCGTGGGCAGCATCTCGCCGGCAAGCGCGGCCGTCCTGCCAACATTCGCCACCAAGGGCGCGGCAAAAAGCGTTAGGGCGCCGCTTAGCCCAGGCGTTCGAGATCGGCGTCACCCATGCTACCGGGAATGACATAGACCGGGCAGGGGAGCTGGCCGGCTATCCCGACAAAGTGGCTTACCAGCGGGCCTGGCCCGCCATTGGCGGCAGCTCCCAGTACCAGTGCCGAAACTTCCGGGTGATCGGCCAGGTAATCGCGGATCACCTGCACACCTTCGCCCTGGCGGACGGAAATGGTCGGCGGATTGGTGCTGTCCGTCATCACCGCTCCGGCTGCGCTGGTAACCAAGGCTTCCGCCCGAACCCGGGCTTCTTCCTCAATCGTGGCCTGAATGCCGCCGAAAGCCACGAATGGCTGACGTGGGACAAGCGCGAGCAAGTGCACGGCGCCACCGGTACGCGCGGCGCGATGCGCAGCAAAGCGAAGCGCAACGCCAGCTTCGTCGGTTTCGTCCATGATGACCAGATAGACGCGCATCGGTATGCCCTTTCGATCGGCATCATATCCGCCACAATCGTATTCCGCAAAGGAACCTTGCCCTTGGACATACTTTTGGCCAGAGACGTAAGGGCAATTCCACTCCCCAGCAGGACTTAACCGAGCGATGCCGATCGAGATCAAGATGCCCGCCCTTTCCCCGACCATGGAGGAGGGCACCCTTGCCAAATGGCTGGTGAAGGTTGGCGACAAGGTTTCATCCGGCGATATCATGGCCGAGATTGAAACCGACAAGGCGACGATGGAATTCGAAGCCGTGGATGAAGGCACCATTGTGGCCATCACGGTTCCCGAGGGTTCCGAAGGGGTCAAGGTCGGCGCCGTGATCGCGACCCTGGCCAGCGATGATGAAGATGCCGCCACGTCGGCTCCAAAGGCAGCGGCGCCGGCACCCAAGGCCGAGGCTGCGCCAGCTCTTGCTTCTGCTCCGGCAGTTGCAGCTTCGCCCGCACCTATGGCCGCGGCAGCGAAGGCAGCCGATGGTGACCGCGTGGTCGCCTCGCCGCTGGCCAAGCGCATCGCTTCACAGCTGGGCGTTGACCTGGGCAAGGTAGCCGGTTCCGGGCCGAATGGCCGGATCGTCAAGGCAGACGTTGAAGGTGCCAAAGGCGGCGCAGCTACTCCGGCACCGGCGGTTGCTGCGCCGGCGGCCGCCGCAGCGCCCGCGCCCGATTTCGGCATCCCTTACGAGGCCGAAAAGCTCAACAATGTCCGCAAGACCATTGCCCGCCGCCTGACCGAGGCAAAGCAGACCATTCCGCATATCTACCTCACGGTCGATGTCCGACTTGATGCGCTGCTCAAGCTGCGTGGTGAATTGAACAAGGCGCTTGAGCCGCAGGGCGTGAAGCTTTCGGTCAACGATCTGATGATCAAGGCGCTGGCCAAGGCGCTGGAGATTGTGCCCAAGTGCAACGTCAGCTTTGCTGGCGATGAACTGCGCAAGTTCACGCGTTCGGATATCTCGGTGGCAGTTGCTGCTCCTTCGGGCCTGATCACGCCGATCATTGTCGATGCTGGTGCGAAGAGCGTTTCGCAGATTTCGAAGGAAATGTCGGCGCTGGCCGCCAAGGCCCGCGAAGGGAAGCTGCAGCCGCACGAGTATCAGGGTGGCACGGCCAGCCTTTCGAACCTGGGTATGTTCGGGATCAAGCAGTTCGATGCCGTGATCAACCCGCCGCAGGCGATGATCCTGGCGGTCGGCGCGGGGGAGCAGCGGCCATATGTGGTCGATGGCGCGCTGTCGGTGGCCACGGTCATGTCCGCCACCGGTAGCTTTGATCACCGCGCTATCGATGGTGCCGATGGCGCTGCGCTGATGCAGGCCTTCAAGCAGCTGGTTGAGCTGCCGCTTGGCCTGCTGGCCTGATCCCCCCGGAGAATCCCATGTCTGAACTCTATGACGTTATCGTCCTGGGCTCTGGTCCGGGTGGCTATGTTGCGGCAATCCGTTGCGCCCAGCTGGGACTGAAGACCGCCATCGTTGAGCGGGAAAACCTTGGCGGTATCTGCCTCAACTGGGGCTGCATCCCCACCAAAGCGCTGCTGCGTTCAGCAGAGGTGCTGCACAACATGAAGCACGCGGCGGCCTATGGCCTGGCAGCGGACAATATCCGTGCGGACCTGGATGCGGTGGTCAAGCGCAGCCGGGGTGTGGCCAAGCAGCTCAACCAGGGCGTCACGCACCTGATGAAGAAGAACAAGATCGCGGTGCATATGGGCACCGGCGTGCTGAAAGGCGCGGGCAAGCTGGAAGTGACCGGCGAGAAGGGGGCCGAAACCCTGACCGCCAAGCATATCATCGTCGCCACCGGAGCGCGCGCGCGCGACCTGCCGTTTGCTCCCGCGGACGGCAAGCGGGTCTGGACCTATCGCCACGCGATGGTTCCTCATGAACTGCCCAGCAAGCTACTGGTGATCGGCTCGGGCGCGATCGGGATCGAGTTTGCCAGCTTCTACAATGACATGGGAAGCCAGGTTACTGTTGTGGAGATGATGGACCGGATCGTGCCGGTCGAGGATGCGGACGTATCGGCTTTCCTTGAAAAGGCATTGGTGAAGCAGGGCATGACGATCATGACCGGCGCCGGGGTTGAAAAGATCGACGTGTCTGCTTCAGGCGTAAAAGCCGCGATCAAGGGCAAGGACGGAAAGGTCGTCACCAGCGATTTCAGCCATGTGATCGTCGCCGTCGGCATCGTTCCCAATACCGAGAACATCGGGCTGGAATCGCTGGGCGTAAAGGCCGAACGCGGGATCATCGCTATTGACGATTATGGCCGCACCAATGTGAAGGGCCTCTGGGCGATCGGCGACGTTACGCCGGGTCCGTGGCTGGCGCACAAGGCCAGTCATGAAGGCGTGATCGCCGCCGAAAGCATCGCCAAGGAACTGGGCAACAAGGAGGTCCACCCGCATGCGATGGACCGCCGCAATATCCCGGGCTGCACCTATTGCCATCCGCAGGTCGCCTCGGTCGGCCTGACCGAAGCCAAGGCGAAAGAGGCTGGCTATGCCGTAAAGGCCGGAACATTTCCCTTCATCGGCAACGGCAAGGCCATCGCGCTGGGTGAACCGGAAGGCTTCATCAAGACCGTGTTCGATGCCAAGACCGGTGAACTGCTGGGGGCGCACATGGTCGGCGCGGAAGTGACCGAACTGATCCAGGGCTATGTCGTGGGCAAGACGCTTGAGACGACCGAGGCTGAATTGATGGCCACGGTCTTCCCGCACCCGACGCTCAGTGAAATGATGCATGAAAGCGTGCTGGCCGCTTACGGGCGGGCGCTGCACATCTAGGCGCCGATGCACCTCAACCATTCGCTCGACGCTCCGGTCGCGGATCCGATTGACTTTGAGGATTTCCTCAAGGTCGATATCCGTGTCGGCCGGATCGTTGCCGCGGAGCCATTCCCCGAAGCGCGCAAGCCGGCCTACAAGCTGACGATCGACTTCGGTCCGGTAATCGGCATCAAGCGCTCATCGGCGCAGATTACCGAGCATTACGCGGTTGAGGGCCTGCCCGGCCGACTGGTTGCGGCGGTGGTCAACTTTCCGCCGCGCCAGATCGGCAAGTTCATGTCCGACGTGCTGACGCTGGGCTTTCCTGATGCGCATGGGGCGGTAGTGTTGTTTGCCCCGGATCAGTCCGTCCCACTGGGTGGGCGGCTGTTTTAGTCCTGGCGGACAGGGTGGGATTCGAACCCACGGTGAGCTTGCACCCACGGCGGTTTTCAAGACCGCTGCCTTAAACCACTCGGCCACCTGTCCATACCAGTACGAAGCCCGCTAGCGACAAAGTGCAGGATTGTCACGCCCGATGGATTTTCCGAATCGTCGGAGCTGTGCCAAGGTCCAGCAAATGAGCTTGCTGCATCGAATTTGGATTGCTTTTCCGTTGGGTGCGGCGGCCGCGGCATTCTCCATGCCGTCTGTTTTGCAGGTCGACGCGGGTGGAGCGAGCCAGGCGGTTCTTTCTTCTGACGCTTCTTCGCCTGTCCAGCCCGATCGTTTCCAGTCTTACCTACAGCTGGTTGCAGCCAAGGCGCGCGGGCAGGGCATCAGCCAGATGGCTATCGACAGCGTGCTGGGTGGGTTGACCTTCAACCCCCGCGTTGTCGCGCTGGATCGGGCGCAGCCAGGCTCAAGCCCTGGTACGCCGCCGCCGTTCTGGAGCTATTACAATCGGCATATCGGTGCGGCACGAATCAAAGGCGGGCGCGATGCCCTTGCGGACAACGCCGGGCTGGTTGGCCAAATTGAGGCGCAGTATGGCGTCCCCGCCAAGTTGATCATCGCGATTTGGGGGAAGGAAACCTTCTACGGAAGGATCAAGGGAGATTTTGACCTCGCGCGTTCGCTGGCGACCCTGGCTTATGAAGGGCGCCGGCGCGATCTGTTCGAGGGTGAGCTGATTGCCCTGATGAAGATGGTTGACCGCGGCGTGGCGCGCGCCCGCATGCTGGGCAGCTGGGCCGGAGCCTTTGGCAATCCACAGTTTCTGCCTTCGGTGTATCTGCGCGTTGCCCGCGATGGCGACGGTGATGGTGATGCGGATATCTGGAACGACCGCGCCGATACCTTCGCCTCGATCGCGAACTATTTCCGCGATGCCGGATGGCGCGCTGGTGAACCATGGGGGGTCAAGGCATCGCTGACCCAAGGCTTCGATCGCAGCGGCCTTGGCACCCGGCTCGTTTCGCCGGCTTGCCCGCGGGTCTATGCCCGGCATTCGGTCTGGAAGACAGTTTCCGAGTGGCGCAATCTAGGTGTTGTGCCGCTTGGCTCGATTGCCGATCAAACGATGGCAACCCTGTTTGAACCTGACGGTCCAGGTCAAGGTGCATTTCTCTTAACCGGTAATTATCGGATTATCCTGCATTATAACTGCTCGAACTACTACGCTTTATCCGTGGGGTTGCTTGCAGATGAGATTGCCCGTTAACCGAAACCTGCCGCTTGCGGCATTGCCCTTGCTTCTCGCGGCCGGTGCGCCGGCCTTGGGGAAGGAGCGGGCCGAGCCCTATTATGGCAATGGTCCGCAGGCCGATTACCCGATGGTACTCGGCAAGCCTTTCATGGTCGATGGTGTCACCTATACTCCTGCCGATACGTTGAATTATGACGTGGTTGGCTGGGCCGCGACAACGACTGATGGCGGCAACCAGATAACCGCCAGCCACCGCACGCTTCCGCTGCCGAGCTATGTTGAGATTACCGCGCTGGAAACGGGCCGGACCATCCTGGTTCGGCTCGAGCGCCGCGGGCCGATGACGGGCGAACTCTTGACCGAGCTTTCACCCGGCGCGGCCGAACAGCTGGGTATCCTTGGCCAGGCTGGAGCCGCTGTGCGCGTTCGCCGGGTCAATCCGCCAGAGCCGGAACGGGCCGCGCTGCGGTCCGGCCGCCCCGCGCCGCTGCGAATGGAAACGCCGCCCTCGCTGCGCAACGTCTTGCTGCGCCGGCTTGAGCTACAGGGCGCGGGCGCGCAGGTCTCGCGTCCCGGTCCCATGCCGAACCCGGATCGTGCCGCCGCTGCGCAGGCTGCGCGGCCAGTGACCACACGCCCGCCGATGCGCCCGCCGATGCGCCCGGCGGAGGCGGCACCGCCCGCTGAGCAGGAACGCGCAGTCGATGCACCGACTAACACGGGCTGGTTCGTGCAAGTGGGCGCATTTTCGGTTCGGGAGCGTGCCATTGCCGTGGCCCGTTCGCTGGGAGCGCAAGTTGTGGCCGGTGGCGGGCTATGGCGGGTACGCTTTACCGGCCTGGCGGGGGCACGGGCGGCCGAGGCTGCGCTGGCGAAGGCACGGGACGCCGGTTATACCGATGCGAGAATCCAGCGCGCCGACTGAGTGATGATCAGGAGGCCAAGCCTCCCGAGGACCGTTTGCCGAGCAGGCTGACAGCAATCGCAGTGGCTCTCGCCACCTTGGCACTGCCGGCACGTGCGGGCCAATCGCTTGTGCCGGCTGGGCTGGAGCGCGTCCCCGTCGCCCTGCTGGTCGATCTTTCCGCCGGGCAAACCCTTTACGCGCGCCATCCGGACAAGCCGTTTCGCCCGGCATCGATGACCAAGGCGATGAGCGCGCTGGTCGCATTCGATCTAATTAAGGCCGGGCGGCTTGATCCCCAAACCATCGTGATTGTGGATCCTGGCCTTGCCCGCCAATGGTCGGGCAAGGGCACAACCTTGTCGCTACGGGCCGGAGAGCGGATCAGCGTCGACCGACTGATCGAGGGGATGGTCACGGTATCTGCGAACGACGCCACCGAGGTTCTGGCTCGCTTCGCGGCAGGCCATCGTGCTGAATGGATTCGGCTGATGAACCTTCGGGCCAGGGCGCTTGGCATGGATGCAAGCACCTTTGGCAGTCCCAGCGGTTGGCCGGACGGCGGCAAAACCATGGTGACCGCGCGCGACATGATCCGCCTTGCCCGGGCCCTGATCGAAGAGCATCCCGACCTTTACCGCCGCTACTTTGGACACCCAGCAATGGCTTGGCGCGGAACAACATTGGCAAGCCGCAGCCCATTTGCCGGCCAGTTCGACGGTGCTGACGGGATAAAGACCGGACATACGCGCGAAGCCGGATACAACTTCCTTGGCGCGGTGGAGCGCAACGGGCGGAGGCTTGTATTGCTGGTTGGCGGTGCGCCGAGTGAGGCTGCAAGGGCAGCAACCGCCCGTGCGCTGGCAGAATGGGGATATTCGGCCTGGCAGAGCCGCCCCCTGGTTTCAGCCGGACAGGTGATTGGCACCGCGCAGGTCCAGAATGGTGCGCAGCGGGCGGTTGAGCTGGTTGCTTTACGCAGCTGGCAAGTTGCCGTGCCAAGGGGGGCTAAGGGAAAGATATCGACCAGAATCGTCTACAATGGGCCTTTGATGGCACCGCTTGAGGCCGGGCAGATTGTCGCCGGTCTCGAGGTGAAGGTTGGCGACCAACCTGCGCATGACGTTCCGCTGGCCACAAGACAGCGGGTAACGCGGGCCGGACCGTTCGACAGGATGGCAAATGGCCTGCTAGGGCTGATCCCATGAAACGCGGAAAGTTTATTGCCCTTGAAGGCGGAGAGGGTGCCGGAAAGAGCACCCAGGCTCGCCTGCTGGCCGAGGCTTTGCAGAAAATCGGCCAGACGTGTGTCATCACCCGTGAGCCGGGCGGCACGCCCGGTGCCGAAGCCATCCGTGGGCTGCTGTTGGGCACCGAGGGGGAGGGATGGCATCCCCGCGCGGAAGCGCTACTTTTCGCTGCCGCGCGTTCCGACCATGTCGAGCGGTTGATTGTTCCGGCGCTTGAGCGCGGGGAATGGGTAATCTGCGATCGGTTTGTTGATTCCAGTCGGGCCTACCAGGGTGGCGGCGGCGGGCTGTCTGACGCTGAAGTGCTCGATCTCCATCGGATCGGCAGCGGCGGCTTGTTGCCCGACCTGACCCTGCTGATCGAAGTAACCCCGGCCATTGTCGCGCAGCGCCTGGCCCTGCGCGATGGTGATCAGGCGGACCGGATTGGCGGCCGTCATGCCGATTACCACGCCGCCGTCGTTGCGGCTTTTCGACGTTTCGCTGATGCAGAGCCCCACCGCTTTGCGCGGATTGACGGCGATGGCCCCGCACGGGCAGTTCACGCGGCGATCCTTTCAGCGCTGGGGCCGCTGCTGCCATGAAGCTTTTTGGCCACGATGCAGCCTGGGCCGAGTGGCGCGCAGCCCTTGGTTCCGACCGGATGCACCATGCCTGGATCTTGGCCGGACCGCGCGGAACCGGGAAAGGTCTCTTTGCCAGGGCCGCCGCTGCCGAACTGGTCGCAGAGCCTGGCGTGCCGCAGCCGCCAGTAAACCATCATCCGGACATCCTGATCCCCGAGCACCCACCCGAGAACAAGGATGAAGAAAAGAAGCGGGCCGATGGGCAGGAAGATATCCGGCGCAAGCGTTCGATCCCGATCGACGAGATACGCAGTGTTCAGCATCGGCTGACCACCCGCCCGACGCTGGGTCAAAGGCGCGCTGTTATTATCGATCCGGCTGACGATCTGGAGAAGGGCGCCGTTAATGCCTTGCTCAAGAGCCTCGAGGAGCCGCCGGTTGGCACCTATTTCCTGCTGGTCGCACACCGCCCTGGTCGGCTGTTGCCAACGATCCGGTCGCGTTGCCGGATGTTGCGCTTTGCCCCACTCGCCGATGCCGAAGTAGACTCAGTGCTGCGTGCGGCCGCGCCCGAGGCAGATCCAGCGGCTCGGGAAGCCGCCGTTGCCGCTGCGCAAGGCGCGCCTGGGGTCGCGCTTGAATTTCTCGATCAAGATCTGGGTGCGATTCTAAAGGCGATGCAGGCCATCCTGACGCGCGGCGACGATGATTTCCCGCTGCGCGGCATCCTTGCCGCGGAGATCGGTGCTCGCCCGGACCGTGAGCGGATGCAGGCTGTGGTTGAGCTGGCTCGCGCGGTCGTGGCCGCTGATCTGGCTGGCGCACCGCGGGCCCACCAGGCGCGGATTATCGCAGCCCACGCCGAACTGGTGCGCTTTGCCGGGCAGCTCCCGACCTATAACTTCGATCCCGGCCTCGCTGCCATGGAAATTGGCGGGTTGCTGGCCTCCGCCGCGATGCCTAGAGAGGCCACGTAACTCAGCCAGAAAGACTGCAACCGGCCATGGCCGAACCATTCTATATCACCACCGCTATCGCTTATCCCAATGGCCGCCCGCATATCGGCCACGCCTATGAAGCCATCGCGGCCGATGCCATTGCGCGGTTCCAGCGGGCCATGGGCCGCGATGTGCGCCTGGTTACCGGCACCGATGAGCACGGCCTCAAAATGGACCAGACAGCGCGCAAGCTGGGGCGGGATGCGCTTGAGTTCGCCACGGAAATGTCGAATTATTTCCGTGAAATGTGCGCTGCTCTTGATATCAGCTATGATGCGTTCCGACGCACCACGGAAGAGCAGCACAAGGCCGCCTCGATCGCGGTCTGGCAGGCCATGGAAGCGGCGGGTGATCTTTACCTCGACCGCTATGAGGGCTGGTACTCGGTCCGGGATGAAGCCTTCTATGACGAAAGCGAACTCAAGGACGGGGAAGGGGGGCAGCGTCTTTCCCCGCAGGGCACGCCAGTGGAGTGGACAGTGGAGGAAAGCTGGTTCTTCCGCCTATCAAAGTATCGCGATTACCTGATCGAACTTAACGAAACGCCCGGTTTCCTTGAGCCAGAGAGCCGCCGGAATGAAGTTCTGGCGTTCCTGAAGGGCAATGAATTGCGCGATCTGTCGGTATCGCGCACCAGCTTTGACTGGGGTGTCCCGGTACCGGGCAGCCCGGGCCACGTGATGTACGTCTGGGTCGATGCGCTAACCACCTACCTGACCGGGATCGGCTTCCCGGATCGGGAGGGCGATTTTGCCCGGTTCTGGCCGGCAAACCTGCACCTGATCGGCAAGGACATTGTCCGCTTCCACACGGTATACTGGCCGGCCTTCCTCAAGAGTGCGGGCCTGCCTGCGCCCAAGGCGGTGTTCGGACACGGTTTCCTGCTGCACCGCGGTGAGAAGATGTCTAAATCGCTCGGCAACGTGGTCGATCCGCTGGAACTGGCGGAGCGCTTTGGGGTCGATCAGCTGCGCTATTTCCTGTTGCGCGAAGTCAGCTTCGGCCAGGACGGTTCCTATTCCGCCGAGGCCATTGTCACCCGCTGCAATGCCGAACTGGCCAACAGTTTCGGCAACCTGGCGCAGCGATCGTTGTCGATGATCTTCAAGAACCTGGATGGAAAACTATCGGCATTCGAATCTGCCGAGGCGGATGCGGCCTTGCTAGCGACGGTTCAGGCGACTTGCGCGGACGAGTTTCCCGCTGCGTTCGGCGCGCTGGACCTGTCTGGCGCGATCGAAGCGTGGATGAAGGCGGTCTTCGCCTGCAACCAGTACGTTGATGAACAGGCGCCCTGGACGCTCCGCAAAACCGATCCGGAACGGATGCGCGTGGTTCTGATGACCCTGTTCAGCGCAGTCCGCAGCCTAGCCATTGCCATTCGCCCGGTGGTTCCGGCATCGGCCGATCGCCTTCTTGATCAGATGGGGATTCCGGCCGTGGCGCGCGACTTTGCAGCGCTTGGAACCACGAACTGGCTGGACGAATTGCTGGGCAGCGGGTTCACGCTGGAGCAGCCTGTTGGTGTATTCCCGCGGCTTGAACTGCCGGCTGACGAGGCGGCCGAATGATGCTGATCGATTCGCACTGCCACCTTGAATACAAGGGGCTGGTCGAAGATCAGGCAGGCGTGCTGGATCGCGCGCGGCAAGCCGGGGTAGGGGGCTTCCTCTCGATCTCGACCCGTCAGCGCGAATGGGATCAGGTCATCGCCACGGCCGAGCGTGAGGCCGATGTTTGGGCTAGCGTGGGCATTCACCCGCATGAAGCCGATGCCCATGCCGATCTGGGCGAGGCTGCACTGCTGGCCGCGGCGGAGCATCCCCGGGTGATCGCGATTGGTGAAACGGGACTCGATTACTATTACGATCATTCCGACCGCGCGGCGCAACAGGCGCTGTTCAGGCGGCACATTGCCGTTAGCCGCGCCACCGGATTGCCGATCATCATTCACACCCGTGACGCTGAAGACGATACGGCGGCAATCCTGCGCGATGAGATGGAACAGGGCGCTTTCCCGGCGCTGATCCATTGCTTCACGGCATCGGCCGATTTCGCGCAAATCGTGCTCGATCTTGGCCTGACGATTTCGCTGTCCGGGATCGTCACCTTCAAAAATGCCAAGGATTTGCAGGAGATTGCAGCAACAATCCCGACTGATCGCTTGCTGGTAGAGACCGATGCGCCGTTCCTTGCGCCGGTGCCCCATCGCGGCAAGGTGTGCGAACCGGCATTCGTGGCGGATACGGCCAGATTCGTGGCCGGCCTGCGCGGCGTAACGCCCGAAGACCTAGCCGAGACGACGACGCTCAATTTCAGCCGGCTGTTCAGCAAGGCCGCGTTGTGAAGTTGCTGATGCTAGGCTCCGGCACGTCAACCGGAGTGCCGCGGATCGGTAACGATTGGGGCCTGTGTGATCCCAGTGAGCCGCGCAACCGCCGCACGCGTGCATCGATCATCGTTGAAAGTGTTTCAGGTCAACGCATTCTGGTTGATACTTCGACTGATTTACGAGCGCAGTTCCTGGCCCATGGGATCGACCGGATCGATGCCGTGTTCTGGACTCATGACCATGCCGACCATACCCACGGGATCGATGATTTGCGACCGCTCCGCTATGGTCGTGCTGGTCCGATACCGGGTTATGCCGTGGGAGAAACCGTGCGACGGCTGCGTCAGCGGTTCGACTATGTATTCGCCGGACAGTACGGCTATCACACGATTGTTGAACTCGACACTCTTGAACGCCTGCGGATCTGCGCAGGCTTTGCCGTTGCTCATTGCCAGATGCCGCATGGACCCGCGCAATCGACCGCTTTACGGTTCGAAAATGACTGCAAGACAATTGGTTATGCCACTGATTTTAGCGCAATAAATCGGGAGATGGTTGATTTGTTCAGCGGGGTTGACCTGCTGGTGGTTGATTGCCTCCGTCGGGAACCGCATCCGACCCATGCTTGCCTGAGTATGGCGTTAGAGCTGATCGAGGCCAGCCGGGCCAGGCAGGCAGTTTTGACGCACCTGGATAAATCGATGGATTACAAGTCCTTGTCGGCCGAAGTCCCGCCGCACGTTGCCGTTGGCTACGATGGGCTTGAGGTTGTGCTGTGATTTCGGCCGAGCAGATTGCGGTGGTAGCCGTGCTGCTGGCCAGTTTGTTTCTTGTGTCGCGAAATCTTCGATCCGCGGGGCTGTCGTTTAACGGAGCGGCGAAGATGGCGGTGATCTGGGTGATTGTTATCGCCATAGTTACCTGGATAGTCAGCCTCTCGGCCCTCTAAGGCAGCGCTTGATTTAACATAATATATATTATCATCCTTTCTGTTCGAGTACGAAATGCCTCCAATCGATCGCCTCCTCGCCATCATGGCCCGTCTCCGCGACCCGCACAGCGGTTGCGAATGGGATCTTGCGCAGACCTACGCGACGATCGCCCCGTACACGCTAGAGGAAGCCTATGAGGTCGCCGATGCGATCGAGCGCAACGACCTGTCGGCGCTCAAGGAAGAACTGGGCGACCTGCTCCTGCAGGTGGTCTTCCATGCCCGAATGGCCGAGGAAGCCGGTCACTTCGATTTTCACGCCGTTGCCGAAACAATTTGCATCAAGATGGAAGCCCGCCACCCACACATCTTTGGCGATGCTGATGACGACGGCCAGTCTCGCGAGGAACGCTGGGAAAGCTTGAAGGCCGAGGAGCGCGCGGCCAAGGGCGCAACCAGCGCGATGGACGGGGTTGCCGTGGCGCTGCCGGCCTTGCTGCGTGCTGAAAAGCTTCAGAAACGCGCCGCGCGCCAGGGATTCGACTGGCCTGATCATGAAGGACCAACCGACAAGCTTCACGAGGAAATGGGCGAACTGGCCGCCGCGGGAACAGAAAATGAACGGATCGAAGAGGCTGGCGACCTGCTCTTTGCTGCCGTCAATCTTGTTCGCGCCTATGGCGTCTCTGCCGAGGACGCCTTGCGCGCCGCCAACGCCAAATTCGAACGACGTTATCGCGGAATGGAACGGCTGGCTCGCTATCGGAACGTTGATTTCGCGCAGCTTACGCTCGACCAGCAGGAAGAACTCTGGCGTGACGTCAAGGCGTCAGAGGCGAACAAACCGGCCTAGTTCGCGCGGCTCAAGCCGCACTGTCAAACGCCGCAACGGGCCGCGCTCATCCTCGCCGCCGTCTTGATCAGCGACCACTTCACCATGGGCGTGCAGCCAGGCAAGGCGCTGGCCGTCACTAACCGGTACGACGAATTCATGCGGCCGGGCGCCAGATGTCAGCAGTTTCGAAACGTCAGACAGCAACTGCTCGCAACCCTGGCCGGTGATCGCGGAAATCGGCACGATAACTTCATCCGGGTGCGCAGAAATCTGGGCGGCAAGCTCGTCAGCCCGTTCCGGCGGGAGCAAATCCCACTTGTTCCAGGCCTCAACGATCGGGACCGTGGGTGTGGCCCCTTCCCCTTCGATCAGCCCAAGTTCCTCGAGCACTTCCAGCACCTGCCGCTTTTGCGCCAGGCTGTCTGGATTGGAGATATCGCGCACATGCACGATAACGTCCGCCGCCGTCACCTCTTCCAGCGTAGCGCGGAAGGCGGCAACCAGCTGGGTCGGCAGGTCGGAAATGAAACCTACCGTGTCCGAAAGGATCGCCTTGTCCACGCCGGGTAAGCGGATCCGCCGCATCGTGGGATCGAGCGTGGCGAAGAGCAGGTCTTCGGCCATGACCCCTGCCCCGGTCAGGCGGTTGAACAGCGTCGACTTGCCAGCATTGGTATAGCCGACCAGCGCGATCACGGGCCACGGAGCCTTCTCCCGTCGGCTGCGATGGAGTCCGCGGGTGCGGCGTACCTGCTCCAGCTCGCGGCGCAAGCGGGCCATCCGGTCGCGGATCATCCGCCGGTCTGCTTCGATCTGGGTTTCGCCTGGGCCGCCCAAAAAACCAAATCCACCGCGCTGCCGCTCAAGATGGGTCCATGACCGGACCAATCGGCCGGCCTGGTAATCAAGGTGGGCCAGCTCAACCTGCAACCGGCCTTCAGCCGTGGCTGCCCGCTCCCCAAAGATTTCAAGGATCAGGCCGGTCCGGTCGATCACCTTGCGCTTAAGCTTGTCTTCCAGGTTGCGCTGCTGGATCGCGGTCAGCGCGCCATCGACGATCACCAGCTCGGCCTGCTCCATCTCGCAGGTTGCGGCTATGTTCTGAATCTGCCCATCGCCGAACAACGTGCCGGCCCGCGCCTCGCGGATGGGCACCGTGTCGGCCTCAACCACCACCAGGCCGATCGCCAGGGCGAGCCCCTTGGCTTCCTCAAGCCGCGCTTCGGGATCGGAGGCGCCACCGCGGGCCCGGAAGGTCGGACACACAACCACGGCCCGTGCACCGCGGGCTACGTCCTCACGATTGTCGTCAAGAAAGCTCAGGTGTCGTCATCCTCTTCGCCGTCCCACTCGCCGGTCAGGTCAACCGGGGTGACGGGTTGGATGGTCGAAACCGCATGCTTGTAGGCCAACTGCACATAGCCTTCGCGTTCCAGCAGCATGCAGAACAGATCATAAGCCGCAACGCGGCCCTGCAGCATCACGCCATTGACCAGGAACATGGTAACCTGGACTGCTTCCTTGCGCAGGCTGGAAAGGAACACATCCTGCAGCAGGCGCGTCTTCTTGCCCCCCTCCCCGGCGCTGCCGAACTGGTTCGCGTCGATCGGCTGGCTGGGCATGATGGTGGAAACAGCATGCTTGTATACCAGTTGCGACTGGCCATCACGGCGCAGCAGGATCGAAAAGTTATCGAACCAGGTGACAATGCCTTGCAGCTTCACGCCTTTCACCAGGAACATGGTGACCGGGATCTTGTTCTTGCGCAGCAGATTCAGAAACTGATCCTGAAGGTTCTGCCCCTTTACCGGGGTCTGAACGGGCGCGACCGGCGTTTCCGGTTCTGCCTTGGGCGGGCGCGGACGAGCGCTAAGCGTGCGAGAGGTCATTGCGGTCTCCTTCGTTCTTGGCGGCCACCTTGCTGGCGGTCCGCAGTCTGGCTGCCCGAGGGCAACCGGTAGTCACGGGCGGCAGACTATCCCGGCTTCGGTCATGCCGCAATGGACAATCCGCGCAGGCTTATTCAACAATTTCCTCTTCACATTCGTCTTCGCGGCGATCAACCATGCCCAGCAGTTTGAGCTTGCGGTGCAAAGCCGAGCGCTCCATCCCGATAAAGGCCGCCGTGCGCGAGATGTTCCCGGAGAAGCGCCGAATTTGCACGCGCAGGTATTCGCGCTCGAAATTCTCACGCGCTTCCCTGAGTGGAACACCCATCAATGCCGAAATGCCGCTGTCGCCATTCATCCGCCCACCGAGCAACTCAGCGGGTAGCATGTCCGCTTCGATCCGCTCAAGCTTTTCGCGTGGTGTCAGAATAATCGTCCGTTCAACCAGGTTGCGGAGCTGGCGCACGTTGCCCGGCCATTCGTAGCTTTGGAGAGCGGCCATTGCTTCACTGCTGACGCCGGGCGGTGACACCCCCTGATCAGCGGCGAACCGCGCGAAGAAGTGATCGACGAGGGTCGGAATATCGTCGCGACGCTCGGCCAGTGAAGGGATGGCAACGGGCACCACGTTCAATCGATAGAACAGATCTTCGCGGAACCGCTTTTCCGAAATCTCCCGCTCAAGATCGCGTGCGGTTGATGATACCACCCGCACATCAACGCGGATCTGCCGGTGGCCTCCAACCCTTACAAAGCTTTGCTCAGTCAAAACGCGCAGGATCCGCGCTTGGGTCGACAGCGGCATGTCGGCCACCTCATCAAGGTACAGCGTGCCACCATCTGCCAACTCAAGCAGGCCAGCTCGGATCAACTTGCCGCCCGACTCTTCGCCAAACAGTTCCTGCTCAAAACGCTCAGGCGTAATACGCGCTGAATTTACGGTTACAAAAGCGTGGTCTGAACGCGAACTCCACGAATGGAGCAGTCGCGCCGCGACTTCCTTGCCTGCACCGGCGGGCCCCGAGATGAGCAAGCGGCTGCCGGTGTTTGCAACGCGCTTTAGGGTTGCCCGAACCTGGTTAATTGCACTGGAATTGCCAGTAAACTCATCAGCCGTGACAAACCCTTCCCGCAGGCGTGCATTCTCACGACGGAGGCGCTCTGTCTCGGTCGCCCGGGCTACCAACAGCAACAGACGCTCAGCCTCGAACGGCTTTTCGATGAAATCCATCGCCCCGCGACCAATTGCCGAGACAGCGGTATCGATGTTCCCGTGACCCGAAAAGATGATGACCGGCAGCTCGGGTTCGCGGGTCTTGATCGCATCAAGCACTTCCAGCCCGTCCATCGGGCTGCCGTGAAGCCAGACGTCGAGCAAGACCAGGCTGGGCCGCCTCTGGTCGATCATGTCGAGCGCGGTTACGCTGTCACCCGCGGTGCGACATTCATAACCTTCATCAGCCAACACCCCGGCGACCAGGTCGCGAATGTCGCGTTCGTCGTCAACGATCAGAATATCGAGTGCCATTGCCTATCTTGTTCCTGCTCTCATTCTGCTGCTTCGCCAGTGCGCCCGCGGCCAAGCGGATCGCGCGCAAACCGCAAGGTCACCACGGTGCCCTGCCCTTCGGCATGTCCGAACGTCATATCCCCACCATGCTCTTCGACGATCTTTTTGACGATCGCGAGCCCAAGACCGGTGCCCTTTTCGCGGGTCGTCACATACGGCTCCATGATCCGCTCCCGATCCTGCGGCAGACCGATGCCGTTATCAGTGACTGTGGCCACCAGCTCCTCATCAACCATTGCCAATGCCAGGCTGACCCGGCCCCGATAATCGGCATCGGCAGTCTTCTGGAGAGCTTCGACAGCCTCCGTCGCGTTCTTCAGCACATTGGTCATAGCCTGCCCGAACTGGTGCCTGTCACAGGCGATAATCCCGATGCCGCGGCTCGCGGAAAAGGAGAAGTTGATCTCTGGTCGCGCCACTTCCTGCAGGAAGATGGCCTGGCGCGCGAGATCAACCGGATCTTCGCCGCGGAACACCGGTTTGGGCAAGCGGGCGAACGAGGAGAACTCGTCGACCATCTTCCGCAGGTCGCCCACCTGACGAATGATAGTGCTGGTCAATTCATCAAACAGTTCGACATCGGCCGTCACCAGCTTGCGGTAGCGCCGCTTAAGGCGCTCCGTCGCCAGCTGGATTGGGGTCAGCGGGTTCTTGATCTCGTGCGCAATTCGGCGTGCCACATCGGACCATGCTGCCTGACGCTGGTCCAACAACTGGCGGGTGATATCCTCGAAGGTTACCACAAATCCAGTTGGGTTCTCGCTCGCCTTAACAGCCAGAGTTAGAAGCTCAGAACCTTTGGCGAACTGCACAATTCCGCTGTGCTTGCCGTTTTCCAGCAGCTCGGCAATCGGGGGAACTAGCTGGCTCAGCGGCAGCCCGACCGGCGATTCTGCCCCCTGGGTAAGCAGCAGCTTCATCGCGGCCCCGTTAATCAATCGAACCTCACCACCAGTCGTGGTTGAGACGACACCTGCGGTGACCGAATCGAGCACCGCCTCGATGAAAGCACGGCGCTCATCCAGCTGCTGATTGGCGCCAACAAGTGCCTGCGTTTGGCGATCAAGCTGCTGGGTCATGCGGTTGAAGGCGCGGTTGAGCAGGCCGATCTCATCGGCTCCGGTCCGGCCATCAATCCGCATAGAGAAATTGCCTGCCCCAACCTCGCGCGCCGCGGCCACCAGATCATAAAGCGGTTTGACCTGCCTGTCGGCGAAGCGCAGTGCAAACCAGACCGACAGACCCACCAAAGCCAGCGATGCCACGAACAGCGCGATGATCGACTGCAGCTGCAGCACCCGCGTCCTTTTGGTCAGTTCCGCATAGTCACGCACAATGCTTTGTGCGCGTTGTCCCTGTGACAGGCTGAGCAAGTCAGACTTGCGGGCGGTGTAAAGATAGATCCCGGTGCGGCGATCGATTGGGGTCAGCGCCTCGATCTTGTCGGGCTTGGTATCGACGACAATGTCCGCGCCGCTATCCAGTTGCCGGACCACGCCTTCGGAGACCTGTTCGTTGAGCGGATTGTCACCGCGGGCAAAGGCGGCGCGGCTCAGCGATCCATCGGGGAGCTTTTGCAGGATCGTGGATTCATTGATGTTCCGGTTGGTGATCTGGAACTGGTAATAGCTGATAAACTCGGGGCTGACGGGGCTCTGCTTGCTCAGGAAATCGCGCAAGTCGGCCGCCATGGCCAGCGACGAATACTTCATGTCGTTTTCGGTCTGCTCATAGAACCCGAGCGCCAGCTTGTTCGAGTTTTCAAGCAGACCGCGTGATTTGTCAGAGAACCAGAACTCCACCGCCGATTGGAATAGGAACGAGGCGAAGATCGCAACCAGCAGCGTCGGGATCGCCGAAATCAGCGAAAACAGGAAGACCAGGCGAACGTGAAGCTGCCCCGTGCCGCCAGCCACTTCTCGCGCGCGCTGCAAGGCTAGGCGCCGTCCGAGCAGAACCAAGATTGCCAGGGCCGGGATCAGTGTTCCCACCAGCAGCGTCGCCGTCAAGTCGGTCGGAAGCAGGTCATCGGATTTCGACTGAGCGCTGATCACGAACCAGGTGATCCCGGTCATGACCAGGAACGCAACCACCGCGATAAATTCCATCAGGGCAAAGGCGTTCGCTCGACGGGCCGCAATCTGAAAACGCCGCCGCCAACGGGACCAGCCGCTATTGCGTGAAGAAGGGACGCGGGGCGTCATCGTTGCGCGGTTACAACACCACTGTTGCTAAAAAGCAAGGGCACCTTACCGGACAAGTTCAGCGGGCGCGATCCCCAGTTCTCCTAGGCGTTTGCGGAGTGTGTTGCGGTTTATCCCCAACACTTGTGCGGCGCGGAGCTGGTTGCCGTGTGTCTCGCGAAGCACGGTTTCAAACAGCGGACGCTCAAAAGCTGCAAGGGCCGCGTCATAAACCGTTCCTGCCAACGGCTTGTTCTGGCCGAGCCAGGCTTGAACAGCGTGATCCAGCCCCGCATCTTGCACCGGCCCATCCGATTGCGGGGCGGCGGCAAGCAGCGGCCCAAGCGTTCCGGGATCCACCACGTCCTCGCGCGCAAGCAGCGCCAGTCGATAGATGAAGTTACGCAGCTCCCTGACATTGCCACGCCAGGCTTGCTGCGCCAGCACTGCAGCCGCATCGTCTGACAATTGTCGACGCGGCAGCCCTTCCTGCGCTGCCAGCGCAAGGAAGTGCCTGGCGAGCGCCGGGATATCATCGGCCCGGTCGCGCAGCGGTGGCAGGGTAATGGGCACGACGTTCAATCGGTAGTAAAGATCTTCACGGAACGTTCCGGCGGCAATCATCGGTTGCAGATCGCGGTTGGTGGCCGCGACGATCCGGACATCAACCTTGATCTCGTCACGGCCGCCCACACGTCGCACCGAGCCAGACTGCAGCGCCCGCAGCAGCCGGGTCTGCGCCTGCATCGGCATGTCGCCAATTTCATCGAGAAACAGCGTGCCGCCATTTGCCTGCTCAAACTTGCCGACATGGCGGGCAACCGCACCGGTGAAGGCGCCCTTCTCATGCCCGAATAGTTCGCTTTCAATCAGCTCGCTCGGGATGGCCGCGGTGTTGACCGCAACAAAGGGGCCATCGCGCCGCTGGCCTAGCTGGTGGATGGCTTCAGCAACCAATTCCTTGCCGGTACCGCTTTCCCCCAGCACGAGTACGGTCAGATCATTGCGCAAGACCCGAGTAATCATCCGGTAGACCGCCTGCATCGCTGCGCTGCGGCCCACCAGCGGCAAGCCAGCGGGCGCACCTTCCCCTTCAATGTCGATCCGGTTGGCGCTGTTGCCCACGGCCTGGCGGACGGTACGGGCGAGCTCATCGATGTCGAACGGCTTGGGGAAGTATTCAAATGCCCCGGTGTCCGTAGCGCGCACCGCCGTATCAAGGGTGTTCTGGGCAGAGAGGATGATGATGGGCAAATCCGGATCGGCCGCACGGACCCGGTCAATCGTGGCAATCCCATCCCCGTCGGTCAGCATCACGTCGGTCACCAACGCGGCAAATCGGCGCTGTTCAAGCAGGCGATCCCGCTCGGCGATCGAATCGCAGCGAACAACCTCAAACCCCTCGGCCTCAAGCGCGGCAGTAATGACGATCGCGATGGAGGTGTCGTCCTCGACCAGCAGCACGCTCATGCCACGTCTTCCTTTGTCTTGTGATGGGCCAAGGCCTTGGGCGCGACTTGCAGGTGCACCCGGAAGTGCGTCAGCCCTGTCGCTTCCTCACGATCGTGGCTGATCCGGCCGTTCATATCACGCACCATCCGCCGCACGAGCGCCAAGCCCAATCCTTGGCCACTCTTCTTGGTTGTCACGAAGGGTTCAAACAGGTGATCGGCCATCGCCGGATCGACCCCGGGGCCATTGTCGCTGACCCGCAATTCAATCGGCAGACGGACTGGAGCGCCCTCGGGCGTTCGGTGGAGTTGCAGGCCGCTGGCGAAGCGCGTCCGAACCGCAATCCTTGGCGCGGATACGGTCGAGCAGGCTTCAGCCGCATTGGCGATCAGGTTGATCAGCACTTGGACCAGCGCATCGGCATTGGCCAGGACGGGCGGCAGCGACGGATCAAACTCCTCGATCACCACCGGCGCCTTGCCCCCGGCTTCAATAACGGCGCGCGCGCGCCGGACAGCCTCATGCAGGTTGCATGGCTCCACCTGCGGCGGCGTGCGGCGCGAAAGGGTTTGCATCTGGTCAATCAGCTTGGCGATCCGGTCCACCTCGTCCGCGATCAGGCCGGTCAGCGCGTGATCGCTGCCTTTGACCTTGCGGCCAAGCAGCTGCGCGGCACCGCGTATTCCCGCAAGCGGGTTCTTGATCTCGTGCGCCAGGATTTCGGGCGCGCGCAGCACAGTATCTTCGCTGCCCTCGCCGCGCAGCGCCTCGGCCCCCGCGCCATCCTGCAACGTCAGAACCTGCCACCCAGGCTGATCGATGACTGGTGCAGCAGTGATGTCGAGGCGGCGCGTGCCTTGCCCGGGAACCAGCACCGGCGTTGCCCTTGCTGAAATCTGCGCTTCACTCTCGGCCATGCGTTCTGCCAAGCGTGGCTCTTCGAACCGGATGACCTCGCCCAGATCGCGCTCAAGCAGACGGCGGGCGCTTTGTCCCAGAAGCTGCTCCGCCGCCGGATTGGCGGCGGCAATGCGCTGACCGGGCGCTAGCAGGACCACGGCCAGCGGCAAAGAGGCCAACTGACGCGCGGCATCCGCCATGATCAGGCCGCCAAGCGCGAGATAAAGGGAGCGTAGAATTCACGCAGGCTGCGGATCACCTCATCGGCATCGTCCACAAAGTTGATCCGGTTGCGGAATTCGGCAGAGCCATGCAGGCCCTTGGTATACCAGCTGAGATGCTTGCGGGCCATCTTCACACCGGTATCCCTACCATAATGGCTTAACATTGCATCGTAATGCTCTAAAACTACAGACAATTGCTCGTCGATCGATGGATCGGCAGCCTGCACACCATGGCGCAGCCAATGCATGATCTGCCCCAGCAACCACGGCTTGCCATAAGCGCCGCGCCCGATCATCACCCCATCCGCAGCAGACTGTTCAAGCGCCTGGGCCGCATCTTCAATCCCGCAGATATCGCCATTGACGATGACCGGGATCGAAACCGCTTCCTTGACCTGGCGGACAAAGCCCCAGTCAGCATCGCCCTTGTACATCTGGTTGCGGGTCCGGCCATGAACCGTGATCATCTTGGCCCCAAGGTCTTCGGCAATCTTCGCCAGTTCCGGGGCATTCAGGCTGTCATGGCACCAGCCCATCCGCATCTTGACCGTTACCGGGACCGAGACAGCCTTTACCGTCGCTTCAATCAGCTTGGCGGCAAGCGGCACATCACGCATCAGCGCCGATCCGGCATCGCCGTTAACCACCTTGCGCACCGGGCAACCCATGTTGATGTCAATAATCGCCGCGCCGCGATCTTCGACCAGCTTGGCCGCCTCACCCATCTGAACCGGATCACAGCCAACCAGCTGCATCGATACCGGCTCTTCGATCTGATCCCACATGGCCTTTTGCACCGAAACCCGCGTTTCGCGGATCGCGGCCGGGCTGGCGATCATCTCCGTAACGTTGAGGCCCGAGCCGTAGCGCCGAACCAGGCGGCGGAACGGCAGGTCGGTTACGCCGGTCATCGGCGCCAGAATAACCGGGCAATCGATGCGCTGCGGCCCAACCTGGATCGGGTTTAGAGAGGGAGGAACCGGGAGGGTCATTGCACTCTGCCTAAAATTTGGGCAGCACATAGGGAATTGCCGGAAACACGGCAAGTCTTTACCGGCGCCCAGGCAATGAGCAATTCAGCCCCCCTCATCCCAAGCATCGCTGCCGTCATCGTCGCGGCCGGGCAAGGGTTGCGCGCGGGACAGCCCCTGCCCAAGCAGTTCGCCAGGTGGCGCGGCAAGCCTGTAGTTCGCCATTCGGCTGAAGCGCTGGCGGCAGCAGGAGTAACTCCGATCGTCGTCGCCATTCCTGATGGCACCGATAGGCTTGCCGCGGAATGCCTCGCCGGCATTCCGGGGATCGTGCTGGTGACCGGTGGAACGACGCGGCGGGATTCGGTACGCCTCGGGCTTGCTGCACTCGAAGCGGGCGCTCCAGACCTTGTCCTGGTTCATGATGCCGCGCGGCCGATCCTTCCTCGGGCTGTGTTCGATCGTTTGGTTGATGCGCTGGCGAACCATCCCGGCGCCATTCCGGTCTTGCCGGTAGTCGATAGCCTGACCGAAGCTGAGGGTGGCCTGATGGCGCAGCCTGCCCGCCGCGAACTGCTGCGGCGCGTACAGACTCCGCAGGCTTTCCGATACCGCGATATCTGGGCTGCGCACCGGAACTGGAACGGATCGGATGAACCCGGCGACGACGCCCAGGTCGCTCGTGCCGCGGGACTGGCCGTTGCCCTGGTCGAAGGAGACGAACGCTTGCATAAGCTGACTTTCGCCAGCGATTTTGAAGCCACGCTTCCTCCGCTGCGTGTTGGAACGGGTTACGATGTCCATCGGCTCAGTCCCGGCGAGGAACTGTGGCTTTGCGGGGTGAAAATCGATCACAGCCACGGACTGGCCGGGCACAGCGATGCCGATGTGGCGATCCACGCGCTGGTTGATGCAATCCTTGGCGCAATTGGCCAAGGAGACATTGGTAGCCATTTCCCGCCCAGCGACCCCCAGTGGAAAGGGGCCTCATCAGACCGCTTTCTGGCTCATGCGGCAACCTTGGCCGCTGCGTCGGGTTATCGCATCGGTAACATCGACCTGACGATTGTATGTGAGGCCCCCAAGATCGGCCCGCACCGCGAGGCCATGCGCTTACGCCTAGCAGAAATCCTCGCTACCGATCTGGGTGCGATCAGCGTAAAGGCAACAACCACCGAACGGCTGGGCTTTACCGGCCGGTCTGAGGGGATCGCCGCACAGGCGGTAGCCACGCTGCTGCGCGACTGATGGAGATGCTTAAGATGCCCGCCGCAAATCGGACTATCGCCTTGGCAATTGCATTGGCCCTGCCCGCGCCAGCCATGGCCGCCGCGGCGGAGCAGCCGTGCCTCACAGCGCAGGAGTTTGCGGCCGTATCCACCTTTGCCCTGCCCGGGGTAATCCGCGGCGCCGCCCAACGCTGCACGCCCGTCCTACCCAGCGATGCATTCCTGCGCAGCCAGTCCGAAACCCTGGCAAAGCGCTATGCCGCCGGGCGCGATCGGGCCTGGCCACTTGCCAAGGCAGCCTTCTTCAAGCTTGGCGGCGGGATGGACCCGCAGGCTATTGGCCTGCTCAAGAACATGCCGGATGAGAGCCTGAAGCCGTTTGTTGAGGGGGCGGTAACATCGATGGTCGGGCAGCAATTGCCAACTGAACGCTGCTCGGCGGTAGACCGCTTGGTGATGCTGCTTTCCCCGCTCCCGGCCGAAAGCACAGCAGAAGTGATTGGCCTTGCTGCTGGACTTGGCGCCCGGGCCGGCCAGGCGCGTCTGGGTAAGTTGGCGATCTGCAAGGCTTAATGATGGACCACCTGCTCCCCGAAGATCTGGCCGAACTCGCCGCGCGCGTGATCGCAGGCAATATCGCTGCCGGCCGTACCGTGGCATTGGCTGAAAGCTGCACCGGCGGCCTGGTTGCCGCAGCCCTGACCGAGATCGCTGGCTCTTCAGCGGTGCTTGATCGCGGCTTCGTGACCTACTCCAATGAGGCCAAGCAGGAACTGCTCGGCGTCAATCCCGACATCATCGACACGTTTGGCGCGGTATCCATCGCCTGTGCCTGGGCCATGGCCCAGGGCGCGCTGAAGCGCAGCGGAGCCGACGTGGCTGTCGCGATCAGCGGGATCGCCGGACCGGATGGCGGTTCCCCGCAAAAGCCAGTTGGCACCGTGGTCTTTGCCCGCGCGATCCGCGGTCAGGATGAGGAAGAGTCGCTGGCCGAAGAGCGAATGCTGGATGGTTCAAGCCGTTCAACAGTTCGTCATCAGGCGGCACTGGTCGCGCTGGAGTTGTTGCTGCCATAAAGGGCCTCGGCCCGCGTTTCGAACGCGCCGACCATCTTGCGAAAGGCCCGGTCGAAATATTGTCCGGCCAACCGTTCGAACATGGCGTTACGAAAGGTGAAGCTGACCATAAATTCGATCTCGCAGCCACCGCCTTCCAGCGGTCGAAACTGCCAGACATTATCAAGATCGCGCATCGGCCCGTCGACGTAGATCACTTCGATCCGCTCGGGCCGCTGCTTCAACACCCGTGACGTGAACTTCTCACGCAGCGCGTTGAAGCCCACCAGCATGTCGGCAATCATCTCGGTCTCGCTGTCCGAACGCACGCGCGTGGCAACCACCCAGGGCAGAAACTCCCCATAGCGGGCAACGTCGGCCACCAGATCGTACATCTGTTCGGCCGACCATGGCAGCCGGCGGACTTCGCGGATGCCCGGCATCAGCCGCGCGCTGCGGCCTTGGCCAGCTGCGCCTCGCGCGCGGCGCGCATCGCCTTAAAATCATCGCCGGCGTGATAGCTGGAACGGGTCAGCGGGCTGGCGGCGACCTGCAGGAAGCCCTTGGCGCGGGCAATCGCGCCATAGGCATCAAAGGCCTGCGGGGTAACAAAGTCGATCACCTTGGCATGCTTGGGCGTGGGCTGAAGGTACTGGCCCATCGTCAGGAAATCGATCCCGGCACTGCGCATGTCGTCCATCACCTGGTGGACTTCAAGCCGCTCTTCCCCCAGCCCCAGCATGATCCCGCTCTTGGTGAAGATCAGCGGATTGTGGCGTTTCACTTCCTCCAGCAACCGCAACGATGCGTAATAACGCGCACCCGGGCGGATCGTCGGGTAAAGCCGCGGCACGGTTTCAAGGTTATGATTGTAGACGTCTGGCCCGGCGGCGACGATCGCCTCCACCGCAGCTTGCATCTTGCCCCGAAAGTCGGGCGTGAGGATCTCGATCGTGGTGGCTGGCGTGTTGCGGCGCAGGGCTTCGATCACCTTGACGAACTGCCCCGCGCCGCCATCCGGCAGGTCATCCCGGTCAACCGAGGTAATGACGATATGCTCGAGCCCCATCTTGGCAGCGGCCGTGGCAACGTGTTCGGGCTCCAGCGGATCAACCGCGCGCGGCATGCCGGTCTTGACGTTGCAGAAAGCGCAGGCCCGGGTGCAGACATCGCCCAGGATCATCACCGTTGCGTGCTTCTTGGTCCAGCACTCCCCGATATTGGGGCAAGCGGCTTCCTCGCAAACCGTATTGAGGTTGAGATCGCGCATCAGTTGGCGGGTCTCGCCGTAACCACGGCTGGTAGGCGCCTTGACCCGGATCCAATCCGGTTTGCGCTGACGTTCGGGCTTGGGAGGGTTCGCCAGGTCGTTCATGTCCCGCCCTCTAGTCTCCTTGCCTCCGCTTGCCAATGGCGCTAGCGCCCTGCGCTGATGGAAGTTGCCGCATTTGCCCCGTTCGCCTCGCCGGTGATCCTGTTTTTCCTGCTTGGCTTACTGGCGTCCGCGCTGCGTTCAGATCTGGCCATTCCCGAAGCCATTGCCAAGGGTATGTCGCTCTATCTGATGGCGGCGATTGGCCTGAAAGGCGGCGTGGCCGTTGCGAAGTCGGGCGTGAATGCAGAGGTGGCCTCGGCGCTCTTGGCCGGGCTGGCGCTAAGCTTTGCCATCCCGATCTTGGCCTATGCCGCCCTCCGCAGTTTCGGTCGGCTCGACCAGATCAATGCGGGTGCCGTTGCTGCGCACTATGGCTCGGTCAGTGTGGTGACTTTCGTCACTGCAAACGAACTGCTTGGTGCAAGCGGTTTAGTTGTCGCCGGTTTCATGGTGGCGGTTCTGGCGGTGATGGAAACACCGGCAATCCTGTCAGGGCTGATGCTGGCCCGGCGCGGAACGACCAGTGATGGTCAATCCAAGGGTGAACTTCTGCGCGAGGTCTTCCTGAACGCTTCGGTGGTACTCCTTTTGGGCAGCTTTGCCATCGGTCTGATAGCTGGACCAAAGGGCTATGCCGAAGTGCAGCCCTTGTTTGAAAGCGGTTTCAAGGGCGTGCTCTGCCTGTTCCTGCTGGATATGGGCCTGATTGCTGCGCGGCGCTTGATCGATGCCCGCGCGCTTAACCTACGGCTGGCCATGCTTGCGATTGCCTTCCCCGTTGTGAACGGGACGTTGGGTGTGGTGGTCGGGAACCTGATTGACCTTGATACGGCTACTGCCGCGGCAATGGGCGTGCTGTGTGCCAGTGCCAGTTACATCGCTGTGCCGGCCGCGATGCGACTGGCGTTGCCGCAGGCCGACCCGGGGATTTACTTGACCATGTCCTTGTCGATCACTTTTCCCTTCAACATCCTGATCGGGATCAGCCTGTTTGGCGAAATGTCGCGCTGGCTCGGCGCAAGCTAAGGTAAGCCATGATCGAAACCGTTATCCGCAAACGTATCGAGGTCCTGGTCGATAGCCCATTGGTCCGCCGGGTGACCGAGGCCATCGACAAGGCCGGGATCACCGGCTGGTCTGTGCTGCCAGTCACCTCGGGCAGCGGCCGCGACGGTCGTTGGCGCGAAGAACGGGTAATGGGCACTGACAAATCGCTCGTCCTGGCCATATCCTCAGCGGAAAAGGCCGAAACCTTGGTCGAAGCGTTGACACCTATGCTTTCAAGCCACGGCCTGCTGCTGACGATGTGGGATGTCGAAGTAATCCGCGGGGAGCGTTTCTGATGCCAGAGTTTGCCGCCCTTTTGAACGGCTACCACCGCTTCCGCCTGGGGGCTTATCGGGACCAGAAGGAGCGGTATGATCGTCTGGCCCAAGAAGGTCAGTCGCCCAAGCTGCTTGTAATTGCCTGTTCCGATAGCCGCGTGGACCCGGCACAGGTGTTCGATGTTGACCCTGGCGAGATCTTCGTCGTGCGCAATGTTGCAGCGCTGGTTCCACCGTTTGAAACGGCACCCGGTCTCCATGGCGTTTCCGCAGCGCTCGAATTTGCCGTGCAGAAGCTGCAGGTGAAACAGATCGTGGTGATGGGGCACGGCATGTGCGGTGGCTGCAAGGCCGCGCTCAGCAAGGAACTGCACGGAGCCCCGCGCGGCGAAGGCGGCTTCGTGGCAGACTGGATCGGGCTACTGGACGATGCACGCCAGATGGTTGCGCTTCACCACGGCACAGAAGGGCCGGAAGCCGAACGCGCCATGGAAATGGCCGGGGTGAAGGTTAGCCTATCCAACCTGCGGACCTTCCCCCAGATTCTGGCCAAGGAACGCCAAGGCACCCTGAAGCTGCGGGGCGTATTCTTTGCAATCAGCGACGGCGTGTTGCACGTGCTTGACGAAGCTACCGACGAGTTCTCACCCGCCTGACACCCACAGAAAAGGGCGGCAGTTTCCCGCCGCCCCTTTCCTATATTGCGATAGTATCGATCAGGCGGCGGGGATCGTCTTGCCCTTCGCGATCAGAGTCCACAGCTGAGCAATGCCCTTGCGCGGACCATCAACCTTGGCAAGTGCCGCTTCGGCTTCAGCCATCTTACCCTGCTTGATCAGCGCAATGCCAAGGCGCAGATTGGCGCCGGCCAGATCGACACCGGGCTTACCCAGCGCGATCTGGTACAATTCGGCAGCCTTCGCATCCTGATCATAGCTGAGCAGTGTATCAGCACCGATCAGCACGGTCTTCACGGTGGCAGCAGAAGCACGAGCATCGCGTTCCAGGCCAGCCAGCGAGGCCTTGTCCGCAGCAAGGCGGCGGTTGGCTTCCGCCAGAGCATCACGCACGAACGGGTCAGTCGCCTGCAGTGCCGTTGCCTTGATCCCCTGGTTGGCGACCTTGATGACTTCACCCGGATAAAGCACGCCAACCTTGCCAACAGCAGACTGCATATATTCAATGTATTCGCGCTGCACCGACTGGCTGCTGGTGTTCAGGGCACCGGCCTTGTCCAACGCGCGCGAGATATCGAGCGAATCTGCAGGGCCAAAGTTGCCACGCTCACGCAGAATCTGGCCGGCAGCGACCCAGCCAAGCTGGGTGGGATAGAATTCGGCGCGACGGATGGCCCATTCCGCGGCATCGGGGCTCTTGCTCTGGTACGAAATCAGCACTGCGCGTTCGAGCACGTCCGCAGCAGGCACCTGGCCGGCGGCGACCGAAGTCTCGACAAGGTCCTTGATCGTGGCCAGTGCATCGGCCGGGCGTCCGGCAGAGTTCTGCGCCTCGGCCAGCAGGCCCTTCACGTCATTGCCGTTGTAGCCAGCGGCGATCGCGGCCTTGAGTGAGGCTTCGGCAGCGGCAAAGTCCTTCATGTCAAAGGCAAAGCCGGCAGCGTAATAATTGTACTTGCCCACTTCCGTGGCCGGAACATTGCCGCTTTCGATCATCGAGACCAGGCCGCGGCGCTGCATCGCCTTGTCAACCGCCAGGCCTCCGTAAGTGAAAGTCAGCTGTCCGGCGAAGAACTTGTCTGCGTCATTGCCGGTCTTGGTGAACAGCTCATCCACCTTGGCCTTTTCGGCGGTCAGCAGTCCGCCAAGGGCCGCGACGGAGGCATCGTATTGACCGCGGGCCGCATCCTGCGCCGCCCGGCCACGAGCCGAGCGATAGGCGCGCTCGGTTTCAGAGACCTTCGCCTTGGCAGCGATAACATCGGGGCGCTTGGCTGCCGCATCGAGCATCGTCTTGAGTTCGGTGTAGGCCGGGATGAAAGCCTTGGTCGGCTGTAGAGCCTTGGCCGCAGCCTTCTTGTCATCCTTCTTCTGGGCCTGAGCCGGGGTGGCGACCACGCCAACGGCGGCGAACGAAACCAATGCCATCGCAAGGGCATAGGCCGGGCGGGTCAAATAGTGGGTGCCACGCATCGTTTACTTCACTCCTCGTACCGCCCGAGCATAATCTCGGACGCAACTTCCATCGTGCCTGCTACTGGCGTCAAAAGGCCAGCTTGGCAACTGTTGCAGCCACCTAACAGCCGGGCAGTGAACGCGCGTTGAATGCAACTGGTAGTGTTCATTCCGTCGAGCAGCCATGAGTGTGGAAAAATTGCGAAGGCGGGGCGGATGCGGTGGTCTTTCTGGCGGCTATGGCCTAGTCGGCTCAGTACGACTTTCCCGCCAACAATCGGCCGATATTCCGCGTGAGCGACAACCAAGACATTCCCGAATTCGAAGGCACCGAACCCACTGGTCCGGAGGGCGAATTTCAGCGCGTCGACATCGTCGATGAGATGAAGACCAGCTATCTCGATTACGCGATGAGCGTGATCGTGAGCCGCGCCCTTCCCGACGTGCGTGACGGCCTTAAGCCGGTTCACCGCCGCATTCTGTTTGCCAGCCAGGAAGGCGGCTTTGTCGCCGGTCGGCCCTATCGCAAAAGTGCCAAGATCGTTGGTGACGTGATGGGTAACTATCACCCGCACGGCGACAGCGCGATCTACGATGCCCTGGCGCGCATGACCCAGGACTGGTCGATGCGCCTGCCGCTGATCGATGGCCAGGGCAACTTCGGCTCTATGGACCCCGATCCGCCGGCTTCGATGCGCTATACTGAAGCGCGCCTGGCCAAGGTCGCCAATTCGCTGCTGGATGATCTTGACAAGGATACCGTCGATTTCGCCGACAACTATGACGGTTCGCGCCAAGAGCCGACCGTCCTGCCAGCCCGTTTCCCCAACCTGCTGGTCAATGGTGCCGGCGGGATCGCGGTGGGCATGGCCACCAATATTCCGCCGCATAACCTGGGTGAAGTGATCGATGGCTGCCTAGCCTATATCGAAAACCCGGCGATTACCTCGGAAGAGCTGATCCAGATTATTCCGGGGCCGGACTTCCCCACTGCCCCGCTGATCCTTGGCACGGCCGGCGCGCGCTCCGCCTATCTGACCGGGCGTGGTTCGGTGATCATGCGCGCGCGGCATGAGGTTGAAGAAGGCCGCGGTGATCGTCGCTCGATCGTGCTGACCTCGATTCCCTACCAGGTCGGCAAGAACGGTTTGGTCGAAAAGATTGCCGAAGCCGCCAAGGACAAGCGGATCGAAGGCATCTCTGACATCCGTGACGAATCGAGCCGTCTGGGCGTGCGCGTGGTGATCGATCTGAAGCGCGATGCCACCCCCGAGGTTGTTCTGAACCAGCTTTGGCGCAACACCCCGGCACAAAGCTCGTTCCCGGCAAACATGCTGGCAATCCGCGGCGGCCGGCCCGAAGTGCTGACGCTGCGCGATATCATCAGCAGCTTCATTACCTTCCGCGAGGAAGTGATCACCCGCCGCACCAAGTTCGAACTGAACAAAGCACGTGACCGGGCCCACATCCTGCTTGGTCTGGTGGTTGCCGTTACCAATCTTGATGAAGTGGTGCGGATCATTCGTGGGTCGCCCAATCCGGCATCGGCGCGCGAAGCATTGCTGACGCGCGAATGGCCGATTGGCGATATCGCCCCCTACATCAAGCTGGTCGAGGCGATTGAGCCGAGCGCCGAACAGGAAGGCGGCACCTATCGCCTGTCCGAAGTTCAGGTGAAGGCAATCCTTGACCTGCGGCTGCATCGCCTGACTGCGCTGGGCCGGGACGAGATCGGTGACGAGCTTAAGGAACTGGCCCTGGCGATCGAGGAATATCTCTCGATCCTGGCGGACCGGGTGAAGCTCTATGGCGTGATGAAGGACGAACTGGTCCTGATCCGCGAGGCTTATGCCACGCCGCGCGTGTCCGAGATTACCGCCGCTGCCGACGGAATCGACGATGAAGACCTGATCGAGCGCGATGAAATGGTCGTGACAGTGACCATGGATGGCTACATCAAGCGTACTCCGCTCTCGACCTTCCGTGCGCAGAACCGGGGCGGCAAGGGCCGCGCTGGCATGGCGACCAAGGACGAGGACGTCGTCACCAACATGTTCGTGACCAGCACCCATAATCCGGTGTTGTTCTTCTCCACCGCAGGAAAGGTCTATCGCCTCAAGGTATGGCGCCTGCCCGAGGGTGGACCGGCGACCAAGGGCCGCCCAATCGTCAACCTGCTGCCGGCGCTCGACAAGGATGAAACGATCCAGACCGTGCTGCCGCTGCCCGAGGACGAGGCAGAATGGGGCAAGCTCTCGGTGGTCTTCGCCACGGCCAAGGGTAACGTCCGCCGCAACGCGATGGATGCCTTTGCCAATATTCCCTCGAACGGCAAGTTTGCGATGCGGTTTGAGGAAGGCTCGGAAGATCGCCTGATCGGCGTGGCCTTGCTCGAAGCCAGCGACGACGTGCTGCTCGCAACCCGCCAGGGCAAGGCCATTCGGTTTGCCGGTGACGAAGTGCGCGAGTTCACGAGCCGCACCTCGACCGGCGTGCGCGGCATGCTGCTGAAGGGTGACGACGAGGTGATCAGCCTCTCGATCCTCCACCGCGTTGGCACGGCCAGCGAAGAGCGCGAAGAATACGTCAAGTTCGCGCCGTGGAAGGGTGAGAAGGAAGGCGAACCTGCGATGTCGTCAGATCGCTATGCCGAATTGCAGGCGCGCGAACAGTTCATCCTGACCGTCTGTGCCAATGGTTATGGCAAGCTCAGCTCGGCCTACGAATATCGGCGGACTGGCCGTGGCGGCCAAGGGATCACCAATATCGACAACATCGCCCGCAACGGGCCGGTAGTTGCCAGCTTCCCGGCAAGCCAGGCCGACCAGCTGATGATGGTGACCGATCAGGCCAAGCTGATCCGCCTGCCGCTTGATAGTCTGCGCGTGATCGGGCGTGGGTCAGCCGGGGTACGGCTGTTCAACGTGGCCGACCAGGAGCACGTCGTTTCGGCAGTGCGCCTGGCGGATGATGGCAGCGATGACGGCGAAGGTGCGGAAGCTGCCGATGCCGCTGCCGAACCCGAAGCGCCGGACGGCGGCACTGTGCACTGATGGGCGTGCAGGTCGATCCCTCTGGCGGGGCGTGCGGAGCACGCATCACCGGGATCGACCTGAAGGCTCCGCTCGATAGCGCAACGGTTGCAGCGATCCGGTCGGCCTGGCTGGAACATCACGTCCTGTCCTTTCCCGACCAGTTCCTGAACGATGACGAACTGGAGCGCTTTACGCTGTCGTTCGGCCAGTTCGGAGAGGATCCGTTCTTTGCACCGATCGCCGGGCGCCAGCACATCGCCGCGATTCGCCGCGAGGCGCATGAGCAAACCCCGCTGTTTGCCGAGAACTGGCACGCGGACTGGTCTTTTCAGGCCCGTCCGCCTTCGGGCACCTGCCTGAATGCGATGGAAGTCCCGCCCGTTGGCGGGGATACTCTCTTCGCGAACCAGCACCTTGCGTGGGAGGCCCTCTCCCCTGCCCAGCAAGCCCGCTATGCCGATCTGATTGCCATCCATTCTGCCAAGCTGCCCTATGCGCCCGATGGAACCTATGGCGCGAAGGACAAGGGGCGCAGCATGGACATCCGGCCAAGCGAGGCTGCGTTTGCCACCCAGACCCATCCGCTGGTCCCGGTCCATCCCGAAACCGGGCGACGCGGCTTCTATTCGACGCTGGGCTACATCATCGGCATCGAGGGCATGGCGCAGGATCAAGCCATCGCCCTGCTGATGGAATTGCAGGCCTGGCAAGGCGATGATCGGTTTGTCTTCGCACAGAAGTGGGAACCGGGGATGCTGGTGATGTGGGATAACCGTTCGGTCCTCCACAAGGCGACCGGCGGCTATGAAGGGTATCGCCGCGAACTGCATCGCACCACGATCGCGGCCTGGGACGGTTAGCGCCCGCCGCTTCACAACCTGCAATGTCCGCGCCACAAGCAGACCGTCCGACTCGCCCCCCGGCCGCCGGACACACATTTTGAGAGAGGGAATATCCATGAAGACCCGCGCCGCCGTTGCCTTTGCTCCGAAGCAGCCGCTCGAAATTGTCGAGCTGGATCTCGAAGGCCCCAAGGCGGGCGAAGTGCTGGTTGAAATCATGGCGACCGGCGTTTGCCACACCGATGCCTATACGCTCGACGGATTGGACAGCGAGGGCATCTTCCCCTCAATCCTTGGCCACGAAGGTGCCGGAATCGTGCGTGAAATTGGCGCTGGTGTCACCTCGGTCAAGCCGGGGGACCACGTAATCCCGCTCTACACTCCCGAATGTCGCCAGTGCAAATCCTGCCTCTCGGGCAAGACCAACCTCTGCACCGCGATCCGCGCGACCCAGGGCCAGGGTCTGATGCCCGATGGTACGAGCCGGTTTTCCTACAAGGGGCAGACCATCTACCATTACATGGGCTGCAGTACCTTTTCCAACTTCACGGTTCTGCCTGAAATCGCAGTAGCCAAGATCCGCGAAGACGCACCGTTCCAGTCCAGCTGCTATATCGGCTGCGGCGTTACAACCGGAGTTGGCGCCGTGATCAACACGGCCAAGGTTCAGGTCGGGGACAATGTCGTGGTCTTCGGTTTGGGGGGGATTGGCCTCAACGTCATCCAGGGCGCTCGTCTGGCTGGCGCGAACAAGATCATCGGCGTGGATATCAACCCGGACCGCGAGGAATGGGGGCGCCGCTTTGGCATGACCGAATTTCTCAACTCAAGCGGCATGAGCCGCGAGGACGTTGTCACCAAGATTGTCGCAATGACTGATGGTGGCGCTGATTACACCTTCGATGCCACCGGGAACACCGATGTGATGCGCATGGCGCTGGAGGCCTGCCACCGTGGCTGGGGCACCTCGATCATCATCGGCGTGGCTGAGGCAGGCAAGGAAATCGCCACTCGCCCGTTCCAGCTGGTCACCGGTCGCAATTGGCGCGGCACGGCCTTCGGCGGGGCAAAGGGCCGGACTGACGTGCCCAAGATCGTCGACATGTACATGCAGGGCAAGATCGAAATCGATCCGATGATTACCCACGTCATGGGGCTGGAAGAGATCAACACTGCGTTTGACCTGATGCATGCCGGCAAGTCGATCCGCTCGGTCGTGGTGTTCTGATGTTCAGCCACGTCACCATCGGTGCCGATGATATCGGGGTTACCAAGCAATTCTATGACGCCACGCTCGGGGCATTAGGTGCCCCTCCCGGCGAGATCGATGTCCGTGGGCGGCTGATCTACAATCACGCGGGTGGGCGGCTCCTGATCACCAAGCCATTGAACGGACAGCCAACCAACGGCGGCAATGGGCACACGCTCGGTTTTCTGGCGGCCACTCCGGCGCAGGTCGATGCCTGGCATGCCGCTGGCCTGGCGCATGGCGGAACGGCGATCGAAGATCCGCCCGGTGAGCGCCATGTCCCCGATGGCCGCGTACTCTACCTCGCTTACCTACGCGACCCATCGGGCAACAAGCTGTGCGGGTTCCACCGGGTAAAATGATGGAAACCGTCACAACCAACCGCGGCCACGGCGGCACGCAGGGCGTCTATACGCACCAGTCGGCACGCACCGGTACACCAATGACCTTCTCGGTCTTTGTGCCCGACCATGCGCCCGGCGCGAAGCTTCCGGTCCTATGGTACCTGTCCGGACTGACCTGCACCCACGCCAATGTCACCGAAAAGGGTGAATACCGGGCGGCCTGCGCCGAGCATGGCGTGATCTTCATTGCGCCTGACACCAGCCCGCGCGGTGATGGCGTGCCTGACGATGAAGCCTATGATTTCGGCAAGGGAGCCGGCTTTTACGTTGATGCAACGGAAATGCCTTGGGCGACCAATTTCCAGATGCGCAGCTATATCGAACAAGAGCTGCCTGCGCTGATCGCCGCACACTTCCCCGCCGACATGACCCGACAGGGTATCACGGGCCATTCGATGGGTGGACACGGCGCACTGACCATCGGCCTGCGCAATCCGGATCGCTTTCGCTCTGTCAGCGCTTTTGCGCCAATCGTCAGCCCGCTCCATTGCCCCTGGGGGGAAAAGGCGCTGCGGGGCTATCTGGGTGGCGATAAGGCCACTTGGCGCGAATACGACGCCTGCGCCCTGATTGAGGATGGCGCGCGGCTGCCTGACCTGCTTGTCGACCAAGGTGATGCCGACAACTTCCTGCACGAGCAGCTCAAGACCGGACTGTTGGTGATGGCCTGCCGCAAGGCGGGCATCCCGGCCACGATCCGAATGCAGCCGGGGTACGACCACTCCTACTACTTCATATCGACCTTCATAGCCGATCATGTTGCATGGCACGCCGCACGCCTGAAAGCGTGACCTGAAGTGCCAATCTGGGTGTGGGGATGTTGGTAGCGGAGGAGGCGCTATAACTTTCGTCTCAGGCGATTTCAGAACGTCCTTAAGTCCACTGTAAAATCAGCGATTTATCTTGTAACGTATTCGCGGTCGGTCGCTTCGAATTGCCTGAATTCCCGCCGAAATGTGGGAACGATTGTGGGAACAAAATGCCGCCTTTTCGGGGGTGTGATTCCCTAACAGGGACTCGAACCTGATGCCGCTGACGATCCTGAAAGTAAAGAATGCCAAGCCCGGTCGCCACGTCGATGGCCGTGGCCTTTGCCTGCTGGTGAAGCCAAGCGGTGCGCGGACTTGGATGCTGCGAATGCAGTTGAATGGGCAGCGCCGCGACTATGGGCTGGGTTCAGCACTGGACGTTTCGCTAGCCGAAGCGCGTGAGGCCGCCTCCATGTTGCGCAGGCAAGTGCGCGAAGGCTTCGATCCTGTTGCCGAGCGCCGCAAGGCACGGAAGGTCATCCCGACCTTCGAGGTCGCAACCCGGAGCTGCCATGAAACACTTGGCGACGGTTGGAAGGAGGGCCATCACGCGCGTTGGCTGTCTGGCTTTGAGCGGCATGTCTTTCCCCGGATCGGAGGGAAGCAAGTCGATCAGGTCGATAGCGCCTGCGTTGCCGAGGCGCTCTCCCCTATCTGGCTGGAGGTTCCCGAAACGGCGAGGCGCATGTTGCAGCGCATCGGCGTGGTGTTGGATTTCGCCCACGTCAAAGGCTGGGTGCCGGAGGAAGTTTCACTGCGATCCGTTCGCAAGGGGCTACCGCGCCAGAACGACAAGCGCGGCCACATGGAGGCCATGCCCTATGCTGAAGTCCCTGCCCTCATGCGGAAATTGGCGAACGCTGCGCCGACGATCGGGCGCGACGCCTTGCGCTTCACGATCTACAACGCTGTCCGATCGAACGAAACCCGGCTTGCAGTCTGGACAGAGTTCGACCTGGACAACGCGGTCTGGACTATACCCGGCGAGCGTATGAAGGCCCGCGAAACTCATGTCGTGCCGTTGTCCGCACCCACGGTCGCATTGCTCCGCAGGCGATGGGACGAGCGCGCCAGCGATATCGGCCTCGTCTTTTCCAAGGATGGAAAGAAGCCGATCAGCGACATGACGATGACGAAGCTTTTGCGCGATGACGGCATAAGCGGCGTGACGGTTCACGGCTTCCGCTCCGCCTTTACCGACTGGTCGTCGGAATGCACCGAATATCCCAAGGAGGTGGCAGACAAGGCTTTGGCCCACAAACTGCCCGACAAAGTTGAAGCTGCCTATCGCCGAACTGACTTTTTCGAGAAGCGGCGCGGCTTGATGAAGCTGTGGGCGGACTATCTGGATAGCCCGCCCCGCGCCGAGGCAACGCCAGCCGATGCGGCGGCAGAGCCTACAGAGGATCGCGTTGCTGCCTGATTAGCTCATGCAAGCTCGCAGTGGTAATTCGGGTGGACTTGCCAAGTTTGACGGCCTGCACTTCGCCACTGGCAATTAGTTCGTAGAGTTTGGTCCGGCCCACACCGATCATGCGGGCGGCATCGTTGACCCGGACGCATATTGGATCAGGGAGCGCGTTCATGACACCCGGCTCTCCCTCTGACTGTGGCGGTAGGCAGCAGGATCGGCGATCCAGCCGCTCACTGCCGATTCATGCCAACCCGCACCGTGGATGCTGATCCTGACCTGGGGCGGAAATGTCCCCTCGGCGATCTTGCGATAGAGCGTGGAGCGGGAAAGGCCGGTGCGGTCGAGAACGGTCTTGAGGCGGATGATCTTTTCGGCATTCGACATGGGACTTGCTTCCATAAGTTGGCAGTTGATGAAACCTCCCGAGACCAAGGATTGGCGGCCTGCTTCGCGAAGGCAAGAACATTTCCGGTACATCGTAGCGCAGGGCGCAGTCGGATGGATTGGGAAAAGGACGCCATGACAAGGCAATAGAAAGCATGAGACGGAAAGGCGCGGCGAGAAAAGCGAGGGCGCGGAAAGCAGTTCAAACAAGAGTTTTGCGGTAATGCGCTTCATCGTCGGGCATTTGCGCCGTCATCGCCGCAAATCTGCGTCGGCATCGGTGGATTTTGCGCGCGAATCGCGCAAATTGCCGGTTCAACTTGGTGCGCGCTATCGGGTTCTGGCTTTTCAACCCGCCTGTGGGCATGTTCACGAGATGAGCAACCCATTGCCAACCCGATTGCCCTGGCCACCCGATTTCCCCGATGTAGTGATCCACACAGATGTCCGCACACGTGATAACCATCCGGGTTACGCCGCCGCAAAGGCGGGGGATGCCGAGGCGGCTCTCATGCTGGCATCCGATCTACTGTCGCCAGATGGAATAGTGAGTCTTCACGAGATCATCGGCAATCGGCCTACTCTGCTCCTGCCGGTCGTGGCCGACGAGTTGACGGGCTTCAACGCGATCCCCGATGCGATGGCGCAGGTGTTGGGCAGCGAACTTGGAACCCCCGTCATCGCCGGTGAAATCGTCCAGACAAACAAAGTCGGCCATACCCGTGCCCCGGCATTTCAGCGGCTGGTTACCCCGGCGACGTTCGAAGGGCAGGTCCAGCCGGGTGCAAACTATGTGCTTGTTGACGATCACGTCGGCCTTGGCGGCACTCTCGCCAACCTGCGCGGTTACGTCGAGGCGCGCGGCGGAGAGGTCATCGCGATCACGACCCTGACCGAGAGCCGGGACGCGCGCATAATTTCATTGCAGCCCGCAACCCGAATTGTGTTATGGGAGCATCATGGCCAAGCACTTGACGACCTCTGGAAAAGCCAATTCGGCTACGGGATCGACTGCCTCACGGAAGTCGAAGCCCTCAACCTATGTCGTCAGCACTCCGTTGCCGCCATCGAGGATTTCCTGGCTCAGGCAGCAGTCGAAGCACGTGGCCGAGGTCTCCAGACAGCGGTTGAGCCAGGTGACTGATTGAGGACGTAAGAACTTTGCATAGTCGCGGTCTAAAAGCGGATGATGGCAACGAATCCGCGTTGAGTTTGACAGGGTTTCTTCCCAGTGTTCCAGTCGAACATGTCTTGGATCGATTTGGCGCTGCTGGCAGAAACGAAGTAGGGTCAGTCAAACTTGAGAGTCCCGAAAGCTCCGCCGCACTCGCCGTTAACTGCTTCGGTTGGTTCATCTCCCGCCCGTCACGCTTCCCTTCACTTCCAGGACTCGACACCAATGATCCTGTCGAGATGGTGGACTTGGAGGAGTTCACCGCACGATTCCCGTGGGCAGGCGGACGCTATTCTTGGCTGGATGCGGTGAACCACGCCCGTTCCGTCACTTCCCCCAACAGGCGCGTTCAATGCCCCATCGACACGCCGCCGCTCCGCTTGGGCCGGGGCGCTAGCCAGATGAGTGCCGCAGCGATCAGCAGAATTGCGGATGTCGTCCAGAAGACGTGCAGCACAGACAGGGTCGTGGCCTCTACCTCGACCATGTTGCTCAGCATTTGGCGCGCACCCTCGGGTGAGAAGCCCAGTCCGGCAATTGCGCCGCCTTCAGCGTCCGGTTGCAGAACGCCCGCTATATCGTTGCGTGCCGCGCGCTGGGTGTCGCCCCAATAGGTCAGCGAAACCGAAGTCGCGAATGCCGTCGCAATGGTACGCATGAAACTTTGCAAGCCTGCGGCTGATGCGACTTCATGCTCGTCCACGGTACTCAACGTCAGGTTGATGATCGGCAACATCAGGAAAGTCATGCCCAGCCCTTGAACGAATTGGGGTATGCTGAGTGTCCAGAAATCGCTGTCGGTGGCCCAGAATGTCCGCAAGAGCCCCATCACGGCCAGCCAAACGATGCCTCCCGAAACCAGCAAGCGGGGATCGAGCCGCGGCATCAGCATCACGACAAGCGGTGCTGTCAGGAGACCCGCGATCGCCGAGAATGAAGACGAATAGCCTGCCTGCGTCGCGGTGAAGCCCAGCCATGCCTGTTGCCACTGCGGAACAATCACAAAGCCCGCGAAATAGGCGCCGAAACTGATTGAGAGGACTACGAGGCTGACACTCAGCCCCCGATGCCGCAGAATGCGCAGATCGACCACGGGATGGTCTTCGGTGAGTTCCCAGACGACAAAAATCAGGAATGCGACAGCCGACGTTATAGCCAGCACGACGATCAGCGGGTCACCGAACCAGTCATGGTTGCGGCCAATATCGAGGATGACCTGCAAGCAGCCGACCCAAATAACCAGCAGAACAAGGCCAACATAATCGATTGGCAAGACGCGGCGTTCGGTTTCAATCGGGCGGAGCAGGACGGCCCCGCCGATGATGGAAAGCAGGGCAACTGGCACGTTGATCAGGAATATCCAGTGCCAGGACCAGTTATCGGTCAGCCAGCCCCCGATGATCGGGCCGAGTGCAGGCCCAAGCAGCAGCGTCATTGCCCACATGCCCATGCCGATGTTTTGCTGCTCGGGCGGGAATACGCGCAGCAGCAGGGTTTGCGACATAGGCATCAGAAAGGCCCCGAAAATGCCCTGTCCGATGCGGCACATCACCAGCATTTCGATTGAGACTGACAGCCCGCAGAGGAGCGAAAAGAAACCGAAACCCATCATGCTGAACAGAAAGGTGCGAACCGAGCCAAACCTGAACGCAATCCACGCCGTCAACGGCACGCAAATCGCTTCGGCAATCGCATAGGAGGTGATAACCCACGCGCCTTGTTCGAGCGTGATGCCGAGGCTGCCTGCAATATGGGGGATCGAAACATTGGCGATCGTCAGATCGAGAATCACCATGAAGTTCGCAAACGCCAGGGTAAGCCCGGCGATCAGCCGAAGCGAAGGTGGGATGCCCGTCGCAGTCTTTGCGGTGCCGCTCATGGCTGTCAGTCGCCCGAAACGTCAATTTCGACTTCCATCGACAGGCCGACCCGCAGCGGATGCCGTTTGAGGTCGGCTGGATCGAGTTCGATGCGAACGGGCAAGCGTTGGACGACCTTGATCCAGTTGCCGGTCGCATTCTGAGCCGGGATAACGGCCATCGAAGAACCAGTGCCGCCCGCAAAGCCGACCACCTTGCCGCGATAGGTTGCGTTCGATCCGTAGAGGTCGGCGGTGAGCTTGACGGGCATGCCGATCCGCACACGCTGCAACTGGCTCTCCTTGAAGTTGGCCTCAACATAGACACTAGCCAGCGGCACAATTGTCATGATGATCTGTCCGGGATTGAGCCGTTGCCCGATCTGGACTTGCAGCTTGCTGACGACACCGTCGATGGGCGCGCGGATTTCCGTGCGGTCGAGATTGAGTTGCGCGGCATCGCGCCGCGCCATGGCGGCCAATACGGCAGGATCGCTATTCTCGCTTAATCCGCTCACCAGCGCGGCGTTCGCGGCCAGTTGCCCTTGCGCGGCGCGCTTTGACGAGCTGGCCTGGTTGATCGCCCCGCGCGCTACATCGAGCGCGGCCAGGGTCGTGGCATAGGTCCTGCGGGCCTGCGTCAACTCTTCACCGGATACCGCCCCGCTAGCTGCCACATTCTCTCGGCGCTGCAGATCGATCCGGGCCTTTTCGTGTTCAGCCTGCGCCGTGCGATATTGCGCCTGAGCCTGGGTTACTCCGGCACCGGAGGTGTCCACTTGCGCCGCCAAGGCGGAGCTGTTGGCAACGGTCTGACGGAAGCGCCGCCGCGCTGCGGCCATATCCGCTTCCGCCTGGGCCAGCGCGATCCGCGCGTCGGCCTGATCGAGTCGCACCAGCACTTGTCCGGCCTTCACCTGCTGGGTGTCGCGCACCAGAACCTCGGTCGCCGAGCCTGCAACCAGCGGCGTGACCTGCGCCATTTGCGCATTGACGTAGGCATTTTCGGTGGACACGAAATTCCGGGCGACCAGCAGATACCAGACCCCCCAGGCCAGTCCGATCACCGCCAAGGCCACTGCAAGCCGCGTGAGCCATCGCTTGCGCGACGCCTTGCGGGACTGGGACAGGGCCGGATCGACGGCAGGGGTTTCGGGCGCGGCAGCGGTCATTGGGTTATCGGTTCCGGTGAAGTTTGAGTGTCTGCTGCAAATCCGCCGCCGAGGGCCCGGATCAGAGCCAGAGTTGCGCCCCGCTCGTAGGTTTCGAGACCGATCACGGCGAGCCGGAGATCGTGAACCGCCCGCTCGCTGGCGAGCACGTCGAGTCGGCTGGCCAAGCCAGCCGTGTAGCGATTGTTGACCAGCGCAAGGGCATCTTCGCTCGCGGCCAGGGCAGTGCGTGCTGCCGCCAGCCGTTTGTCCGCCGCCTCGCGCTGCGTTACTGCGTCGGCAACCTGCTGAAAGGCGGAAATCACGGTCTGGTTATAGCTGGCGACTGCCTCCTCATAATCCGCTCCGGCGCGGCCATATTGCGCCCTGAGCGCGCCGCCCTGAAAGATTGGCAGGCTGATCGCCGGGCCAGCCGATCCGAACAAAGATCCGGAATCGACGAGGTTGCCAATCCCAAGAGCTTGCAAGCCGATCAGCGCCCTGAGATTTACCGAAGGAAAGAATCCGGCGCGCGCCACCTTGATGCGGCTTTCAGCCGCTTCGACCCGTTCGCGCGCCGCGACAATGTCCGGACGCCTGCCAAGCAGGTCCGTGGTCAACCCGGCCGGAATACCAAGCGGTGTCGATGGGAATAGCGGTGCTGACGTGATCGTCCGGCCCCGATCCGGTCCGGCCCCCACTAGCGCGGCCAACTGGTTTCGGCGCAGGGCGATGCTTTCATCGACCGCCGCCATGTCCTGCTCGGCGCTCGCCAGTTCCGCTTCGGCGCGGCGCAGGCCTATGCGGTTGTCGAGGCCGTTGCGTTCGCGCTCGGCAACCAGCGCCAACGCCGCGCGGCGATTGACCAGCACGGCCTCGGCGTTGTCGCGTTCACGGTAGTGCCTGCCCAGTTCGGCATAAGCGGCGGTGATCGCAACCGAAAGGACAAGCCGCGCCTGCGCGGCATCGACCACCGCCGCACGAGCTCCCGAGGTCGCGGCGGCATAGGCCGCTCGGTTGCGACCCCATAGATCAAGGTCGAAATCGAACGACAGCGAGGCCTGGCCGTAATCCGCCCAGCCATCGGGAAGGAACTGCGCGGGTATGCCGTTGTTGCCGCTTTGGCGGCGCAAGCCACCTTCCGCCTCGCCGCCGACGGTCGGGAGCCGGGCTGCGCCGACGCGCTGAGCCTCTGCGTCCGCCCGTCTTATCCTAGCCATGGCAATCGCGGTCTGCGGCGAGTTGGCAAGGCCTTCCTCGATCAACTGGGTGAGCTGCGGATCGCCAACAAGCCGCCACCACTGGTCAGGCGGCCAGCCAATGCTGCCGCGCGCGGCGAGGGTCTGGGTCGCCTCGATGGACTCGGGGGTCCGCATGACCGGCCTGACACCGGCATCGGGAACCCCAACACAGGCCGACAGCGCAAGCACGATTCCGATGGTAGGGAAACGGGGGTCAACCGACATAGGCCCCCCTGCCGCTAGCCAGCAGCCTGTGGGCCGAATCCTCGATCCGGGTTTCCGCGACGCTCAACTGCTTGCCCAGTTTGACGACACTACCAATCGCACGCAGCGGCCCGGAGGTTGCAGGACGGTGAAAATCGACGCGAAGGTCGGCGGTCGCCCGCGCCGTGCCGCCCAGCGCGTTGACGGTGTAGAGACCAGTCAGGTCGATCAATGCCGACAAGATACCGCCATGCGCCGACCCGATCATCGGGTTGGAGACGATTTCATCCCGCCAGGGCATTTCGAGGATCAGTTCCCGCCCGGTCAGATCGACAATATCGAGGCCGAGCCAGCGGTGAAACGGCGCGATGTGGAGCATCTTGCGGAGTTCCGCGAGTTCCGGCCTGTTGGAGCGGGCGGTCATGTTGCATCGCCCTTATCGTGAGTGCGGATCAGGAAGTCGGCAATCGCCGCTCCAAATACGTCGTTCTGGTCGCCCACGACCATGTGGGTGGCATCGGCAATGTCGCTGAAGGCAGCGTGCGGGACCAGTTTCCGGAAATGCTCAACGGCTTCCGGCGAGACCAGATCGCTCGAACCGCCCCTGACCAGATGCACCGGAAGCGCGAGATTCATCGCGGCACTGCTGAGTTCGCTCCGTCCGTGATCGCCCAACGCGCCGTCTTGCGCGTGACGGCGCATGACCCCGTCGATGAACGCAGGATCCCAATGCCAATAATACCGCCCGTCGGGCTTCTGGCGCAGATAGTGGGCCAGCCCTGCCGATGCCTTGCGGCTGGGGCGATGCGGCAAGTATTCCGAGATCACGCGCGCAGCCTCATCGGGCGAAGCGAAGCCTTCGCGCGCATGGGCCGCCATGAAGCCTACAACGCGCGCAACGCCCGTTGCCTCCATTTGCGGCGTAATATCGACGAGTGTCAGCGAAGCGAAACTGCCGGGTGCGAGTTGCCCTTCGGCGACGATCCCGGCGAGTCCCCCCAGCGATGCGCCGATCAGTGCTGGCTTGCGCGCCAACCGGGCGGCGATAGCAACGAGGTCGCTCGCGAAGTCGGCAATGTCATAGGCCCCGTCCCTGGCCCATTCGCTGTCGCCATGTCCGCGCAGGTCGATTGCGATGGCATGAAAGCCGCGACCAGCAAGTAGCGTCGAAATCTTCTTCCAGGCCCGTCGGGTTTGCCCGCCGCCGTGCGCGAGAATAACCGGCATTCCATCCCGCGCCCCTTCGATGCTGGCGGCGATGGCATGGCCTGCCTTCCCTTCCAGCTTGATCGATTCACTATGCATGAAACCTTCTTACTGTAAGATGTCTTACAGTAAAGTCTTTTCAATTGAACGCTCGGCGGGTAAGGCGCTTGCCCGATGCAACAGGAAATCGACCAGGACAGCTACATGACCGAGAACGACGAGATCGTGTTTCTCGTCGAGGAAGTGCCGCGTAAACTGCGCAGGCTGTTCGATGCCTCTACGGCAAAATTCGGCCTGTCCCGCACCCAATGGCGCGCGCTTGCCTATATCTTTCGGTCACCGGGACTTACCCAGACCGAACTCGCCAAATGCCTTGATCTGGAACGCGCCAGCGTGGGTCATGTGATCGATCAGCTGGAAAAGGCCGAATATGTCGAGCGACGCTCAATCGAGGGCAATCGCCGGGTCTGGACACTGCATCTGCTGCCTCGGGCAATCGAGATACTTCCTTCGCTCAGGCTTGAGGCCGATGCGATCTACGCCCGCCTGTTGTCGGGAATTTCCGATAGAGAGTTTGCGGCGATCAAGACGTTGCTGGCAACGATGTCGGGCAATCTCGAGGAATTGTAGTGTAAGCCGTTCTTCTGGAGCACCTTTTAACACTGCAGCCATTCTACCCGCTTCAATCCAAACCTGCTTACCTACTACCTGCCTCGCTTTCTGCTTCAAACGCCCGTTTGCCCTTGCGCTTCCACAGCACCAGCGCTTGTTCGCGTTCCTCGCCGCGCAGCTTGGCCGCAACCGTGAGGAACGCGCCGTAGAGCGTGGCGCGATCATCGTCGGCGAGTTCGACCAGTCCAGCCTTCACGACCAGGCCGCCCAGTTCGATCAGTTGCCGTGTGCGTTCGCGGCGTTTGACCTGCCATTCGCGCATGTCGGTTCGTGCCTTTCGGGCCTCAAGCCGATGCCGCGCCGCCGTCAAGCGGGAGAGTGCCATCCAGCTGGACTTGAGTTCCATTGCCACGCTTGCGCGCCTTGCTCTGAAAGAGGGCCGCGCCGCGCTTGCGCCACGCCTCCTTCTTTTGGGCATCGCTGGTTTCCGCAATGACGAGCAGCGCACCGGCCAGGGTTTCCGCATCGGTCGTGTCTGCCCCGGTGGCGATCACCAGTTCGCCGAGCTGCTGCACGCGGCGTTCCTTCAGTTGCTTCGCCTTGTCGGCGAGCGCCTTTAGTTCCGAATCAAGGTCACGGGGTTTGCGCATCGAAGTTCTCCATTGAGAGGTGATGCGCTGATGATAATATCGATGCTCTCTCAATGCTGTAGAGTCGTCGAGACGGTCTGATACTGAATAGTCCCGAGCAGGATTTTATCATGGGAGGGCGCGCTTATACGTCGTGCCGACGTGGCGCTCATGGCGTAGATGGATTGCCGTCATGGCGATCTTCCATCTCTCCGTCAAAGTCATCAGCCGGTCGAGCGGGCGCAGCGCCGTGGCGGCAGCGGCCTATCGCGGGGCCGAGCGGCTGCACGACGAACGGCTCGACCGTGACCACGACTTCACCAACAAGGACGGCGTCGTCCATTCCGAAGTGCTGCTGCCGGAAGGCGCGCCGGAGGAATTTGCCGACCGCGAAAAGCTCTGGAACGCGGTCGAGACCGCCGAGAAGCGCAAGGACGCGCAGCTTGCCCGCGAAGTAGAGTTCGCCATTCCGCGCGAGCTGACCAAGGGACAGGGCATCGAGCTGGCCCGCGAATTTGTCGAAGCCGAGTTCGTTGCAAAGGGCATGATCGCCGACCTCAATGTCCATTGGGATATTGGCGCAGACGGCCAGCCCAAGCCCCACGCCCATGTCATGCTGACCATGCGCGAAGTGGACGGCGACGGGTTTGGCGCGAAGGTGCGTGATTGGAACAAGGCCGAACTGGTCGAGCAGTGGCGCGAGCGTTGGGCCGAACATGTCAATGAGCGGCTGGCCGAACTCGACATCGACGCCCGCATCGATCACCGCAGCCTGGAGGCGCAGGGTATCGCGCTGGAGCCGCAGGACAAGATCGGTCCCGCCGCATCGCGCATGGGCGTGCGCGGGCTGGAGGCCGAGCGGATCGAGGAACATCGCGCCGTCGCGCTACGCAACGGCGAGCGGATTATCGCCAATCCCGCTGTCGCGCTTGACGCGATCATGCACAGCCAGGCCACCTTCACCAACCGCGACCTTGCTATGTTCGTGCATCGGCACAGCGACAGCAAGGAGCAGTTCGATCTGGCCATGAGGGCGGTTCGCGGTTCGTCCGACCTGATCGCGCTGGGCAAGGACGGACGCGGCGAAGAGCGGTTCACCTCGCGGCAGATGATCGACACCGAACAGCGCCTTGGACATGCATCGGCACTGCTGGCGCAACGTGAACAACATCAGCTCGAAGGCGCAGGCCGGGAAGGAGCGCTGGCGCACGGGGCGGAGCGCGGCCTTGTGCTTTCCGGCGAGCAGCGCGCGGCGTTCGAGCATGTGACTGATGAGCGCGGCTTGAGCGTTGTCGTCGGCTATGCCGGGACCGGCAAGAGCGCGATGCTGGGCGTGGCGCGCGAGGCATGGGAGAATGCGGGCTATACCGTGCAAGGCGCGGCGCTGTCCGGTATTGCCGCCGAGGGGTTGGAGCACGGTTCGGGCATCGCCTCGCGCACCATTGCCAGCCTTGAGCATCAGTGGAGCCAGGGCCGCGAATTGCTCACGTCGCGCGATGTGCTGGTTATTGATGAGGCTGGTATGGTCGGCACGCGCCAGATGGAGCGCGTCCTCTCCCATGCCGCCGATGCAGGCGCGAAAGTCGTATTGGTTGGCGACCCGCAGCAGTTGCAGGCCATCGAAGCTGGAGCCGCCTTCCGTGCGATCCACGAGCGGCATGGCGGCGTCGAAATCAGCGAAGTGCGCCGCCAGCACGAAGGCTGGCAGCAGGACGCCACCCGGCACCTTGCGACAGGGCGCACCGGACTTTCCATTCAGGCCTATGGCGAACGCGGCATGGTGCACGCCGCCGAGACGCGGGAGGCAGCGCGTGACGAGCTGATCGAGCGCTGGGATCGTAACCGGCAGGCCAGCCCCGGCGATACACGCATCATTCTCACCCATACCAACGATGAGGTGCGCGAACTCAATGACGCGGCGCGCGGAAAGCTGCGCGACAGTGGCGAACTGGGTATCGATGTGACCATCCAAGCCGAGCGCGGCGAGCGCCAGTTCGCCAGCGGCGACCGTATCATGTTCCTGCGCAATGAGCGGGGCCTGGGCGTCAAGAACGGCACACTGGGCACCATTGAGCAGGTGACGCCGCAGCGCATGGCCGTGCGCACCGACGATGGCCGCAGCGTCGCCTTCGACACCAAGGATTATGCGCATATCGATCACGGGTACGCCGCGACGATCCATAAGGCGCAGGGCATGACGGTCGACCGCGCGCATGTTCTGGCCACCCCCGGCTTGGACAGCCACGGGGCCTATGTCGGCCTGTCGCGCCACCGCGACGGCGTGGCCCTGCACTATGGGCGCGATGACTTCGCCGATCAGTCAAAGCTAGTGCGCACTCTGAGCCGCGAGCGCGGCAAGGACATGGCGAGCGACTACAAGCCCGAGCAGCAATTTGCCGAACGGCGCGGCATCACCTTCCGTGAACGTATCGTCGAAATCGCCCGTCAGTTGCCGGAGCGGGCGAAATCCATCTTCGCCGGATTCCGCCCGCAGGTCCCAAAGCTCGAAACCGTGCCAACCGATCAGGCTGGCCTGTCCGATCAGCGCCGAGCTGTCGAACGCTATGCCCGTGCCGCCGCCGACATAGGGCAAATGCGCGAACAGGGATTGCCGGTCCTGCCGCACCAGCGCGACGCGCTGGAGAAGGCTGCAAAGGCGCTCGACGCGATCCGGCCCCATGGCACAGCCGACCTCGCCAGCGCCTTGCAACGCCAGCCCTCGCTGGCCCGTGAAGCCGCCGATGGTCGCAGCCAGGGTGCAATCCGCGCCATGCAGCTTGAGGCCGAAATCCGTATTGATCCCGCGCAGCGCGCCGACCGCTTTGTCAGCGACTGGCAGCGGCTTGCGCAGGCGCGCCAGGCCATGCAGCGCGATGGCGACAGCAAGGGCGCGCAGAGGCTCACGGGCCGCATGACGGACATGGCGAAGGGCCTGGAGCGCGACGCGCAGGTTGAATCCCTGCTGCGCAGCCGCACCCGCGAGCTTGGCATCAAGACAGAACTCGGTCGCGATCTGGCCCGCGACCTTGCCGCCTCCATCTCGATGGAGCGGAGCCGGTCAATCGGCATGGGCCTGTAGGAGAAATTCGATGGATACCGATACGGATGACGTGGAACCGACCCTGGACCTTGAGCCGGAACCCGATCCCGACGCGCCCGTTCCGGAGGCCGCAGGCGATCCCGCCGCCGAGGCATTTGCCCGCCTTGAAGGAGAACTGGCTCTCATGCGCCGGGCGGTCCAGCACCTGGCCGCCGAGCGCGCGGACATCGTCATTCCCGACTACGGCGCGACCTTGACCGACATGGCCAAGCGGATAGGGGCGATGGGCGAGAGCCTGAAGGGCATGGCGAGCCATCCCGCGATGCAGATAACGCCTGACAGCATTGGCCAGCGGATCGCCGCAGCAGCAGAATCAGCACGGCGCAGCGACCATGAAAGGATCAGCCAGGCCCGGAGCGACTTGAACCACGCTGCCCAGGAAATGCGGAGCGTCACGGCCCAAGCGCGCACCGCCGCAGAGCAGCGGCTGCAACTCTACCAGGTGGCAGGCGGAGCGTTGCTCGCCGGAATACTGCTATGGTCTTTCCTTCCCGGCACCTTAGCCCGAACGATGCCGGAAGGCTGGCACTGGCCAGAGCGCTTGGCGGCGCGGATGGTTGGAGAATCCACACGATGGGATGCAGGTGCGCGGCTGATGCAGAGCGACAGCCCCGAGGCCTGGAATGCACTGGTGCAGGCCGCTGACATCCGGCGCGACAACCGCGAGGCCATTGACGCTTGCCGGAAGACCGCCGCATCCTCGCAGCAGCCAGTGCGATGCACTGTCAAGATTCGTCCAAATACCCAAGAAAGTAGAACAGCAACAACGTCTGAGGGGACCGCGAAACGGTCCCAGCGAGGGGCATAACAGCCCATTCCGGCTCGCACAAAATGTGGGAACAAATGTGGTTTCGATTTTCCAGAAAAGTCATTTTATCCTTTGAAAACAGAGCGATAAATAACTTGAATGGTAGCGGAGGAGGGACTCGAACCCCCGACACGCGGATTATGATTCCGCTGCTCTAACCGGCTGAGCTACTCCGCCCCGAACAGGCATTGGCACCACAAGGCGCCCCGGCAGGCGGGCCACTTAGGGTGCGGCGCTGCGCTCGTCAACCACTCACTTTGCCGCGGAACGGCCAAAACCCCACCACTTGCCAGTGGGGGTTGCAGTATCGGTGCAAGCCAAGGCCAGTAAAGGTAAATTGCCGGGGCAAGATCGTGTGTGCCAGTTCGGCTTGCAGCGCCTTTGCCGCCTCGGGCGTGACCTTGTTTTGCACGGTGATGTGCAATCGCGGCTTGTGCTGGTCCTGCACGGTAAGCATTCCGTGGAAAAGTTCAGCGATCTCTGCACGACGGGACAGCATTTCCGGACTGTCCAGCGCCAGAGCAGTCCCCATTCCCAGGTTCATCAGCCCAGTCAGCTCCGCCCTGGGTGGCCTATACTCAGCCGCTACTCGGCTGAGCACGGCCGGAAGTTCATCGCGCAGCGATGGCGCAAGCGCGTGAAACAGCGTGACATGAGCGGCCAGGTGATTCCGTTCGGGCGGAAAGTGCCGCTTGCGCAAGTCGTTGGCCCAGCGAAACAAATCCGCTGGCAACTCCGCTGTAACAATGAACGGTTCGAAGGCCATTTGTGCCTTATACCCTGAGGGGCGGCAGGCTGGGAGGGGTGGGGTATGCCTGCCGCCCCTGCACCGGAACGCCGCCAAGCCGTCCCAGTACCCTTGGGGTGATGGGCAGATACGCCCGTGCCAGTAATCTGACTAACGCGGACTTCTGGTTTGAGTGATCGCCGCAGGCGATCAGTCAAACGCGCTTGCCCGAATCGCGCACGAATTACAGGCTGCATCCGGGAGGATTATTTTATGACTGCATCGCGCCATCGCCAACTTGCCGGCACTGCCCTGCTCGCCCTTGCTCCGCTGTTGCTGGCCCAGGCCCCGGCGCCAGAAGCGCCCAAGCCGGCAACTCCGGCAACACTTGCGGCCCAACGCGCTGTCGCCGCCGCTTTGCCCATTGACGATGACCGCGACGCCACCTTCGCCCGGCAGGGTTTTCTGGGAACGCGGACCGATCCGCTGATCAAGGCCGCAGATGGCAGGCCGGTTTGGAACCTAGCCGCTTATGATTTCGTGGCGGGAGCATCACCCGACACGGTCAATCCGTCGCTGTGGCGCCATATTGGCATTCTGCGCCAGCATGGCCTGTTTCAGGTCGCTGACGGCGTCTGGCAGGTGCGCGGCTTCGATATTTCGAACATGACTGTGGTTCGCGGCGCGACAGGTTGGATCGTCATCGATCCGCTGACCGGCCGCGAGACGGCGCGGGCGGCGATTGACCTCGTCAACGAAAAGCTTGGTAAGCGCCCGGTTACCGCAGTAGTTTATAGCCATAGCCATGGCGATCACTTCGGCGGTGTGCGCGGCGTGGTTGATGAAGCCGATGTGAAGGCTGGCAAGGTGTCAATCATCGCCCCTGCCCATTTCATGACCGAAACCGTTTCAGAGAACATCATGGCCGGCGCGGCGATGGGGCGACGGGTCAATTATCAGTTCGGGACTGGCTTGCCGCCTAGCCCGCAGGGGCAAATCGGCAGCGGGATCGGTGCCGGGGTCTCCGGTGCCGAAATCACCCTGATCACGCCGACCGACACGATCAACAAGACGGGCGAGACCCGCATTGTGGATGGCGTGCCGATGGAATTCCAGATCGTGTCAGGCAGCGAGGCTCCATCCGAACTCAACGTCTACATCGCGCCGACCCGGACGTTCCTATCATCGGAAATGACCACCTGCTCGCTGCACAACATTCTGACTCCGCGCGGAGCCAAGGTACGTGATACGCGTCTATGGGCGGGCTACATCGACGAGGCCTTGCAGACCTGGGGCGGTCGCAGCGACACCCTGATCTCAAGCCACTGCTGGCCGCGTTTCGGCACAAGCGAGGTTACCGGTGCCCTCGCCTCTAACCGTGACAACTACCGCTATCTCCATGACCAGACCGTGCGCCTGATGAACAAGGGCGAGACGATGCACGAGATCGCGGAAGAGCTGAAGCAACCACCCGAAATTGCCAAGGATTGGTTCAACCATGGCTATTACGGGACCTACAACCACAATTCCAAGGCAGTCTACCAGTTCTATCTGGGCTGGTACGATGGCAACCCGGCCAACCTGAATGCCCATCCACCGGTTGACCGCGCCAAGCGCCTGGTAGCGGCAATGGGCGGTAGCAAGAAGGCCTTCTCGGCAGCGCGCAAGGCCTTCGATGCTGGCGACTATCGCTGGTCGTCGGACTTGCTCAGCCAGATCGTTTTTGCTGATTCCGCGAATAAATCCGCTCGCCTGTTGCTGGCCGACAGCCTGGAGCAACAGGGGTATCAGGCGGAGAGCGCGATTTGGCGGAACCAGTTCCTGACTGGCGCAAAGGAGCTGCGTGAGGGTGTAAAGATCCGGCCGACAAACGCACAGAATGCCGACATGATTGCGGCTGTGCCCACGCAGGAATTGCTCGATTCAGTCTCGACCCGCTTTGATCCGAGCAAGCTTGGTGGGAAGACGATGGGGATTAACCTGGTGATGCCCGAGCGGCAGGAAATCGCCGGGGTTGAAATCACCCGCACGACGATGATTGGCCGGATGAAGCCGGTGGCACAACCGGTCGTGACAATCACCGGACCGCGCCGCGCACTGCTGGGTCTGCTCTTTATGAAGATGCCATTGGCCCAGCTCGAGATGATGGGCGTCAAGGTGGATGGTGACCGTGCTGCTGCCGAAGCCTGGCTGAATGCAATCGAACCCATTCCAGGCGGGTTCAAGATCGTCGAACCCTGAGCCAAGCCGGCGGGGGCTTCGTCAGAAGTCCCCGCGGGCCTTACGGATCGTAAACCAGCGCTCAACGTTTGCGTTGTGTTCGTCCAGCGTCTTCGCGAACAGATGCCCGCCAGTGCCATCGGCCACCATGTAGAGCACATCGGTCTGCGCCGGATTGAGCACTGCCTCGATCGAGGCACGACCCGGATTGGTGATCGGCCTCTTGGGCAAACCAATCATGGTATAGGTGTTGTAATCGTTGACTGCCTGGATCTCACTCTGGCGGATCCGGCGGCCTAGCGGCTTGCCCTTGGTGATCGGGTAAATGATCGTGGGATCGGCTTGCAGCATGATCCCCTGCCTCAGCCGATTGGAATAGAGCCCGGCGACCACACCGCGCTCGCTGGACTTGCCGGTTTCCTTTTCGACAATCGCCGCCAGCGACACGGCAGCGGCGGGCGTTGTCACAACGGTATCCGGGCTGCGTTTGGCCCAAAGCTCAGCCAAGGTGCGTTGCATCGCGGCCTGCATGCGCCGCAGCACGGCCTGACGGCTTTCTCCCCGGTCAATCTCGTAAGTATCGGGCAGTACCGAACCCTCTGCGGGAACCTCGATCGTACCGGTTAACTGGCTGTTCGCCATGAGCCGTTCGTAGACCATGATCGAGGGCATGCCTTCGGGAATGGTCACGAAGCGGCGCAGAATTTCATCACCCTGGATGATCGACAGAATGCGTGACGGGCTAGCGCCTTTGGGGAGCATGAACTCCCCCGCCTTGATCGGTGCCCCTGCTCCAAAAATGCGGGCGCGGATCCGGAAGGCTTTGGCACTGCTGATTGCGCCTTGGGCTTCAAGCTTGCTGGCAACGCCGCCAAGGCTTGAACCATCGGGAACCATGAAGGCCGTGGCCCGTTCAAGCGGACCGGCGCTAAACCAACCGGCGACCAGCCAGCCAAGCGCGGCAAGCGCCAGCAGCGTCGCTGCAAGCAACGACCGGCCGCCCCGCCGCCCCAGCATCAGTCTTCGATGGCCTTCACGATCACCGAAGCGTTCGTGCCGCCAAAGCCGAAGCTGTTGTTGAGCGCGGCCCGGACCGTCCGTTTGCGGGCAACCTTGGGCACCAGATCAACGCCCTCGGTGCCCTCATCCGGGTTTTCGAGGTTAAGCGTGGGCGGGACCACCTGGTCGCGAATCGCCAGAATGCAGAAGATCGTTTCAACCGCCCCGGCTCCGCCCAGCAGATGCCCGATGGCCGATTTGGTCGAGCTCATCGAAGCGCCCGAAAGATCATCACCCAGCACACGCTTGACCGCTGACAGCTCGATCGTGTCTGCCATGGTCGAGGTACCGTGGGCGTTCACATAGTCGATATCGCCCGGCTGCAACCCGGCCTTGCGCATCGCCATCCGCATCGAAAGCTCTGCACCCTTGCCTTCCGGATGCGGCGCCGTGACGTGATAGGCATCGCCGGAAAGCCCATAACCGACCACTTCAGCATAGATCTTAGCGCCACGAGCCTTGGCGTGCTCGTATTCTTCCAGCACGACGATCCCGGCGCCCTCTCCCATCACAAAGCCATCGCGGTCCTTGTCATAGGGACGGCTGGCCTGTTCCGGGCGGTCGTTGAACGAGCAGTTAAGCGCGCGGGCCTGAGCAAAACCGGCGATCCCCAACGGATTGACGGTCCCTTCCGCGCCGCCGGCCAGCATGATGTCAGCATCGCCATCCTTAATCATCCGGGCGGCGTCACCAATCGAATGCGCACCGGTTGAGCAAGCAGTCACCACGGCGTGGTTCGGCCCCATCAGACCATACTTGATCGAAACCTGGCCCGAGATCAGGTTGATGATCCGGCCATGGACAAAGTGCGGGCTGACGCGCGACGGGCCTTTTTCGTGCAGGACGATCGACTCTTCCTCGATCCCCGGCAGGCCGCCGATCCCGGCGCCAATCGAGCAACCGGTTCGCAGCTTGAGGTCTTCGTCCATCTCGGTCAGGCCAGCATCTTCGATCGCCTGGCCCGCGGCATCGAGGCCGTAGACGATGAAGGGATCGACCTGACGCTGGATCTTGTGGTCGACGCGCTTATTCGGATCGAAACCCCAAGGGTGGTCGGCCGGCTTTACCTCACAGGCGATCTGGCACTTCTGATCGCTGGCATCGAACCGCGTGATTGGCCCGGCTCCGGACTTGCTGGCAAGCAGGTTTGCCCACGTAGTTTCGACATCGCCCCCAAGGGGAGTAACCAGACCCAGTCCCGTAACCACTACGCGGCGCATGCACTTCTCCGGATATGCGACAGGCCCAGACCCGCAGAGGGACTGAGCCTGTCAAATTTCGTGTCTCGGTTCCCGCAGTTCAACCCCTAGACAGGCTTGGGGCCAAAGCGGAAAGCAGGCTGAATCAGCCCTTGTTCTCGTCGATGTACTTGATCGCGTCCGAGACGGTGCTGATCTTCTCAGCCGCGTCATCAGGGATCTCAACGCCGAATTCTTCTTCGAACGCCATCACGAGCTCAACGATGTCGAGGCTGTCAGCGCCCAGGTCGTCGATAAAGCTCGCGTCCTCAGTCACCTTTTCAGCTTCGACGCCGAGGTGCTCGACGACAATCTTCTTAACCCGGTCAGCGGTGTCGCTCATGGATTTACCCCTTCGTGAACGGCAAATAAAACAGTGTTGAGCCCTGCCCTAGAGAACGGCGGGGCGGCTGGCAAGAGGGCTGGACAGCATCATCGGTTCGTAATCCCCACGATACGTATGCGGCCCGCTCTGGCTTGACGATCAACCCTTCGGCGGCTCGACAATGCGCAGACTAAGCTCGCGCAGCTGCTTTGGTTCCGCCGGCGAAGGCGCACCCATCAGCAGATCTTCCGCGCGCTGGTTCATCGGGAACAGTGTGATCTCGCGCAGGTTCTGCACGCCGCACAGCAGCATAACCATACGATCGACCCCGGCTGCCATGCCGCCATGCGGCGGGGCGCCATACTGGAAGGCGCGGTACATGCCGCCAAAACGTTCCTCGACATCGGCCTGCGAGAGGCCAACCAGTTCGAAGGCCTTTACCATCAAGTCAGGGTGCTGGTTGCGGATCGAACCCGATGCCAGCTCATAACCATTGCAGACCATGTCGTACTGATAGGCCTTGATGGTGAGCGGATCCTGCGTCTGCAGTGCTTCCAGGCCGCCCTGCGGCATTGAGAACGGGTTGTGCGCGAAATCGAGCTTCTTCTCTTCCTCGCTCCATTCGTAGAACGGGAAGTCGATAATCCAGCAAAAGTGGAAGGCATCTTTCTCGATCAGGTCAAGCTGCTCACCCACGCGGCTGCGGGCGGCACCGGCCAGTTTGGCGGCCTGCTCTTCCTTGCCGGCGGCGAAGAAGGCGCCATCATTCGGGCCAAGGCCTAGCTGATCCCACAGCGCGGCCATCTTGTCCTCGCCGTGGTTCTTGGCGATCGGGCCGCCGAACACGCCATCCTTGCGGGTGGCATAGCCCAGACCGGCATGGCCTTCGCTGCGGGCCCATTCGTTCATGTCATCGAAGAACTTGCGGCTGAGCCCGGCCGTTTCCGGCGCCGGAATCAGGCGGACGACGCCGCCGGTGCCAACGATTTTCTCGAACAGGCCAAAGCCCGAAGCGGTAAATTCGCTGGTGACGTCGCGAATGATCAGCGGGTTGCGCAGGTCCGGCTTGTCCGTGCCGTAATCCAGCATCGCCTTGGCATAGGGAATGCGCGGGAATTGGCCGGCGGGGGTCACCGACTTGCCATCGGCGAAGGTTTCAAAGATCCCGGCCATGACCGGCTCCATCGTCTCCCAGACCTCTTCCTGAGTGACGAAGCTCATTTCCAGGTCGAGCTGATAGAACTCGCCCGGCAGGCGGTCCGCCCGCGGGTCTTCATCGCGGAAGCACGGTGCGATCTGGAAATACCGATCAAACCCGGCGACCATCAGCAGCTGCTTATACTGCTGCGGCGCCTGCGGCAGCGCAAAGAACTTGCCGGTATGGATGCGGCTCGGCACCAGGAAGTCGCGTGCGCCTTCGGGGCTGCTTGCGGTCAGGATCGGAGTCGAAAACTCTGTGAAGCCGATATCCTCCATCCGACGGCGCGTTTCGCGGATAATCGCGGTGCGCGTCATGATATTGGCATGCAGCGTCTCGCGGCGCAGGTCGAGGAAGCGGTAACGCAGGCGGATATCTTCGGGATATTCCTGCTCACCCGCCACCGGCAGCGGCAGTTCTTCGGCGCGACTGAGCACCGTCGCCGAGCGGGCGAAGACCTCGATTTCACCCGTTGGCAATCCCGCGTTGACAGTGCTGGCAGAGCGGGCCTTCACCTCGCCGTCGATCGTGACGACCGACTCCACGCGCAGGCCTTCCAGGATCGGCAGCGCCGGGCTGTCGGCATCGGCGACGATTTGGGTCATTCCGTAATGGTCGCGCAGGTCAACGAACAGCACGCCGCCATGGTCGCGCTTACGGTGGACCCAGCCCGACAGGCGGATGGTCTGGCCTACATCGCTGGCGCGGAGCGCGCCACAGGTGTGCGAACGATAAAGATGCATCGAAACTCTTTCCAATCGGCCTGCAATGATGCAGGGGCGAAGGCGCGGCTAACAGGCGATGGCCGCACATTTGTCAAGCCGGGGGCTCGCACGGGCCCAACTACAGAAAAGAAGCATGAAGATACACCCCCTGATCACCGACAGCGCAGAACTCGCAGCGCTGTGCGAAAGGCTCGCTAAGGCAGACTTCGTGTGCGTCGACACCGAATTCATGCGCGAGAACACCTATTGGCCCGAACTCTGCCTGATCCAGATCGCGGATACACAGGAAGCGGCGGCGATTGATCCGCTGGCAAAAGGGCTCGATTTATCACCGCTGCTCGATCTGCTGGTGGATAACGAGCATGTCCTGAAGATCTTTCACGCCGGCGGACAGGATGTGGAAATCATCTACAATCTGACCGGAAAAACGCCGCACCCGATCTTCGACACCCAGATCGCCATGATGGCGATCAGCCAAAGTGAGCAGATCGGCTACTCGAACCTCGTCGAAAGCTGGATGGGTCTGCAGATCGACAAGGGTGCGCGCTTTACCGACTGGTCACGCCGTCCGCTGACCGAACGGCAGATCGAATATGCCATCGGCGACGTAACCCACTTGTCCAAGATCTTCCCTAAGATCCTGGCCCGTCTGATCAAGACCGGGCGCGGAGCCTGGCTGGATATCGAGATGGAGAAGCTCGCCGACCCAGCGAACTACCGCAACGATCCCTCGATCGCCTGGCTGCGGATCAAGGCGGCTGGTCGGAACCCTGCGATGCTGGGCAGGCTGCAGGCGCTCGCAGCATGGCGCGAACACGAAGCGCAGGACAAAAACATTCCGCGCGGCCGGATCGCACGGGATGAAACCTTGGCCGATATTGCCAGTCACCCGCCCAAGACACAGGCCGATTTGGCGAAGGTTCGCGGACTTTCAGCCGGATGGAAGGATAATGAAATCGGCAAGCGGATGATGGCCACGCTCGAAGCGGCCAAGCCGCTGAGTGATGATGAGCTGCCGCCCCGTACGTCCCGCGGTGCACCGCTGGGCAAAGAGGGCGCGCTCGTTGCCGACCTGCTCAAGCTGTTGCTGAAGATCCGCAGCCGCGAGATTGACGTGGCCGCCCGCCTGCTGGCCCGCAGCGAAGATCTTGAACTGCTGGCCGCGGGTGTGCGTGAATTGCCACTGCTCGAAGGCTGGCGGTATGAGCAGTTCGGCCGCGATGCGCTGGAACTGGTCGAAGGCAGGCTGGCCTTTGCTGTGGTCAAGGGCCGCCTAAAGATGGCCCATATCGACGAAATTGGTGGCAATAGTGATGCCGAACCCGCCTCGGCTGCGGCAGAGTAGGCGGTCATGACCACTTACCTTCCGACACTCAAACAGCTGCAGTATCTTGTCGCGTTGCATGAACACGGCCACTTTGGCCGGGCGGCCGATGCGTGCTTTGTTTCGCAGTCAACGCTATCCGCCGGCCTGCGGGACCTTGAAACACTGCTTGATGTTGTGCTGGTCGAGCGGACCAAACGAGCGGTGCGCTTCACCCCTCTGGGCAATGCCGTCGTGGCGAAAGCCCACCGGCTTCTAAGGGAAGCCGAAGAACTTTCCGACATGGTGCAAAGCGCTGGCCAACCCCTGGCCGGCGAAGTGCGGATGAGCGTGATCCCGACAATTGCCCCGTTCCTGCTGCCGCGGATGCTGCCGCGCCTGCGCCGCGAGCGTCCGCAGCTTAAGCTCTACCTGCGTGAAGAAACCAGCCAAGCTGCTCTTGAAAGTCTGCACCACGGACGCAGCGATTGCGTTTTGCTGGCGCTGCCCTTTCCCACCGGCGAGGTGGAAAAAGAGACTATCGAACTTGATGCGCTCTACGTCGCCTTTCCAAAGGACGACCCGCGTGATCCTCCGGCGGAAATCTCGGCCGACCTTATCGACGAAAACCGGCTGCTGCTGCTGGAAGACGGGCACTGCCTGAAGGAGCATGCGCTCGCCGCGTGCAACCGGGCTGAACTGCGCGCAAGTGCAACGATGATCGGCACTTCGCTGCACACCCTCGTGCAGATGGTCGATAATGGCCTTGGCCTCACCATGCTGCCGGAAATGGCGCTCGATGCCGGAATTCTGAACGGTACGCAGGTTGTTGCCCGGCCACTGATCAGCGAATCCGCCAACCGCGAAATCGCGCTGGTCTGGCGCAAGAATAGCCCGCGCGGTGAGGAGTTTCGCCTGCTGGCAGAGGAACTGCGCGCGGGCTAGTTCAATCCATGTGCTTGAGGCCCACCCGCAAATAATCCCAACCGGTAATCACGGTCAGCGCTGCCGCCGCCCACAGCGTTGTCAGACCGACTGTATGCGGAAAGTTGATCGTCAGCCCCGCGAGGTTGACGGTCCATTGCGGCAGAGCAACACCCAGAATCAAGGCCCCAAGGCAAACGAGTTGGAAGGTCGTTTTCCACTTGGCAAGGCGGCTGACCGGCACCGACACTTGCAGCCCGCCAAGAAACTCCCGCAAGCCGGAGACCGCGATCTCGCGCACAAGGATCACCAGGCCGGCAATCACGTGCATATCCCCTACATAAGGGCCGCGCAGGATACCCTGCGCCGTCAGGGTCAGGATCACCGTGGCAACCATAATCTTGTCGGCAATCGGATCCAAAAAGATTCCAAGGCGCGAAACGGCACCGCTGGTGCGGGCCAAATAGCCGTCAAAATAGTCGGTAATGCCCATCAGTACGTAAAGCACGAAGGCCAGACCATAGCCGACGCGCCATTCAGGCCACCACAGCAGGAAGGCCAGCAAGGGCAAGGCAGCGATCCGCGAGAGCGTCAGAATGTTCGGCAGGGTCCACATCGCAGCCCAAGCCTAGCCCGGATCGGGCCAGTGCAAAAGGGATCAACTGCTATTGTCCGCACTGTTTCTCCCGCTAGAGCAAGATAACCGCGCAATCCACGCAGGGGCCGCATGACCACCTCGACCCACCTGATCCGCAGCCGCCGATTCCTGCCGCTGTTCGTCACCCAGCTGTTCAATGCGTTCAACGACAATCTCTATCGCAATGCGATGGTCTTCTTCGTTGTCTACACGCTGTACAACTCGGAAGCGGCAGAGGGTCTTTTCAGCGCCGTTGCCTCGGCCCTGTTCATCGCGCCATTCTTCCTGCTTTCGGCGCTGGCCGGGCAGCTGGCCGATATGCGTGACAAGGCCCGGATTATTCGTGTCGTGAAGGCTTCGGAAATCGGCATCATGTTGGTGGGTGGCCTAGGCTTGTTGCTGGCCTGGCAGGGCTTGCTCAACCAGACTTTTACGATTGGCCTGATGCTGCTGGCATTGCTGGCGATGGGCGTTCATTCCACCTTCTTCGGTCCGATCAAGTACGCGATCCTGCCCCAACACCTGCATGAAGATGAAGTGCTTGCCGGCACGGGGTTGGTAGAGGCCGGAACCTATATCGCCATTCTTGCCGGGACGATCCTGGCGGGATGGATCCCGGTTGAATGGGCGGCAGCGGGCGTCGTCTTGACCGCGGTCATCGGCTACATCACCTCTCGCTATGTGCCCCCAGCTCCGCCACAGACCCCCGAACAGCCGCTCGATTTTCATCTGTGGCGATCTTCCATCGCGCTCATCAAGCATACCATGAAGGACCAACGGGTCTTTCTGGCGATCATGGCAATCAGCTTCTTCTGGGCTATCGGCGCGGTCCTGTTCATCCAGTTCCCACCACTTGCCAAGAACGTGATCTCGGCCAGCAAGGAAGTGGCCAGCCTGTTCCTTGTGGTCTTTTCGATCGGCGTATCGATCGGCTCCGTTTCGGTGAACGCGCTGCTGCGCGGCACGGTTTCGGCGCGCTATGCTCCTGTTTCAGTGATCGTAATGGCGCTGTTTGTCGTCGCGTTCTGGTGGGTTTGCCATTCCTGGCCTGCTCCGAGCGGTGACACCTTGCTGGATACGTCGGGTTTCCTGCGACAACCGCTGGCGATCCCGCTGATGCTCAGCCTCCTTGGTATCTCGGTTGCTGGCGGCATGTTCGTCGTGCCGCTCTACGCCTTCCTGACCACCTTCGTCGATAAATCGGAAACCGCACGGACCATTGCCGCCAACAACATCGTCAACTCCGGCGCGATGGTTCTGGGTTCAGTCCTCGCCCTGGGCATGAGCGCCGCCGGCTTGCCGATGGTCGACCAACTGCTGCTGGGCGCGGCAATGTGCCTTTACTCTGCTTGGCTGGGCCAGAAGCTTGTCCAGGCAGAGCGGGCCGCGCTCCTCATATAAGAAACGCACTTACCGCGACAAAGCAGGCGCAGTAGGCAAGCAAAAAGTCCTTTAGGTCCTGCTGATTGAGACGAGACACACTTCGCCGTTCGTCGGGCAGCGGCCCTCGCCGAATGTGCTGAGGTAAACTCGCCAGGAATGGGTGGCGAGCCCCCTCGTCGGTTAGAACCAGCGCGCGTCTCATGAGAGAGACTTTAACCAACGATTCACCGTTATGACAGCGACGTTTAAGCCCTTGCGCAATGGCTTCCCAAAGTGGGACAGCATTCCATACGACGATAAACGCCGAAGTCTCGTTGCCCCTTTCGGGCGCACTGGCTAAAACGCAAAAATGACACAACAGACCAGCATCAACGGTGGTCGGCTGCTCGTCGATTGCCTTATCGAACAGGGTTGCGACCGGATTTTCACTGTCCCGGGTGAGAGCTTTCTAGCCGTGCTCGACGCGCTGCACGACAGCCCACAAATCGAAACTGTCATTTGCCGGCAAGAAGGCGGCGCAGCATTCATGGCCTGCGCTGATGGGGCGATGACGGGCAAGCCCGGCGTGTGCTTCGTTACCCGCGGCCCTGGCGCGACCAACGCCAGCATTGGCGCGCATGTGGCGTTCCAGGATTCGCAGCCGATGCTGCTGTTTATTGGCGATGTCGATCGCGGGATGAAGGACCGCGAAGGCTTCCAGGAAGTCGACTTCACCACCATGTTCGCACCGCTGGCAAAGCTGGTCCTGCGGATCGACGATCCGCGTCGTATTCCCGAATACATCGCCCGGGCATGGGCGACCGCGATTGCCGGGCGTCCAGGCCCAGTTGTTATCGCGCTGCCTGAAGACATGCTGCTGGAGGAAGTAACCGGACTGGCTGCCCGCCCCGCCGTCGCGCGGCCAGCCCAGGCCATTTGCCCCGATGCAATGGGCACCTTGATGCGCATGCTCGAAGATGCCTGCGCACCCGTTGCAATCATTGGCGGAGCCGGCTGGCACACCAAGGCGCGCGAGCATTTCACCAGCTTTGCCGAGCGGGTCGGCTTGCCCGTTGCCGGAGCTTTCCGCCGCCAGGATGCCATCCCCAATTCCAGCCAGGCCTGGGCCGGCAACCTTGGATACGGCCCCAATCCGAAGCTGGTTGAGCGGATCAAGTCTGCCGACCTGGTACTGGTGGTTGGCGCGCGGCTCGGCGAAGCGACGACAGACAGCTACACGCTGGTCACGCCTGATCATCCCGGTCAGGTTCTGGTCCACATTCACCCGGACCCTGCGGAACTCGGCCGGGTCTATCGCGCCGACCTCGCGATTTGCGCCGACATGGCCGAGTTCGCCGAGGCAGCCGATCTTTGGGACGATGATATCGTACCTTTTGATGCCGGACCTGAGGCGCACAAGCAGTGGCTTGAATGGTCGAGCCCCCTGCCCAACGGCCACAAGCTAGATATGGGGCAGGTTGTCGCCACCATGCGCCGGGAGCTGCCCGACGATGCGATTATCTGCAACGGTGCCGGGAACTTCTCGGGCTGGTGGCACCGGTATTGGCACTACAATGGCTTCCCCAGTCAGCTCGCGCCAACTGCCGGGGCCATGGGCTATGGTGTTCCCGCGGCCGTTGCCGCCGCGAAGCGGTTCCCCGAGCGCACCGTGATAGCCTTAGCCGGCGACGGGGACTTCCTGATGAATGGACAGGAACTGGCCACGGCCGTGCAATATGGCTGCGACCTGTTGGTCGTTCTGGTCGACAACGGGGCCTATGGCACGATCCGAATGCACCAGGAACGCGAGTTTCCGGAGCGTGTTTCCGGGACTACGCTGCATAACCCCGACTTTGCGGCACTGGCGCGGGCCTATGGCGGATGGGCCGAACGGGTGGAAACCAACACCGAGTTCGATGCTGCGCTGGCAGCAGCCAGGAGCCGCAAAGGTCTGCGCCTGCTACACCTTGTAATCGATATTGAGCAGCTCAGTGCCGGCGGGGCCAGCGTTTCAGGTTTGCGTGCGAGGGCAAAGAGCTAGGCGTCGCCGGTCAGCTTAAGGATATAGTCCCATTCCGAAGGCTTTACCGCCGACACGGACAGGCGGAACTTGGTCAGCAGGTCCATATCGGCCAGCGCAGGATCCGCCTTTATTTCCTTCAGCGTAACCGCGCGCTTCAGCTTGCGAACGGCCCTCAGCTTGACCGCTGACCACCGCCCGGTCTCATCAGTCGGGTCAGGAATATTGGAAGCAGTTATCTCCGCAATTCCAACGATCTCCACACCAATATTCGAGTGATAGAAGAAGATCAGGTCACCCGGCTGCATGGCCCGCAAATTGTTGCGTGCAGTGTAATTGCGAACGCCGTCCCAGGTCACCTCACCCTCTGCGACCAGGTCATCCCAGCTGTAGACATCCGGTTCCGATTTCATCAGCCAGTATGATTTGATTTTCGTCATGCCAGAACTCGCGAAAGGGTTTATGGGGCGGCCCATTGCCTTAGAATCTCGAAAGCGTCCACTCCATGTCCCTGACTTCCCTCCCCGTCCTCTCGTTGACCATGCCCAAGGCCGAATTTGCCAAGGCCATCGGGGAGAGCTTCCGGACCTTCGGCTTTGCCATGGTCAAGGATTTCGCCATCGACCGGGATCTGATCGATCGGGCCTGGAAACTGTCGGAAGCGCTCTTTGCCCTGCCCGAGGACGAAAAGCGCAGCTACCACAATCCGGCGATTTCCGGTGCCCGCGGCTACACGCCATTTGGGGTGGAGATTGCCAAGGATGCCAAGCACCACGACCTGAAAGAATTCTGGCACGTGGGCCGCGATCTGCCCGAAGGCAGCCCGCTGGCCGACGCCTCGATGCCGCCGAATGTCTGGCCAGACCGCCCGGAGGGATTCAAGGCCGTGTTCTCTGAGCTTTACCGCCAGTTCGATGAAGCCGGAGCGACGATCCTATCGGCCATCGCGCTCTATCTTGGGCTGGATGAGAACTGGTTTGAGCCGGGAATCGACGATGGAAACTCGGTCATGCGGCTGCTGCACTATCCGCCGATTCCCAACCTTGAAGGCGAAGCAATCCGAGCCGGTGCCCACGGTGACATCAACCTGATCACCCTGTTGCTTGGGGCCGAGGAAGCCGGTCTGGAACTGCTTTTCCAGGGCAAGGAATGGATCAGCGCCTCACCGCCCGAAGGGGCCATGGTGATCAATGTTGGGGATATGCTGGAGCGTCTGACCAACCATTACCTGCCGTCCACAATCCACCGCGTCCGCAACCCGAACCCAGAGCGGGCTGCCTACAGCCGCTATTCAATGCCGTTCTTCCTGCATCTGCGCAGCGATTTCCCGATCAAGACCTTGCCGCAATGTGTTTCGCCCGAGAATCCGGACCGCTATCCAGAGCCGATCACCGCCGATGAATTCCTTCAACAGCGACTTCGCGAAATTGGCCTAAAAAAGTGATGCACGAAGCTTAACCTAAATTTCAGCATAGTCTGGGACCCTTACGCTCGAACTTCGGGGCAAAGGGATCCATGGCAGGGGCGGCTTCAACGACTGAGCGCATACAGCGTGACTATGTCACGCAGAGCGTGGCGTTAACGGCGATCATATTGTTTGCGGTGATGGGCACGCAAGTTCTGCCGCAGGTTCTGCGCGGCATATTCGGCCATGGCCGCGGACCAGACCAACTCGTCACCAGCGCTCTGCTGCTCAACATTGCCCTCATCCTGTTTGGCTGGCGTCGACTTCGCGCTCTGCGTGGCGAAGTGGCAGTCAATCGCGAAGCTGCGGCAGAAGCGCGGGAACTGGCCGAAACCGATTCACTGACAGGCTGCCTTAATCGGCGAAGTATCCAGACTGCAACCGAGGAGTTGCTGCTTTCGGCGCGCGCGCGCGGTCAAATGCTCGCCTTCGCAATGCTGGATCTCGACAATTTCAAACACGTAAATGATCTTCATAGCCACCAGGCTGGTGATGCAATCCTGCAGGCTGCAGCCCAGCGATTGCAGCAGCTTCTTCCCACTGGATCGCTTCTGGCGCGGATCGGGGGAGACGAATTTGCTTGCGTCATGGTCTTGAACGCAACGGAATGTGAGCAGATTGATCGCCTGGCAGCACAGCTGACCGACCAACTGGGGCGTTCGGTCTTCTGGAATGGACTAGAAATCGAAGCCACAGTTTCGATTGGCCTGTCCCGAAGCGATCGAGATGGCAACGACGTCCAAACCCTGCTCCACAAAGCTGATATTGCCATGTTCAATGCGAAGCGCCAGGGCCGCAACCGCGTGGCATGGTTCATGCCAGCGATGGAGAGCGAACTGCGCTTTCGAAGCGAGCTTGAGGCTGGCATCCGACGCGGGATAACCCGTGGTGAATTTGTTCCCTATTACGAGAAACAGATTGACCTGACGACCGGTGAACTTGTCGGCTTCGAGATGTTGGCGCGCTGGATTTCACCCACGCTGGGTCGAGTGGGTCCAGACATCTTCATTCCTGTCGCAGAAGAGATCGGAGCGATCGCAGATCTCTCCGAATCCGTGATCCGTCAGGCCTTGCGCGATGCCCGCCAATGGGACCCGAGCCTTACCCTGGCCGTGAATATATCCCCGGTACAGTTACGCGATCCTTGGTTCGCGCAGAAGCTGCTCAAATTGCTGGTCGAAGCCAATTTTCCGCCACACCGGCTCGAAATCGAGATTACCGAGAGCAATCTGCACGAGAACATCGGCCTTGTCCGAACGATGATCAAAAGCCTAAAAAATCAGGGCATTCGGGTCAGCCTCGATGATTTCGGAACCGGCTACAGCTCCCTCGCGCAATTGCGCAACCTTCCGTTCGATCGGATCAAGATTGACCGCAGCTTCGTGACCAGCCTGCCAGACAGCGATGAGAGCCAAGCGATTGTGCGCTCGATTGTAGCACTTGGCAAAGGCCTGGGTTTGCCGGTGACGGCTGAGGGTGTTGAAACCGAAGCAGTACTCACAGCACTGGGTGATTTTGAAGGACTGAAGGCGCAGGGCTACGATTACGGTTATCCCGAACCCGCCGATGTAACACTTGCCGGCCTCCGCCAACTGCATTTGACGTTGGAGCATGGCAGCCACGCCACCAAAGGCCGCAGCCGCATCGCCTGACACTGGACGCGCAGCGGCACAGCGCATAAACGCAGCCCATGCGCGTTCCGTTCATCAAGATGCATGGCCTGGGTAACGATTTCATCGTGCTTGACGCGCGCAAAGGCGGCGTGCCTGCCATGACGAACCGGCTGGCCGCCGCACTTGCCGATCGCAAGACCGGGATCGGATGCGATCAGCTGATCCTGCTGGAACTGTCCGAACATGCGGATGTGCGGATGCGGATCTTCAATGCGGATGGCAGCGAAGTCGAAGCCTGTGGCAATGCAACCCGCGCGGTCGGGCTCCTGCTTGCCAAGCCAGCGTTGATTGAAACGCTGGGCGGCATGCTCGCAACCGATCCTGTCGAGTGCGGGATTGCTGTCGACATGGGCGAACCTAGGTTTGAGTGGGATGCTATCCCGCTGGCCTATCCACTCGATACCCAGGCCCTGCCGGTCGGCTGGGAAGACCTGGAAAACCCGGGTGCCGTGAATGTGGGCAACCCTCACGTGGTGTTCTTTGTTGCCGATACCGATGCCGTTGACCTGCAGCGGCTGGGGCCATTGATCGAGCACGATCCACTGTTTCCGGCACGGATCAATGTGAATGTTGCGACCATTGTTTCCCGCACCGAAATCCGCCTGCGGGTCTGGGAACGCGGCGTAGGCGAAACCCGGGCCTGTGGGACCGGAGCCTGCGCCACTGCTATTGCCGCCATGCGCCGCGGAATGGTGGATCGGGGCAATGTGACCGTCCAACTGCCTGGCGGGTCGCTGCAGATCGGCTGGGGGACAGACAACCGCATTGCCATGACCGGCCCCGCTGCCGAGAGTTTCCGCGGCACGTTCGATCCGGACGCGTTCGGAGCCTGACATGCCCGCCGAGGTGATATCGCTAGGATGCCGGCTCAACCTGTCGGAAAGCGAAGAACTGCGCGCGATACTAGCGGGTGAACCGGACCTGATCGTGATCAATAGCTGTGCGGTTACGGCCGAAGCCGTTCGCCAGACCCGGCAGGCAATCCGGCGCGCTCGCCGCGATCGCCCTGACGCCCGCTTGATTGTGACCGGTTGCGCCGCCGAAATTGAGCGCCAGACATTTGCGGGGATGCCGGAGGTTGACGGGCTGATCCCCAACCAGGCCAAGCTGGCCCCGCGTGCGTGGAATGTTGGAGCGGAAATAGCCACCCCCCGCCCTAGCCATACCCGCGCTTTCATCGCGGTACAGAACGGCTGTGATCATGCCTGCACCTTTTGCATCATCCCGCAAGGCCGCGGGGCAAGCCGGTCGCTGACCGTGCAAGCCGCCTTGCGCGAGGTGGAACGACACCTGCTCACCGGCGCCAATGAGATCGTTCTGACCGGAGTCGACCTGACATCCTGGGGGCACGATCTTCCGGGGCACCCTCGCCTGGGCGAGCTTGTTGACGCGATCCTTGCTAATTTCCCCCTTCTGCCGCGCATTAGGCTGTCATCCCTCGACGGGATTGAGATCGATGACCGCCTCCTTGAGCTGCTGGCGGGGGAGCCAAGGGTCATGCCCCATGTTCACCTATCCCTGCAGCACGGCGATGACCTGATCCTAAAGCGCATGAAACGTCGCCATTTGCGCCAGGATGCTGTCCGCCTGGTCGGTGAGCTTAAAAGCCGCCGACCGGAAATAGCGATTGGGGCAGACCTGATCGCAGGATTTCCGACCGAGGACGAGGTCGCCCATGCCGCTAACCTCTCGATCATTCGGGAACTCGGGATCGTTCACGGCCATGTCTTTCCTTATTCTGCGCGCACAGGGACACCGGCCGCGCGGATGCCGCAGGTTCACAACGTTACGATCAAGGCGCGCGCTGGAGAGTTGCGCCACGCCGTGTCAGAGCAGCGGTCAGCATGGCTGCAAACCCTGCTGGGCAAACCGCAAGAGGTGCTTGCCGAACGCGACGGGACAGGCCATGCGCCAAATTTCGCGCGGGTGCAGTTGGCGCCCGGAACACAGGCTGGAACTATCGTGACTGTAACCCCTACCCGGATCGTCGAAGGACTGCTGGCATGAGCGAGAGCTCGAGCTGGACCGAGCGGGTTTTCGGTGGTCTGCGCAAGACTTCCGAACGCCTGGGTGAAAACCTTTCCGGCATTGTCAGCAAGACACGGCTGGATGACGCGCAGCTCGATGAGATCGAGGATGCGCTGATCCTTTCGGATCTTGGTCCCCGCGTTGCTGCTCGCATCCGCGAGCGGCTCGCCGAGGAACGGTTTGAGCGCGGTGCCGATGAACAGTCGATCAAGGAAGCCGTGGCCGAAGAAATCGCCAGGATCTTGCGGCCTGTCGCCAAGCCGATTGATATCGTGGCGTTTCCCCGCCCCCAGGTGATCCTGGTGATCGGTGTCAACGGATCGGGTAAGACCACCACAATTGCCAAGCTCGCGCACTATTTCCAGGAACTGGACTATGGCGTGATGCTGGCGGCGGGTGACACCTTCCGCGCAGCGGCAATCGGCCAGCTAAAGGTCTGGGCGGACCGGGTTGGCGTGCCGATCGTAACCGGACCGGAGGGCGGCGATCCCGCTTCCATCGTGTTCGACGCGGTCAAGGCTGCGACCGATCAAGGCATCGATGCCCTGATCGTGGACACCGCCGGGCGCTTGCAGAACAAGCGCGAACTGATGGACGAGCTGGCCAAGATCCGCAGAGTGCTGGGGCGCATCAACCCCGAAGCTCCGCACGATGTCGTGCTGGTGCTTGATGCCACCAACGGCCAGAACGCCCTGCAGCAAATTGAAACGTTCAAGGAAGTGGCTGGCGTGACCGGCCTGATCATGACCAAGCTCGATGGCACTGCCCGCGGCGGCGTGCTGGTGGCAGCGGCCGAGCAATTTGGCCTGCCAATCCATGCGATTGGTGTGGGAGAACGGCTTGATGATCTGCGGCCATTCGATCCGGACCTGGTCGCGCGCGTAATTGCCGGGGTTGCGTAATGACAGAAGCAAACAAGCAGAAATCGGGCTGGCTCAACCTGGTCGTCGATTACGGCCCGGTGATCGTGTTCTTTGCGGTCTACAAATACTTCTCACCGGCCGACCGCGGGAACAGCGTTGCCGAGGTGCTCGCCGTGATTCAGGGGACCGTCAGTTTCATGGTAGCGGCGGTTATCGCCTTGCTGGTTTCCAAATGGAAGCTTGGGAAGGTTTCGCCAATGCTCTGGCTTTCGACTCTGTTGATTGTCGGATTTGGCGGGCTGACCGTCTTGCTGCACGATCCAATCTGGATCCAGGTAAAGCCGACGGCGATCTACCTGCTGTTCGGCGTCACCCTGCTTATTGGAGTGTGGCGCGGGAAGGCCCTCCTCAAACTTCTGCTTGAAGCGGCGTTCGAAGGCCTAAGTGATGAAGGCTGGATGAAGCTTTCGCGCAATTGGGGCCTGTTCTTCCTGGCCCTGGCCGCCCTGAACGAGGGGCTGCGCCACTGGCTGTCGTTCGGAGACTGGATTGCCGCCAAGCTCTGGATCTTTCTGCCGGCCACCTTCCTGTTCACATTTGCCCAGATCCCGATGCTGTTGCGCCACGGGTTGGCCGTGGACCAACAGACCGATGTGCTGGAGAATCCCCCCCACGAATGACCGCCCCCGCTCCAGAGGACCGGGGAAACGGGGCAAAAACAGTGTGACATTGCCGCTTGTCCGGGCGATACTGTGCGCCTGCCCACCATTCGTGTGGGCCAACCACAAGCTTCAAATTTAGGGGGAAGCAAATGGCTAAGTTCTTCGGAAACCTGCACCTTGTGCTGGTTGTCGGGCTGATCGCGGCAATCGCCGTGATGCTCCATTGGGCCGGTTCGGCCACTGTTGATGTCAACTCTGTCTTCCGCTGGATGCACGTATTCTTCGGCATCCTGTGGATCGGCCTGCTCTATTACCTGAACTTCGTACAGGTTCCGACCATGCCGACCGTGCCGGACGAGCTTAAGAAGGGCGTTACCGGTTACATCGCGCCGAAGGTGTTCTTCTTCTTCCGCTGGGCAGCCCTCCTGACGGTGGTGACCGGTCTCGTGATCGCTTTCGTTAATGGCTATGGCCATCAGGCGATGACCTTCTCGGGCGAAGGCAATGTCAACCTGATCGGCCTTGGCATGTGGCTGGCGCTGATCATGGCCTTCAATGTGTGGTTCATCATCTGGCCGGCGCAGAAGCGCATCCTTGGCATCGTTGAAGCGACCGCCGAGGAAAAGGCCAAGCTGGCCCCGCGTGCCCTGATGGCGAGCCGCACCAATCTGCTGCTCTCGCTGCCGATGCTTTATGCGATGACCAGCGCCAACCTTGGCTGATCATTCGGCCTGACGGCACAAAAAAGGGCGCGGTACCGGATGGTGCCGCGCCCTTTTTCTTTGCCTCAATAGCTCTTGGGTAAATCGGGCTTGTTGCCAATCAGCAGTGTCAGATCAAAATCCTGCGGCCCCAGCCAACCGTTGACGTAGTTGGCATAATAAAGACCGAACATCAGGAGCGAGAGGATCGTCGCCCGCCGGGCAATCTTGCGCGGCTGAAAATTGGCCGGCGCGCTGTTGGCCTGTCCCTTGATGGTCGCCTCGCCCGCCTCTTCATGGGTGCGGATACCGAATGGCATGACCAGAAACGCGGCTAGCACCCAGAACATCGCGTAGATCGCGATAATGGAGGTTATCTTCATTTCCTATGGCTCCGGCAGGATTACGCGCACCTGGGGCTTTTTGCCCGACCAGCGCTGCGCGGCACGACGCGCTGCAAGGCGCGCCGCTTCAGAAATTGCTTCGCGGTCATGCCGCGCCCCACCCTTTAGCTTGGTCAGCGCCACGGCAACGTCTTCGCGCGCCTCGGCAGTGAAATCGTCATAATCCTCATCCAGCGGCAGGCCGATGCCTTCGACATGGACCCGCCCCTTGCCGTCAAGCACCACGATCACCAGACCGTTGGCGGCCAGGCGGCGGCGCATGACAATCGCCTCACCATCAGCTGGCACCAGAATATCGCCATCCAGCACAAGCCGGCCCGCGCGCACTTCCGAAATTTTGCCAGGCTTGCCCGGGGCCAACCTGACGAGATCACCATTTTGCTGGACCACGGCCTTGGGTATGCCCTTGGCCCGTCCAACACGGGCCTGTTCGCGCATGTGGCGCACTTCGCCGTGAACCGGGACCAAAATCTCTGGCCGCAGCCAATCGTACAGCGCTTCCAGTTCAGGCCGCCCCGGATGACCGGAAACGTGGATTTCAACCTGGCGGTCCGTCACCATCGTGATGTCGCGGCCGGCCAAACGGTTCTGGATGCGGCCAATGGCAATCTCGTTCCCGGGAATCTGGCGACTGGAAAACAGCACCACGTCACCCGCTTCAAGCGCGATCTGGTGGCTATCCTCGGCAATGCGCGACAGGGCCGCACGGGGTTCACCCTGCCCACCCGTCGCGACGATCAATACCTCGCCCCGCGGCAGGTTCATTGCGGTATCGAAGTCCACCGTGTCAGGCAGGTTCTTGAGATAGCCGCTGGCCTGTGCCGTCCGGATGATCCGGTCGAGTGATCGGCCGGCAACGCACAGCCGGCGGTTGGTGGCTTCAGCCACTTCACCCAACGTCTGAAGTCTTGCCACGTTGGAAGCGAATGTCGTGACCAGCACGCGCTTCCCATGATGTCGAGCGACCTCTTCCAGCAAGGCCCGGCGGACTTCTCCTTCAGAACCAGACGGGTTGGGATTGAACACGTTGGTTGAATCGCAAACCAGCGCGAGCACGCCTTCGTCTCCGATCGCCCGCAGCTCTTCCGCCGTTGCCGGTGTGCCAACAAGCGGTTCGTCATCCAGCTTCCAGTCACCGGTGTGGAAGATTCGCCCATAGGGTGTTTCGATCACCAGCGCGTTGCCCTCGGCGATCGAATGCGCCAGCGGGACATAGCGCATGGTAAACGGGCCCAGCTGGAACGGCTCGAGGTGGTCGATCACCTTGAGCTGGACCTCCTTGAGCAGACCCGCTTCCTGCAACTTGTCCGCAACAAGCCGCGCCGTGAACGGAGTGGCGTAAAGCGGCACGCCCAGTTCCTGCGCGAAATAGGGAACCGCGCCGATATGGTCTTCATGCGCGTGGGTCAGCACCACGCCAACCAAGTCCTTCTTGCGTTCCTCGATGAACTCAAGGTCCGCAAAAACCAGCTCCGTGCCGGGATATTCATTGGCGCCAAAGGTCATGCCCAGGTCAACCATAAGCCACTTCCCGTCAGCCCCATAAAGGTTGACGTTCATGCCGATTTCGCCCGAGCCCCCGAGCGCGCAGAACAGCAGTTCCTTGCCGGGCTTCACTTGGCCTTCTCGGCCAGGATGGCCATGCCTTCAAGGGTCAAGTCGGCATCAACGGCATCAAAGATGTCGGTGTGCTTGTCGAACAGGATGGCAAGGCCGCCAGTCGCGATAACTTTTGCGGGGCGTCCAATTTCAGCGCGCATACGGGCAATCAATCCTTCCATCATGGCGACATAACCCCAGAATACGCCGATCAGCATCTGGTCTTCGGTGTTTCGTCCGATCACGCTGTCGCTATCGGGGCTGCGGATCGCGATGCGCGGCAACTTGGCCGTGTTGCCAACCAGCGCATCGAGCGAGAGGTTGATCCCGGGGGCGATGATCCCGCCCTTGTAGGCGCCGTTAAAGTCGATCGCGTCAAAGGTCGTCGCCGTGCCAAAATCGACCACGATCAGGTCTCCCTGATACTTCGCATGAGCGCCGATGGCATTGACCGCACGGTCCGCACCCAGCGAGCGCGGCTCGTCCACGTCGATTTCCATGCCGTAATCGACCGGCGCGACACCAGCCACGAGAGCCTTCACCCCGAAATACTTGTCAGCCAGTACTTCCAGATTGTGCAGCGCGCGCGGGACCACCGTTGAAACGATGATCTGCTTGATCGCGGACCGGTCAAGTCCTTCGATTTGCAGCAATTGCATCAGCCAGACGGCATATTCATCGCCAGTCCGGCGCGGGTCAGTGGCAATGCGCCAGCGCGCCTTGATGCTGCGACCTTCAAACAGCGCGAAGACCACGTTGGTGTTACCGACATCGATCGCCAACAGCATTGCCTAGCTCCCGTTGGAAAGGTTGATTTCGCCCGCGTGGATGGCACGCAAAGTGCCATCCGCCAAGCGGAGTTGCAGCGCCCCGTTCGCAGCAAGCCCGGCATAGGTGCCGGATAGAGCGGTCTCACCGCCCTCGCCAGCCCTAAGCGGCGTGCCGAGTGGATGGGCGGCCGCGTCCCAGCGGCGGATCAGCGGTTCCAGCCCAAAGGTGCGCCAGCGCTCCACCTCCAAACTCACGGTTGCAGCCAGCTCCTGTGCAAAGATGTCACAGTCCGGACAAGTGCCGATCTGCGCCAGAGCCGCAGTCGGCCGATCCAGCAGGACCGGCGCCACGGCCAGGTTTACCCCGATCCCGACCACTACGCCGCCCCGCGTACCTTCCAGTAGAATTCCGGAAAGCTTGGCGCCATTGACCAGCAGGTCATTGGGCCACTTAAGCATGACTGGCGTGCCGGCCGGCACGTATTTGATGACGGCTTCTCGCACGGCCAGACCAATGGCGAGCGCAAGTGTGCCAAGCGGCGGGTCACCCGAATGATGGGAAACGAAGGTCGACCCCATGAAATTGCCCAGGCCATCGGACCAGGCCCGACCCAGGCGGCCGCGCCCGCTGGTCTGGCGTCTGGCAACGAGCCAATTCCCTTCGGCAATCGCCTGGCCCGCAGCGAGACGCTCAAGCAGCGTGCCGCTTGTTGAAGCGAGTTCCTCGAAGGTTTCGATCAACGGATGGCTCAGGGGGTGATGAGCGCTGCTACGGCCGAAAGCGACAGGCCATCCAGGCACTTCGTCAGCAGGTAGCCGGCCGGCGAGATCAGCAGGGCGCACACGGCCAGCAGGGACTGATGCACCCAGTCGCTCTTGCCGGTTACCTTCATCGCCGGTTCGTCAAAATACATGACCTTGACGACCTTAAGGTAATAAAACGCACCAATCACGCTGGCGGCAATACCGATCGCGGCGAGCGGGACCATGCCAGCTTCAACCGCAGCCTGGAACACCACAAACTTGCCCCAGAAACCGAACAGCGGCGGAATACCCGCAAGACTGAACATGATCATCGCAAAGCCCGCGGCCAGAAGCTTGCGATGCCGAGAGAGCCCGGCAATATCACGCAGGTCTTCAACCGGTTCACCGTCTGCATCCTTGAACATCAGGAGCGCCACAAAGCCGCCGATGGTCATCGCGACGTAGATCACCAGGTAGACCAGCATTGCCGCGATACCCTTCGGCGTTGCCGCAGCAAGACCGATCAGGAGGAAGCCGACGTTGTTGATCGATGAATAGGCCAGCAGCCGCTTCAGGTTCGTCTGGCCGATGGCGCCGAGCGCACCGACGATGATCGAGGCCAGCGCGGCGAAGATCACGATCGGCTGCCAGGCCGCAGCCTGATTGCCAAAGGCCGTCATCGCCACGATCACCGTCAGTGCCAGCGCGGCAACCTTGGGGGCCGAAGCGAAGAAGGTGGTGACCGGGGTCGGTGCACCTTCATAGACGTCCGGGGTCCACATGTGGAACGGCACGGCGCTGACCTTAAAGGCCAGGCCGGCAAAGACAAAGACCAGGCCGAAAATGGCACCGGTCGAGATCTTGCCGTCCAGCGCAGCGGCGATCCCGGCGAAATCGATCATGCCGGCAAAACCATAGGTCAGGCTGGTGCCGAACAGTAGGATGCCCGAGGCGAGCGAACCAAGTACGAAGTACTTCAGACCCGCTTCCGCCGACCGGTCATCGGTCCGCAGGAATGCCGCAAAGACATAGGCTGCGAGCGAATTGAGTTCGAGCCCGATGTAAAGCGTTAGCAGGTTGGTTGCCGAAACCATCAGGCACATGCCCAGCACGGCGAACAGCACCAGCACCGGATATTCGGGGCGATAGGCGCCGATGCGCTGGAAGAACGCCGGGGCAACGAGCAGCGAGGCGCCGGCCGCCGCGAAGATCAGCAGCTTCGCAAAAGCGGCGAAGGCCGTGGCTGCAAACAGGCCCGAAAAAGCAAGCGTTCCCGCCCCCTTCGCGCCGCTGAACAGCGCCGGGGCGGTCAGGCCTGCGGCAACAGCAAGCACGGCAACCGCCAGCCAAGTAATGATGCGCGCACCGGCATCACTGCGGGACCAAGCGGCACCTAGGAGCAGCAACAGGCCAGACAGGCTGAAGAGAACTTCAGGTGCGGCAAGACGGAAAGACTGGACGAAATCCATCAGTGCGCTCCCCCGTGCGCGGCATGTTCATCGGTTGCAGAGGCAGCCTTCGGCTTGGGCGCGGTCAAGTGCGCATCGCCTTCCGGCTTGGCGCGGGCGATCCGCGCGTCAAGCGCTGCAATATCGGCGCGCATCGGCGCCAGGAAGCTTTCGGGATAGACCCCCATCCACAGCACCACGGCGGCGATGGGTGCCAGCAGCAGCCATTCGCGCTTGCTCAAGTCTGCCATGGCAGCTGCATCGGCGTTCTTCTGCTCACCAAAGGCGACGCGGCGGTAGAGGTAAAGCATATAGGCAGCGCCCAGGATGATCCCGGTGGTGCAGATAAGCGCCACCCAGGTTGAGACCTGGTAGATGCCCGCCAGGCTCAAGAACTCACCGACGAAGCCGCTCGTCCCCGGCAGGCCGATCGAGGCCATGGTGAACAGCAGGAAGAACAGCGCGTAATAGGGCATGTTGATCGAGAGCCCGCCATAGCGGTTGATCTCACGCGTGTGCAGGCGATCGTAGATCACGCCAACGCAGAGGAACAGCGCGCCCGAAACCAGACCGTGGCTGAGCATCACGATCATGGAGCCTTCGAGACCCTGCGGGTTGAAGGCGAACAGGCCGATCGTGACGATCGCCATGTGGGCGACCGAGGAGTAGGCGATCAGCTTTTTCATATCGTGCTGCACCAGCGCGATCAGCGAGGTGACAACCACCGCAATCATCGAGAGGGCAAAGATCAGCGGCGCGAACTGCGCCGAGGCTTCCGGGAACATCGGCAGAGAAAAACGGATGAAGCCATAGCCGCCCATCTTCAGCAGCACGCCGGCCAGGATCACCGAACCGGCAGTTGGTGCCTGCACGTGCGCATCGGGCAGCCAGGTGTGAACCGGCCACATCGGCATCTTCACCGCAAAGCTGGCGAAGAAGGCCAGCCACAGCCAGGTCTGGACCTTGGGATCGAAATCATAGGCCATCAGGGTCGGGATGTCGGTCGTCCCGGCCTCATTCACCATCCACAGCATGGCGATCAGCATCAGCACCGAGCCGAGCAGCGTATAGAGGAAGAACTTGTAGCTGGCGTAAATCCGGTCCTGCCCACCCCAGATGCCAATGATCAGGTACATCGGGATCAGGCCGGCCTCGAACATGATGTAGAACAGGTAAAGATCCTGCGCCGCGAACACGCCGATCATGAGGGCTTCCATCAGCAGGAAGGCCGCCATGTATTCACCCACGCGCTTATCGATCGAGGCGCTGGCGAGCACGCAGATCGGCATCAGGAAGACCGAAAGCATGATCAGCATCAGCGCGATGCCATCGATGCCGAGCGCCCACGAGAAGCCCGCGAACAGGGGCACGTTCTCAACGAACTGCCACTGCGCCCCGCCAACGTCATAACTGGCCCAAAGGACCACGCCGAGCGCGAAATCTACCAGGGTTGCGACGAGCGCTATCGTCCGCGCCGCCTTGGCTTCAACCAGCAGACAGGCCACCGCTGCCAGCAAAGGCACCAGCAGCATCACCGAGAGAATGGGAAAACCGGCCATCTTAGCGCACCATCATCCAGGTGATCGCCGCCGTCAGGCCCAGCAGCATCACAAGAGCATAGGAATAGAGGTAACCCGACTGAACCTTCTGCGCGAAGCGCGTGCCCTGTTGCACGGTCCAGGCGGCACCATTGGGACCGAAGCGGTCAATGAAGCCGATATCGCCCAGCTTCCAGAACTTGTCGCCAAGCCAGAAGGCCGGGCGGACAAACAGGAAGTTGTAGAGCTCATCGAAGTACCACTTGTTGTATACGAAGCGGTACAGGACATCGATCTGGCCGACGACCTTGCCCGGGAATTCCGGGTTGCGAATATAGGCGTACCAGGCGCCCGACAGGCCGAGCAGCATGACCACCGTGGCCGAAAGCTTCACCCACAGCGGCACTTCATGCATCGCGTGCATCAGATGCTCATTGTAGAACAGCGAACCGTTCCAGAACTCGGCGCTTTCCAGGAAGGCGTGGCTGAACACCCAACCCGCAAAGACCGCGCCCAGGGTCAGCACGCCCAGCGGGATCAGCATCGCCAGCGGGCTTTCATGCGGGTGGTAACCGGCCGTGCCATCATCGTGATGCGCGTGGTCATGGGCATGGTCATCATGCCCGTGGTGGGCATCATGCGCTGCGTGCTGGATATGCTCGGACCCGGCCCAACGCGGCTTCCCGAAGAAGGTCAGGAAGATCAGGCGCCACGAATAGAAGCTGGTCATCAACGCCGCCGTCACGCCCACCCAGAAGGCGAACTGGCCGGCTTCCTTGCCACTGGCGAAGGCCGCTTCAAGGATCGCGTCCTTCGAATGGAAGCCTGCGAAACCGGCATGCAGCCAGTAAACGCCAACCCCGGTGATCGCCAGCGTGCCGGCCATCATCGCCCAGAAGGTCAACGGAATGTGCTTACGCAGACCGCCGTAATAGCGCATGTCCTGCTCATGGTGCATCGCGTGGATCACCGATCCCGCACCCAGGAACAGCAGCGCCTTGAAGAAGGCGTGCGTGAACAGGTGGAACATTGCCGCGTTATAGGCGCCAACGCCCGCGGCGAAGAACATGTAGCCCAGCTGCGAGCAGGTCGAATAGGCGATTACCCGCTTGATGTCCCACTGCGTCAGGCCAACGGTTGCTGCGAAGAAGCAGGTGGCCGCGCCGACATAGGTGACAACGTCGAGCGCAATCGGGCTGGCTTCGAACATCGGTGACAGGCGGCAGACCATGAAGACGCCCGCGGTAACCATCGTCGCGGCGTGGATCAGGGCGGAAACCGGCGTCGGCCCTTCCATCGCGTCCGGCAACCAGGTGTGCAGGCCGAGCTGCGCCGACTTACCCATCGCGCCGATGAACAGCAGGATGCACAGGATCGTCATCGTATCCCAGCGATAGCCGAGGAAGCCGATGGTTGAGCCTTCCATGCCCGGCGCACGCACCAGGATTTCCGGGATCGAAACCGTGTTGAACACGAGGAAGGTGCCGAAGATGCCCAGCATGAAGCCAAGGTCACCCACGCGGTTGACCACGAAGGCCTTGATCGCGGCGGCGCTGGCGCTGGGCTTGCGGAACCAGAAACCGATCAGCAGGTAAGAGGCCAGGCCCACCCCTTCCCAGCCAAAGAACATCTGGACCAGGTTGTTGGCGGTCACCAGCATCAGCATGGCGAAGGTGAACAGGCTGAGATAGGCGAAAAACCGCGGCTGATCCGGGTCCTCTTCCATGTAACCCCAGGAATAGAGGTGGACGAGCGCCGAGACGGTGGTGATCACCACCAGCATCACCGCGGTCAGCGAATCCACCCGCAGCGCCCAGTCGAAGTTCAGGCTGCCCGACTGAACCCAGTGCAGCACAGGCACCACGTGGGCCTCGGCATGCCCGCCCAAGAAGGCGATGAAAATCGGCCAAGACAGCGCGCAGGACGCGAACAGACCAGCTGTGGTCACCAGCTTGGCCGGCACATTGCCAATCATGCGGTTGCCCAGCCCCGCGATCAGCGCGGCCAGCAGCGGCAGGAAAACGATGAAGAGGATCGGATCCACGGATGCTTACCCCTTCATCCGGTTGACGTCGTCAACGGCGATAGTGCCGCGGCGGCGGAAATAGATCACCAGGATCGCGAGGCCGATCGCCGCTTCACCAGCGGCCACGGTCAAGACGAACATGGCAAAGATCTGGCCAGTCAGATCGCCCAGGAAGCTGCTGAAGGCCACGAGGTTCAGGTTCACCGACAGCAGGATCAATTCAATCGCCATCAGGATGACGATCACGTTCTTGCGGTTGAGGAAGATCCCCAGGACGCCAAGCACGAACAGGATCGAACTGACGACTACATAGTGTTCAACGCCGATCATCAGAGCTGGACCCCCTTGCCCACTTCCGGCTGCGTGTTGATCACGGCCTCTTCAGGACGGCGCGCAACCTGCTGCGCGATGTTCTGGCCGCGGACCCCGCCGCGCTGGCGGTGGGTCAGCACGATCGCGCCAACCATGGCCACCAGCAGAATGATGCCGGCAGCTTCGAACAGGAACAGGTACTTGCCATAGAGCAAGGCGCCGATCGACTTGATGTTGGATGCCCCTGCCACCGCAGCGGCCGTGCCATCAGGCGTGCCAAGCTTGAGCGAGCCGGCCTGGTAAGCACCCATGCCCAGCACGATCTCGGCCAGCAGGACAATGGCCACAGCCAGCCCCAGCGGGAAGTTCTTGATGAACCCGGCGCGCAGTTCGGCGAAATCGATGTCGAGCATCATCACCACGAACAGGAACAGCACCGCCACGGCGCCAACGTAGACGATCACCAGCAGCATCGCGATGAATTCGGCCCCCGCCAGCACCATCAGCCCCGCCGCGTTGAAGAACGCGACGATCAGCCACAGCACCGAGTGCACGGGATTGCGGGCAAGGATCGTAAAGGCCCCCGCCGCGATCATGATACCTGCGAACAGGTAGAAGGTAAGCACCTGGATCATGCCGCCGCGCCCCTAACGATACGGCGCATCGGCTTCAAGGTTAGCGGCAATTGCGCGCTCCCACTTGTCCCCGTTCGCCAGTAGCTTTGCCTTGTCATAAAGCAGTTCTTCGCGCGTCTCGGTCGCGTATTCGAAGTTCGGCCCCTCGACGATTGCATCAACCGGACAGGCTTCCTGGCAGAAGCCGCAGTAGATGCACTTGGTCATGTCGATGTCGTAGCGCGTCGTACGGCGGCTGCCATCATCGCGCGGTTCGGCCTCGATCGTGATCGCCTGCGCCGGGCAAACGGCCTCGCACAGTTTGCAGGCGATGCAGCGCTCTTCCCCGTTGGGATAGCGGCGCAGCGCATGCTCACCGCGGAAACGCGGGCTCAGCGGGTTCTTCTCGAAGGGATAGTTGATGGTCGCCTTGGGCCTGAAGAAGTACTTCAGGGTCAGCCAATGCGCCTTCAGGAATTCCCAAAGGGTGAAGCTCTTGATGAGCTGAGCGACACTCATGCGCCGTACCTCGTAAGCATCAGGTAGCCGCTCACCAGGACAACGAAGCCTAGCGAAACCGGCAGGAACACCTTCCAACCCAGGCGCATCAACTGGTCATAGCGATAGCGCGGGACCGTGGCCTTGACCCAGGAGAAGATGAAGAAGAAGAAAAAGATCTTGGCGAAGAGCCACAGCCAGCCCGGCACCAGATAGAGCACCGGAATGTCCAGCGGTGGCAGGTAGCCGCCAAAGAACAGCACGGCATTGAGCGCACACATCAGCAGGACGTTGGCGTACTCACCCAGCCAGTAGAGCGCGAAGCTCATCGACGAGTATTCGGTCTGGTAACCGGCGACCAACTCGCTCTCGGCCTCGGTCAGGTCGAACGGCGCGCGGGCGGTTTCGGCCATGCCAGAGATCAGGAACATCACCCACATCGGGAACAGCAGCGGGTTCGCCACGAAGCCATTGATCACGCTGACGTGGGCGCGCTGCGCCTCAACGATATCGCGCAGGTTGAAGCTGCCGGCCCAGAGCACCACGCAGATCAGGATGAAACCGATCGAGACTTCGTAGGAAATCATCTGCGCCGAGGCGCGCATGGCTGAGAAGAACGGATACTTCGAGTTCGACGACCAGCCCGCAATGACCACACCGTAAACCCCGAGCGACGAGATCGCGAGGACATAGAGCAGGCCAACGTTGATATCGGCCAGGACTGCGCCCGAATTGAACGGTATCACCGCCCAGGCCAGCAGCGCGACCGTAAAGGTGATGATCGGCGCGATCAGGAACAGGCCCTTGTTCGCGGCCGAGGGCACGATCGTTTCCTGCAGGAAGACCTTCAAGCCATCTGCGAACGACTGGAGCAGGCCCCATGGCCCAACCACGTTCGGTCCGCGGCGCAGCGCCATGGCGGCCCAGACCTTGCGGTCGACATAGATGATCATCGCCACGGCCAGCATCAGCGGCAGGGCGATCAGCAGGATCCCGGCGATGGTCGCGGTGAACCACGCCCATTCGAAAGTCATGCCGAGCGATTGGAAGAACTCAGTCATTCCGCAGCCTCCGCGAAGTGCTCACCGTGGAGCAGTTCGGCCGAGCAGCGCTGCATGGTTTCGCTGGCCCGGGCGATCGGGTTGGTCAGGTAGAAATCCTTGATCGGATAGGCGTCGATCGTGCCTGCCGCCTTGGCCTTTTCGGCCTTGGGCAGTGCGCCGTAAGCCGCCAGGCCTTCGCTGCCGAGCGCGGGCACGGCCTTGATCATCGCAGAACGCAGTTCGGCAAAGCTGTCAAAACCGACCGAGACGCCCAGGGCATCGGCCAGTGCGCGCAGGATCGTCCAATCCTCACGGGCGTCGCCCGGGGCGAAGACGGCCTGCTCGGCATACTGCACCCGGCCCTCGGTGTTGACATAGGTCCCGGCCTTTTCGCTGAAGGCAGCGGCGGGCAGGATGATATCGGCCGCGTGGGCGCCCTTGTCACCGTGGTGGCCGACGTAAACGACGATGGAGCCAGCGAACTTTGTGTAGTCCACCTCGTCCGCGCCAAGCGAGATCAGCAGCTTGGGCTTGGCCTTGACCAGATCGGCAATGCCGCCCTTCTGGGCATAGCCCAGCATCAGCCCGCCCATGCGCGCAGCGGCCATGTGCAGCACATTGAAGCCGTTCCAGCCATCGCGAACGAGCTTGTACTTTTCGGCCAGCGCCAGTGCTGGGCCGAGCGCACCCTTGCCGAGTGCGGCACCACCCAGGATGATCGCCGGACGCTGCGCATTCTTAAACGCATCGGCGGCGTCCTTGGGCAGCTTGTCGAGCACCGCCAGGTCATTGCCCAGGTTGGTGACCGCGTAGGTTGCATCCCATTCGGGACCAACCACGAAGACCTTCGCGCCGCGCTTGGCGGCCTTGCGCAGGCGGGTGTTGACCAGCGGCGCTTCCCAGCGAACCTGGCTGCCAACGATCAGCACGGCATCGGCGTATTCGATCCCGGCGATGGTTGAATTGAAATTCACCGCGGCTAGGTTCGAGCAATCATAATCGAGGCCGGTCTGACGGCCTTCGAGCAGCTTGCTGCCCAGCGCACCGGCCAGCGCCTTGGCGGCGAACATCGTTTCGCAATCGACCATGTCGCCCGCAACCACTGCAAGCGACTTGCCCGGATTGACCTTGGCAACAGCGGCGAAGGCCTCTTCCCAGGTCGCGGCGGCCAGCTTGCCATCGCGGCGGATCCACGGGCGGTCGAGCCGGCGGCGGGTCAGGCCATCAACCTGATAGCGCGCCTTGTCCGACAGCCATTCCTCGTTCACGTCATCGTTGACGCGCGGCAGGATGCGCAGCACCTCGCGGCCGCGGCTATCGAGCCGGATGTTGGAGCCAACCGCGTCCGAAACGTCGATCGACAGGGTCTTTTTCAGCTCCCATGGCCGCGCTTCGAAGGCATAGGGGCGCGAGGTCAGCGCGCCGACCGGGCAGAGATCAATCACATTGGCCGACAGCTCATGCGCCGCGGCCTTTTCCAGATAGGTCGTGATCTGCATCGCTTCGCCGCGATAGAGCGCGCCGATCTCATCCACCCCGGCGATCTCTTCCGAGAAGCGCACGCAGCGCGTGCAGTGGATGCAACGGGTCATGACCGTCTTGATCAGCGGACCCATGTACTTTTCGGTGACCGCGCGCTTGTTCTCATCATAGCGCGAGGCGCCGCGGCCATAGGCGACCGACTGGTCCTGCAAGTCGCATTCGCCGCCCTGGTCACAGATCGGGCAATCAAGCGGGTGGTTGATCAGGAGGAACTCCATCACCCCTTCCCGCGCCTTCTTGACCATTGGGCTGTCGGTGCGGATCTCCTGGCCCTCGGCAGCCGGCAGCGCACACGAAGCCTGCGGCTTCGGCGGCCCTGGCTTCACCTCGACCAGGCACATGCGGCAGTTGCCGGCGATGCTGAGACGCTCGTGATAGCAAAAGCGCGGAATTTCCTTACCGGCCATTTCGCAGGCCTGCAGGACCGTGGCCCCTGCCGGGACCTCTAGTTCCACGCCGTCGACGGTTACCTTGGGCATTACTGGATCGCTCCGGAAGGCTTCGCCTGGGACAGGCGGTAATAAGCAATGGCTAGCGCGCCGCGCACGCTGATCCGATCGAGGGCAACGGTTTCGCCGGCCTTGATGCACTGGCCCAGTGCCGGCCCCAGCGCGTTGAGCGACTGCAGCTCCACCGGGGTGTCGATTGCCGCGGCCATGACGGTGCGGGACTGAACCGGTGCCGCGCGGACGGCGCATTCGCCCAGCTTGCCCATCAGCATGGCCTGGGTCTTGCGCGCGATCGCGGCACGCTGGCGGGCAAGGCCTTCCTCAGGAATAGGCTTGCCTTCACGGTCCACGGTCCGCAGCGGACGTGGCTCTTCATAGGTCAGCACGGCGATCGACGGCAGCACCGTGGGATCAAGGCTGGGATTGTCGCGCGTGATCAGGGCTTCGGCGATGACACCGCGATAGGTGTCTTCATCGAACCGCATCCGCAGCCGACCGGCAAAACTTTCAGGCGTGTTGCGCAGCAATTCGGCATTCATGCATTCACGCTGCATCAGCCGCTTGCCCTCGGCGCTGTCGCGGCTGAAGCTTGCCCCGCTCAGCACGGACTTCTGCGCCAATTCGGGCTCGCGCCGGACCACGCATTGGCCGTACTCGGCCAGAAACGCCCGGATCTGCTGCGGGCTCGGTGGCTCGGCAGCAGACACCGGTGCGCTGGTCAGCGCGACCAGGGGAAGAAGGCGCAGAGCCTGCTTCACTCGGCAGCCTCCCGCACGTTTTCGGCAATCCGGCGTTCGATTTCCGGGCGGAAGTGACGGATCAGACCCTGAATTGGCCAGGCGGCAGCATCACCCAGAGCACAAATGGTATGGCCTTCAACCTGCTTAGTCACATCCCACAGCATGTCGATTTCACCCACGTCGGCATCGCCGGTACGCAGGCGCTCCATCACGCGCCACATCCAACCCGTACCTTCGCGGCAAGGGGTGCACTGCCCGCAGCTTTCATGCTTGTAGAAATAGGACAGGCGGCTGATCGCGCGGACGATGTCGGTCGACTTGTCCATGACGATGACCGCAGCCGTACCCAGGCCCGAGCCCAGTTCGCGCAGCCCGTCAAAGTCCATCGGCGCGTCCCAGATCTGCGCCGCCGGAACCAGCGGCACCGAGGAACCGCCCGGGATCACCGCCAGCAGGTTGTCCTTGCCCCCGGTTATGCCGCCGCAGTGCTTCTCGATCAGTTCGCTGAACGGGATGCTCATCGCTTCCTCGACCACGCAGGGCTTGTTCACGTGCCCGCTGATCTGGAACAGCTTGGTGCCCTTGTTGTTCTCACGCCCAAAGCTGGAGAACCACGATGCGCCGCGGCGGATGATCGTCGGCGCAACGGCGATCGATTCCACGTTGTTGACCGTGGTCGGGCAGCCATAGAGGCCCGCGCCGGCCGGGAACGGCGGCTTCAGGCGGGGCTGGCCCTTCTTGCCCTCGATGCTTTCGATCATCGCGGTTTCTTCGCCGCAGATGTAGGCGCCCGCACCGCGGTGGACGAAGACGTCGAAATCGTAGCCGCTCTTGCAGGCGTTCTTGCCGATCAGGCCGGCGTCATAGGCCTCCTGCACGGCGGCAAACAGCACTTCGGCTTCGCGGATGTATTCCCCGCGGATGTAGATATAGGCCGCGCGCGCGCCCATCGCGAAACCTGCAACCAGCGCGCCCTCGATCAGCTTGTGCGGATCGTGACGGATGATTTCGCGGTCCTTGCACGAACCGGGTTCGGATTCGTCAGCGTTGATGACCAGGAAGCTGGGACGGCCGTCCTTGCTTTCCTTCGGCATGAACGACCACTTCAGGCCGGTCGGGAAGCCCGCACCGCCGCGACCGCGCAGACCCGAGGCCTTGATTTCCTCGATGATCGCATCCCGGCCCTTGGCGAGAATCTTTTTGGTATTGTCCCAATCACCGCGCGCCTGCGCGGCCTTCAGGTTCCACGGCTGATAGCCGTAGAGATTGGTGAAGATGCGGTCCTTGTCCTGGAGCGACACGGCTTACCACTCCTTCCGGTAATCGTGGTTGGCCTTGACCATGTCCTTAAGACTGGTCGGCCCACCGAGCGGTTCAACGGTATGGCGGCCCGGCTCCTGAGTCCCGGCCTTGGGCGTCTTGCCCGCGGCCAGCGCATCGAGCACGGCATCGAGCCGCTCGGCCGTCAGGTCTTCATAATTGTCGTCGTTGATCTGGACCATCGGCGCCGAGGCACAGTTGCCCATGCATTCGACCTCGGTCAGCGTCCACAGGCCGTCCTCGGTGGTGTGGCCCTTCTCCATCCCGCGCTGCTTGCAGGCAGCCATGATCGCGTCCGACCCGCGCAGCATGCACGGCGTGGTGCCGCAGACCTGCACGTGGAATTTCCCAACCGGAACAAGGTTGTACATGAAGTAAAAGGTCGCAACCTCAACCACGCGGATCACCGGCATGTCGAGGTACTGTGCGACATATTCCATCACCGGAATCGGCAGCCAGCCCTGGGTATTGGTTTCGGCACCGACCTGGCGTTGGGCCAGATCCAGCAGCGGCATCACCGCCGAGCGCTGCCGCCCTTCGGGATAGCGCGCGACGATTTCCTTCGCCTTGGCCGCGTTCTCCTTGGTCCAGGCAAAGTTGCCCCACCGCGCACGCAGTTCCGGGGTATCAGGTTCGAGATGACGGTCGGCCATTAGCGGACAAACTCCACGCGAGAGCACTTATCGCCCTCGAACGAGTAGATGGACATGACTTCGAACGGCTCGGCATCGGCCGAGCGGAAGACTTTTTCATGCAGCACGGCGGTATCGCCCAACTGCCAGCCCTGGATGATTTCAGCCCGGTTCTGGGGAAATTCGGCGAACATCGCCTTCAGGCCTGAACGCACGCCTTCCTTGCCTTCGCGCACCACTGCACCGCGATAGCCCGCTTCGCAGGCATCGTCGGTCATCAGCGCGACATAGGCATCGGCATCCTGCGCGTTGTAATGCGCAATCATCTGCTCAGCGATGGCGAGCTTCGTCACCGGTCGCACTCCCCGAACACCACGTCGATCGCGCCGATGATGGCGGTCACGTCAGGCAGCATGTGGCCCTTGCACATGAAGTCCATCGCCTGAAGGTGGCTGAACGCGGTTGGGCGGATCTTGCAGCGGTACGGCTTGTTGCTGCCGTCGGCGACCAGGTACACGCCAAACTCGCCCTTGGGGCTTTCGGTGGCGACATAGACTTCGCCGGCCGGAACGTGGAAGCCTTCGGTGTAAAGCTTGAAGTGGTGGATCAGCGATTCCATCGACGCCTTCATCTCGGCGCGCTTGGGCGGAACGACCTTGCGATCGGTGCTGGCGACCGGGCCCGACGGCATCTGCGCCAGGCACTGCTTCATGATCCGGGCCGACTGACGGACTTCCTCGACGCGAACCATGAACCGGTCATAGCAATCGCCGCGGGTGCCGACGGGAACGTCGAATTCCATCCGGTCATACACATCGTAAGGCTGCGCCTTGCGGATATCCCATGCAATGCCCGAGCCGCGGATCATCGGGCCTGAGAAGCCCCACTTGATCGCGTCTTCCTTGCTGACCGTGGCGATATCAACGTTGCGCTGCTTGAAGATGCGGTTGTCGACCACCAGGCTCATCGCGTCTTCGAACAGTTCCGGCAGGCGCGTGTCGAGCCACTGGCCAATATCGACCAGTAGCTTTTCCGGAACATCCTGATGGACCCCGCCCGGGCGGAACCAGGCGGCGTGCATGCGCGCACCAGAAGCGCGCTCGAAGAAGTTGAGGCAATCCTCGCGGATTTCGAACATCCACAGGTTCGGCGTCATTGCGCCGACATCCATCACGTGGCTGCCCAGGTTGAGCATGTGGTTGCAGATGCGGGTCAATTCAGCGAACAGCACGCGCAGATACTGGGCGCGTTCCGGCACTTCCAGGTTGAGCAGCTTTTCAACCGCCAGCACATAGGAATGCTCCATCCCCAGCGGCGAGCAGTAATCGAGCCGGTCAAAGTAAGGCAGCGCCTGCAGATAGGTCTTGTGCTCGATCAGCTTTTCGGTGCCGCGATGCAGCAGGCCGACGTGCGGATCGACGCGTTCGATCACTTCGCCGTCCAGCTCCATGACCATACGCAGCACGCCGTGCGCCGCAGGGTGCTGGGGCCCGAAGTTGATCGTGTAATTGGTGATGACATCATCGCCAGTGGTGGGCGACTGCTCAAGCTGCAAGCTCATGCCTTGTCTCCCTTCTTGGGCGCGACCTTCTTGGTTGCAGCCTTCTTGACCGACGCCTTAGGAGCAGCGGTCTTCTTGGGCGCAGCTGCCTTTTTCGGCTTGTCCGCGGCCTTGGCTGCTGGCGCTGGAGCTGGAGCTGGAGCTGGCGCAGGGGGCGGCGGCGTTGCAGCCTTCTCGTCGCCCGGCAGGGTATAGTCGGCGCCTTCCCACGGGCTCATGAAATCAAAGCTGCGCAGGTCCTGCGCCAGCTTCACCGGTTCATAGACCACGCGCTTGTCTTCTTCCGAATAGCGCAGTTCAACGTAACCCGTCAGCGGGAAGTCCTTGCGGAACGGATGGCCTTCAAAGCCATAGTCCGTCAGGATTCGGCGCAGGTCGGCATTGCCTTCGAAGATCACACCGTAAAGGTCGAACACTTCGCGTTCCAGCCATCCAGCAACGGGCCAGAGGTGGGTTACGGTTGGCACCGGTGCGTCCTCGGCCGCATTGACCTTAACCAACAGGCGATGGTTGCGGGTCAGCGAGAGCAGCATGTAGACCACCTCGAACCGCTCAGCACGGTCAGGATAGTCAACCCCGGCGATCTCCATCAGCTGCTGGTATTCGTGATTGTCTCGCAGCAGTTGCAGCGCCTCGGCAATGGCCGCGCGTTCAACCGTCAGGATGACTTCGCCGGTCGCCTCGCGTGCTTCGATCAGGCGCGAACCAAGCGTGGCGCTGACCGCTTCGATCACGCCGTCGCTGCCAGCAAAACGCGGAGCAGGATGGAGCACGCTCATCGCTCGATCGTCCCCACGCGGCGGATCTTCCGCTGGAGCTGCATCACGCCGTACAGCAGCGCTTCGGCAGTCGGCGGGCAACCCGGGATGTAGATATCGACCGGCACGATCCGGTCACAGCCGCGCACCACCGAGTAGGAATAGTGGTAGTAGCCGCCACCATTGGCGCACGAACCCATCGAGATCACGTACTTCGGATCCGACATCTGGTCGTAGACCTTGCGCAGCGCCGGAGCCATCTTGTTGCACAGCGTGCCGGCCACGATCATCACGTCCGACTGGCGCGGGGATGCGCGCGGGGCAACGCCAAAGCGCTCCATATCATAGCGCGGCATGTTGACGTGGATCATCTCGACCGCGCAGCAGGCCAGACCGAAGGTCATCCACCACAACGAGCCGGTACGGGCCCACTGGAACAGGTCCTCGGTGCTGGTGACGAGGAAGCCCTTGTCATTCACCTCGGCATTAAGGTCGTTGAAAAAGGCCTGGTCCGGCGGCGTGATCGCCGCCTGACCTGCCTGCGCCGCGCCAAGCGGCAATCCCTGGGCATTCACGAGCGTGCTCATTCCCAATCCAAAGCCCCCATTTTCCAGGCATAGGCCAGGCCAATCGCCAATTCGCCGAGGAACACCATCATCGTGATCCAGCCCGGCCAGCCCGTCAGATCAAGGCTGACAGCCCAGGGGAACAGGAAAGCCGCTTCAAGGTCAAAGATGATGAAAAGGATCGCGACCAAATAAAAGCGCACGTCGAACTGGCTGCGCGGGTCCTCAAAGGCCGGGAAACCACACTCATATTCGCTCAGCTTCTCTGCATTCGGGTTGTGCGCGCCAGTGAGGCGGGCAACACCCATAGGCAGAAAAACGAACAGGCTTGAAAGCGCCAGGGCGATCCCAAGGAAAATCAGGATCGGCAGGTATTGCGACAGGTCAACCAAGGCTCTGACTCGGCATTGCGGATGAATGCCCGCGCCCTAGTCCCCCCACTCGCCCGGCGCAAGTGGGGGAAGCCCGCAATTTACCCGATTATTCCCTTTGACCAGGGCTTACAGGCCAAAGCCCTACTTCTTCAGTTCCCGCGCCAGAGTTGCCTGCGTTGATTTGCCGTATGGCGGCTTGAAACCAGACAGGCTGGCAATGTCCATCCCGCTCTGGCGGTAGACCGCACGAGGATGACTGAAGGTCTTGAACCCGTCGAGACCATGATAGTTGCCCATGCCCGAAGGCCCGACACCACCAAAGGGCAGGTCTTCCATCGCATTGTGGAACAGGACATCATTGACCGTGACGCCGCCCGAGATCGTCCGGGTAAGGACCTTTTCTTCCTCAGCCTTGTCCTCGCCGAAGTAATAAAGGCCCAACGGGCGATCGTGGGCGTTCACATAGTCAATCGCTTCGTCAATGGCCGAATAGGTCATCACCGGCAGGATCGGACCGAAAATCTCATCCTGCATGACTTTCATGTCATCGGTTACGTTGCGCACGATTGTAAGCGGCATCTTGTTGCCATTCGATGCGCCAAAGTCTTCGTTCCCGGGGTTAACCTCGATCAGTTCCGCACCCTTTTCGCGCGCATCGGCAAGATAGCTCTCGAGCCGCTCACGATTGCGCCCGTTTACCACAGACGTGTAATCATCGTTCGAGAGCAAGGTCGGATACATTGCGCTGACCGAGTTGACGACATTGCCGATCACCTCGTCTTCTTGCTCCTTGGCAACCAGCAGGTAATCTGGCGCCAGACAAATCTGCCCGGCGTTCATCATCTTGCCCATGGCGATGCGCTGCGCTGCCTTGGCCTTGTTCGCACTGCGGCCGATGAAGGTCGGCGATTTGCCGCCCAGTTCCAGGGTCACTGGCACCAGGTTCTCTGCCGCGGCGCGCATGATATGCTTGCCGACACTGGTGGCCCCGGTGAAGATCAAATGATCGAAGGCCAGCTTTGAAAAGGCTGTGCCAACCTCCACTCCGCCGGTAAATACCGCCATTTCCTCTTCCGCGAAATACTGCGGCACCACTTCGGCAAACAGCTCTGAAACCCGTTCGGTAAACTCGCTGGGCTTAATCATCGCGCGGTTACCGGCCGCGAGTACCCCAGCCATTGGAACCATCACCATACCGACAGGGAAGTTCCACGGTGCAATAACACCAACCACACCTTTGGGTTGCCAACGCACTTCGGCCTTCGCGCCCAGCAGCCCAAGCGGGAACATGGCCTTGCGCTTCTCATTGCGGGACCAGGCTTCAAAATGCTTGCGCGCATGCTTGAGCGCACTCACCGAAGGCAGGATGTCGGTCATCAAGGTCTGCTCAATGCTGCGGTGCCCGAAATCGGCCGAGACAGCCTTGGCAAAATCATCCCGATGATCGATCAGCATGGCAATGGCCCGATCCATCCGGTCACGGCGGACTGAAAGCGCCTCTGGCTGAGCAGTGGTAAACGCCTTCTTTTGACGGGCCAGCACAGCATCCATCCGTGTCAATTCAGTCGCGCTCATTTCAGGCTCTCCAGTTTCTATTTGCCACTCTTTTCGAGCAAGTCGCGGCGCTTGGCAAGTCATCGGGCATTCGAACAATTGCCATTGCCGCAGTGCAGCATTAGAGGAGCCCATCTCCACTCAGCGAAAGGCCCTTGCCATGCCGCAGCTCTCTCCCGCCGACCCGATCGTCATCTTGTCATACGCCCGCACCCCTATGGGTGGAATGCAGGGCGCTCTTGCGGACGTTTCAGCCACCGACCTCGGGGCCACGGCGATCAAGGCGGCAGTGGCGCGATCTGGCGTAAAGGGAGAAGAGATCGAACGCGTCTACATGGGCTGCGTTCTCCCTGCAGGCCTGGGCCAGGCCCCTGCCCGCCAGGCCACGATCAAGGCTGGTTTGCCCAAATCGGTCCAGGCGACGACGGTCAACAAGGTGTGCGGATCGGGCATGCAAACCTTGATCATGGGTGCCGAGGCTTTGGCTGCCGGCACCATCGACCTGGTCGTGGCAGGCGGAATGGAGAGCATGACCAATGCGCCCTACATCCTTAAGAAGCATCGCTCAGGCGCCCGGATTGGCCATGACATGGCCTATGACCACATGTTTCTTGACGGGCTTGAGGACGCCTATGACGCGGGCCGCGCCATGGGCACCTTCGCGCAGGATACGGCGAATGCCTATCAACTGACCCGCGAAGCCCAGGACGCCTACTCAATCGAGTCGCTCCGCCGCGCACAGGCCGCCATTGCGAGCGGTGCCTTTGCCGACGAAGTGGTGCCCGTAACTGTTGTCAGCCGTTCGGGCGAAACCGTGGTCGACACCGATGAGCAACCCGGCAAGGGCCGCCCGGACAAGATCCCCACACTGAAGCCTGCCTTCGCCAAGGACGGCACGATCACGGCGGCCACATCCAGCTCGATCTCGGATGGTGCCGCTGCGCTGGTCCTCACCCGCCAGAGCATTGCCCAAGCCAAGGGAGCCAAGCCGGTTGCCAAGGTGGTGGCCCTGGCCGCGCATGCCCAGGAGCCAAAGGATTTCACGACGGCACCGGTCGGCGCAATCAACAAGGTGCTGGAACGCGCGGGTTGGTCAATGGATGAGGTCGACCTGTTTGAAGTGAACGAAGCGTTTGCCTGCGTTGCCATGTTCGCGATGCACGACCTGGGCATTCCGCACGACAAGATCAACGTCCACGGCGGCGCAACCGCGCTAGGCCATCCGATTGGCGCGTCAGGCGCCCGCATCGTGACGACGCTGATCGCCGCGCTCAAGCGTCATGGCAAGACCAAGGGTGTGGCCAGCCTGTGCATCGGTGGGGGTGAAGCAACCGCCCTTGCGGTTGAGCTTGTGGACTGAGTTGCCAGCAGCGACGATCGGGCATAGCCTCTTCATCCCGATGGGGAGATGACGATGAAAAAGCTTATTCTGATCGCCGCCGTGGCCAGCCTGGCCGCTTGCAACAACAAGGCCGAAGAAGCGCCAGCGGCCGAAAATACCGCCGCCAGCAGCGCGGAGGTTGCGGGCAAATCGATCACACCACCGGGGCTCTACACCGTAACCAATGATAATGGTCCGGCTGGAACGACCCTTATCAATGCCGACGGAACCTATGTCGACAAGGCTCCGGATGGCACCGAAATAAAGGGCACCATCACCGGCAAGAACGGCATGGATTGCTTCGATCCAGAGGGTGACGAAGGTGAAACCTGCTTCACCCTTACTCCTCCAGATGCCGATGGTTCGTTCAAGGCAACCTCAACCGACGGCAAAATGACCGTCACGGTTACCCCGGCCAAGCCGTGAAGTTCCCGGCGGGGAGCGGTCCATGCCCTCCCCGCCACTGATCCTAAGGTTCGCCAGCGCCCCAAAGGCGCGACTGCTGCACAAAGCCCTTCCGCTTGCCCAGCTCGAACTGGCACCAGCCTGCATCGCAATCACCCAGTAAGCCCACATTGCCCGGCGCAATCCGCCACAGCAGCCTGGCGCCGTCATCGCCAGCCTGGCGCATGTCAGCCGGCGTCTTGCCGCTCACGAACGCGGTCCGCTGGCGGGTCAGGAAGCGTTGGTTCATCCAGCCCTTCGCACCGTCCGGATCCTGCACCAGGCGCCAGCCATCCTTCAACCGCAATACCTTAACCGGAAGCTGGGGACGCCGGTAGACCCAGGCGATCTGGTAGTCCTCTGCCGGACCAACCCGCATGTTTACTTCTCCGGCGCGGATCGAAGCCCAATAGGGAGTCTTGGCTTCCTGCGCCGAAGCCTGTGCGGCAATTCCCAAAACGGCGATGGCAGGCAGTATGAAAAGTCGGGTCAGCATGATTCGCTGATAGCGATGACCGCCCGCAAGGTTCAAGCCGCTTGACCCACAGCCATCCACCGGCTTAGCGCAAGTGCATGCCGATCGTCTCTGATACGCCGCTTGCACGTCGGGTTTTGGGTAAGCCACGGGTCTACCTTACTCGCCGGCTGGTTCCCGCCGTCGAGGCCCGAATGGCGGAACTGTTTGATCTCACCATCAACGAGGCAGATGCCCCGCTAACGCGCGATCAGTTGGTCTCGGCGATGCGCAACACCGACGTACTGGTGCCAACGGTGACCGACCGGATTGACGCAACCATGATCGAGGATTGCGGCGACCGGCTTGGACTCATCGCCAATTTCGGCGCCGGGATCGAGCATATCGACCTGGCCGCCGCGCGCGCCCGCAAGATCATCGTTACCAATACGCCTGGCGTGTTTACCGACGATACGGCTGACCTGACGATGATGCTGATCCTTTCGGTCCCTCGCCGGCTTGGCGAAGGCAGCCGACTGGTCAGGGATGGCGCCTGGACCGGGTGGACACCAACCCAACTGCTGGGTCGATCAATTGGCGGCAAGCGGCTCGCGATTGTTGGCATGGGGCGGATCGGCCAAGCCGTGGCGCATCGCGCAAGGGCGTTCGGCATGGACGTCACTTATCACAACCGCCGCCCGCTCCCCGGCGCGATCGAGAATATGCTGGGTGCACGCTACGTCAGCGATCTGGACAAGTTGCTGGCCGAGGCTGACGTCATCTCGTTGCATTGCCCGGCCAGTGCCGAAACGCACCACCTGCTGGATGCCGAACGGATCGCGCTGCTCAAGCCCGGGGCCTATGTCATAAACACGGCGCGCGGGGACCTGATCGATGAGGAGGCGCTGATCGCCGCGCTGCAATCGGGCCAGATCGGCGGCGCCGGTTTGGACGTATATGCGCACGAACCAAACGTTGATCCGCGTTTGATCGCCCAGCCCAATGTCATCACCCTGCCCCATCTTGGCAGCGCCACGGTAGAGGGGCGCTCGTTAGCCGGTGAAAAGGTCATCGCCAACATCCGGTTCTGGTCTGACGGACACCGCCCACCCGACCAGGTGTTACAAGGCTGGGCATAAATCCCGATTTGGCGCAATGAATCGGCAGTGCAATCGCTTGCCGAGATATTGATTATTGCTCTAACCCTCCGCGCGGAATCGACCGGGATCGGCGGGGGAGGAATCGAAATGCGCAGTAAACTGGGTTTGACGGCCGGCATCGCCATGCTGGCAGGCGCAAGTCCCGCCTTGGCGCAAGCCGCCGCGACCGGCGCGGTCGACACCGGCGATACAGCCTGGATCCTGACCTCTTCGGCGCTGGTTCTGCTGATGACCATGCCCGGTCTGACGCTGTTCTATGGCGGCCTGGTGCGCGCCAAGAACTTCCTTTCGGTGCTGGTTCAGGTAGGTGCGATTGCCGCGATTGCCTCAACCTTGTGGATTATAGTCGGTTACACTCTGGCCTTTGGCAGCGTGACAAGCGGCTGGATCGGCGCTGGAAATGCCTGGATGCTGATCGGCACCGGGCAACTGCTCCACGGCGAACTTGGCATTTCGGAGCGAACCTTTGCGCTGTTTCAGCTGACCTTCGCCGCGATTACACCTGCGCTGATGGTTGGCGCCTGGGTTGATCGCGCGCGGTTTGGCTGGGTGGTCGGCTTCAGCGCGCTGTGGAGCCTGATCGTTTATGCTCCCGTTGCCCACTGGGTTTGGGGCCAAGGCTGGCTGGCGACCAAGATGGGTACGCTCGACTTTGCCGGCGGCATCGTGGTCCATACCACCGCCGGTGTTTCAGCACTGGTTGCCGCGCTCTTGCTGGGCCGTCGCCAAGGCTTCCCCAAGACCCTGATGCTGCCGCACAGCCCTTCGTTGACGATGGCCGGTGCGGCGCTGCTGTGGGTGGGCTGGTTCGGCTTTAACGGTGGCTCGGCCCTTGCTGCCAGCGACGATGCTGCCAGCGCAATCATCAACACGCACGTTGCCGCCAGTGTCGCTGCGCTGGCCTGGCTGCTGATCGAACGCTTTACCGTCGGCAAGCCCACTTCGGTCGGCTTTGCGACTGGCGCGATCGCGGGCCTTGCAACGGTCACGCCCGCGGCAGGCTATATTTCACCAGGCGCAGCAATGCTGCTGGGCGTGATCGCCGCGGCCGGGTGCTATCCTATGATCCAACTGGTGAAGCAAAAGCTCAAGATCGACGACTCGCTTGATGTTTTCGCCGTCCACGGGGTCGGCGGCATCATGGGCTCGCTGCTGCTGGCGGTCTTCATTTCACCCAGCCTTGGCGGCACCGGTTACGCGGAAGGTTTTGGCATGGCGAACCAGCTGGTAGCGCAGGCGGTGGGCGTCGGCGTCGTAGCGCTGTACTCTGCCATTGCCAGCGCGGTCATTGCCGTGATGGTCAGCCTGTTCTTCCCGATGCGGGTGAGCGAGGATGCCGAGCGCGAGGGCCTGGACATTACCAGCCATGGCGAGCGCGCCTGGGAACTGGACTGAGGCTTTGGCGAGGCGGGCCTGAAACCCGCCTCGCCCAATCAACCGATCATCAATCGCCGGTCAGGATCCGGTCAACCAGCTGCTTCACCGTGGGGGTGAAGTTGTTTGAATAGAACGGGTCCTGCTTGAAGCGATAGGCGGCGTGCCCGGCGAACATCAGGTTGTCGTCAATCGGGCCGCCGTGGGCGATGTCTTGCAGGGTCTTCTGGATGCAAAAGCTGCGCGGATCGGCGAGGCGGCCGGTGGTGTAATCGTCATGATCCTTCCATGACGAGAATCCGCAGTGGCTGAGACAGCCCATGCAGTCCTTCTGGTCCTGCTGGATTTCACTGCGCTCTTCAGGGGCCACGAAAACGATGGTATCGTCCGGCGTGCGCAGGCCTTCGCTGTACCCGGCGGCCACCCAGCCCCGCGCGCGTTCCAGATCGCGCGGAGCGACCCAGAAGTTTTTGCCGCGGACACCCACGTCGAGCTGGACGGTGTGTTCGCCCGCCTCAACCTTCGAATAGGGGATCTGGCGCTCGCTGCGGGTCTCAAGCTTACGCAGGAACGGGTTCTTGACCGCCGAAGAATAGAACCCCGTCGGCGAGAAACGGTGCAGCAGCACGTCACCCGGCTCAAGCGTGCGCAGATGGTCCTTCCATGCCTGCGGGATCGGGCTTTCCTCGGTCAGCAGCGGACGGGTGCCGAACTGAAAGGCGATGCTGCCCAGTTCCGGATTGTCGATCCAGTTCTCCCACTCACGCAGGAACCAGACCCCGCCGGCCATCACGATCGGCACCGAATCCGGCACACCTTCCGCGCGCATGGTGTCGCGCAGCGCCTTGACGCGCGGATAGGGATCTTCCGGCTTCAGCGGATCTTCGGCATTCGAAAGCCCGTTGTGCCCTCCCGCCAGCCAGGGATCTTCATAGACCACGGCAGCCATCAGTTCGGCCACCTTGTGATAGGCCCGCTTCCAAAGTGCACGGAATGCCCGCGCCGAGCTGACGATGGGCAGGTAATTGACGTTAAAGCGGGCCGCGATTTCCGAGAGCTTATAGGGCATCCCCGCACCGCAGGTAACGCCGGTTACCATGCCGCGGGTCTTTTCCAGAACGCCCTCAAGGATCTGCTGGGCCCCGCCCATTTCCCACAGGACGTTGATGTTGATCGCGCCCTTGCCGTTGGAAATTTCGTAGGCTCGGCGGACCTGTTCGACCGCGCCGGAAATGCCATATTGAATAAGCTGTTCGTGCCGTTCCTTGCGGGTCAGGGCATCGTAGATCTGGGGAATGATCTTGCCTTCAGCGTCATAGCTATCGGCGTTGACCGCGCTCACTGTGCCGATCCCGCCGGCGGCAGCCCAGGCGCCCGAGCTTGCGTGATTGGTTGCAGCGACCCCCTTGCCGCCCTCAACCAGCGGCCAAACTTCACGACCACCATAAAGGATCGGCTTCAAACCCTTGAACGTCATTAGCTCCCAGTCTTTCCCTGCGCCGTATTACACGGCTTGATTGCCCCCGGTTCGGGGCGCGGCCCAAGCGCTTCAAACCGTGCGTAGTAACCGTTGAGTTCCGGTCTACGCACAAATTCAGCCAGGCGAAAGCCCACGGCCTGAAATTCACAGAACAGCAGGCTTGGCGGAATTCCGTGGCGATCGGTCGGTCGATCAACGTCGACAACAATCACCTGCCCGCCCTGGCGCAGCGCCGGACGCAATCGCCAAAGGAAGGCATAAGGCTCAGTCACTTCGTGGTACATGTGTACCAGGAAGACCCGATCAAAGCTGTTGGCCGGAAGCCTTGGATTATCCGGCGCGCCGGTCTTGATCGAAACATTATCCAGGCGTTCGCGTTCAACCCGCTGGCCAAGCCGCTGGATTGCGCCAGGATCGATATCTTGCGCCAGAACGCGCCCCTTGGCCCCGACCCGTTCAGCCAGGCGGACCGTGTAATAGCCCTCGCCCGCGCCGATGTCGGCCACGGTCATACCCGCCTTGATCACCGCAAGGTCCATGACGACTTCCGCTTCGCCAAGGTTGTCGCGCTGATCCTCGTTGCCGAATTCGTTACTGCCGATGGCGGAAACCGGTCGCCAGGCCTTGGGGAAATCGCGCGAAGTCTCTGGGCGGTCAGCGTCCTTCTCGCCTCCGCAGGCTGAAAGCAGCGTCAGCGCAGCCAAGGCCGCAAATAGCCTCAATCGTCATCCTCCACGTCAACCTTTTCACCGGTGACGCGCTGGGCCAGCGCCGCGGCCATGAACTGATCCACATCGCCATCAAGCACGTCGGACGGGGTTGGGCTTGTCACACCGGTGCGCAGGTCCTTCACCATCTGGTACGGCTGGAGAACGTAAGAACGGATCTGATGGCCCCAGCCAATATCGCTCTTGGCAGAGTGTTCGGCACTGGCGGCCTCTTCACGCTTGCGCATTTCCTCTTCGTAGAGGCGCGATTTCAGCATGCCCATACAGATTTCGCGGTTCTTGTGCTGGCTGCGATCTTGCTGGCTGGCGACGATGATCCCGCTGGGGACGTGGGTGATGCGTACGGCCGAGTCGGTCGTGTTAACGTGCTGACCGCCCGCACCCGAGGCACGATAGGTATCGATCTTAAGGTCGGCCGGGTTGATCTCGATGCTGAAATTGTCATCGATCACCGGGAAGACCCAGACCGAGCTGAAGCTGGTATGGCGCCGAGCCGAGCTGTCATAGGGGCTGATCCGGACCAGGCGGTGAACCCCGCTTTCGGTCTTGGCATAGCCATAGGCATTCTCGCCCTTGACCAGGATTGTCGCGCTTTTGATCCCCGCCTGCTCGCCTGCCTGATACTCGATCGTATCAACCTTGAATCCGCGCTTTTCGGCCCAACGGGTGTACATCCGGAAGAGCATCTCTGCCCAGTCCTGGCTTTCCGTGCCGCCAGCACCCGCATGGATTTCGATGTAGGTATCGTTGGCGTCCGCCTCGCCCGCCAGCAAGGCCTGGACCTTGTCCTGGCCGGCGCGATCCGCCAGCCTGCACAGCGCATCGAGGCCTTCCTGGATGGTCGCCTCGTCATTCTCCATCTCGCCCAGTTCGACGAATTCGATGGCGTCGGCCATTTGCGCCGAGATGTCGTTGACCGTGCCGATCGCCGCCTCAAGCCGGCGACGTTCCTTCATCACCGCCTCGGCGTCTTTGGGGCTGTCCCAAAGCTTGGGATCCTCGACCCGGGCGTTAAGTTCATCGAGCCGACGCAACGCGCGGTCCCAGTCCAGGAACTTGCGGACCAGGGCCAGCGCGGCGTTGATCCGATCGATATGGGCCTGCCCTTCGGCACGCATGGCACTTCAACTCCGTATTTTCGGGTACAGGGCCCGGTTGGCCGCCCGCTTAGCGAACGGCTCATGATTGTAAAGGCGCGGCGACTTAACGCTTCTCGGCGCGCAGCTTTTGCACCGCTTCAAGTGTCAGGCGGACGTGATCCTTATAGTCCATTTGCGAATGGACGAAGCGAACCTTGCCATCCTGGCCAATCACATAGCTGGTGCGGGTGGTCAGGCCGGTCGAAACGCCAGCAATGCGAAGATTGACCTTGTAGGCCTTGATGATTTCAGGCGTAGCAATCGCCACGGCAAACTGATCGCGGCAGGCCTCGGTCGAAAACTTCTGCAAGGTGGGCAGATCGTCCGCCGACAGCCCCACCACCGTTGCCCCGGCAGCCGCAAAATCGGGCGTGGCGTCAGCAAATGCCTTGGCTTCAAGCGTGCAGCCCTTGGTGAAGGCCTTGGGATAGAAATAGAGTACCAGCGGCCCCTTGCTCAGTGCGGCGCGCAGGTTGATTGCAAAGGGCTTGCCGCCCTTGGCACCCTGGGTTGCAAAGACCGGAGCATTGGCGCCGACGCGCAGATTGGCGGCAGCCGGGGTAGCCAGCGAAACGGCAACGGCGGCGGCGAACATCGGACGAAAGGTCATGGCTGCGGCTCCTGTTTTATTGAATGGTCACCGCGCTGTCGGCGGTGATTTGCGGGGCAGCTGGTTCACTGCTTTCAGTCTCGGTCAACCGCGCCTGCGAACCACGTCGGATCTGGGCAATCAACGCATCGCGCTGTTTGGCCAGGTCATCCTGACGGGTGGTCCGCTGGACCTCGCTATCAGCCTTGAACGCTTCCCAGATGATTGATGACTTGGGATCGTCGGTGGGGCTTCCAGCAAAGACTTTGCTACCGCTGACGCGATCAATCTTAACCCAGTGGATGTTTGCGGGAGCGACAAACGGGCGATCAAACCAGCGGCTGCGGCTTTCCTGGATAAACTGCTTGAACATCGGGGCCGCAATCGAACCGCCCTGGGCATAGCCGCCCAGGGAGCGCGGCTGGTCATAGCCAAGGTAGACCGCACCGACGATATCCTGCGAGCCACCCGCGAACCAGACGTTTGTCGGCCCGGTCGTAGTCCCGGTCTTGCCGAACAGCGAGAGGTTGAGATCGCGCAGCACGGTGGCCGTGCCGCGGGTCACAACGCCTTCAAGCATGTGGATCACCTGGAAGGCGGTGCGCGGATCCATCACTTGCTTTCCGCGCTTGGCCAGACGCGGCATCGGCTTGCCATCCCACTCTGCCATGCGGCACTTTTCGCAGCGCCGCGTGTCTGACCGCCAGATAACCTTGCCGTTGCGATCCTGCACAAAGTCGATCAGCGTTGGCGTGTATTGCACGCCATTGTTGGCCAGCGCGGCATAGGCATTGGCCATCTTGAGGACCGTCGTTTCCCCCGCACCCAATGCAAACGACAGGTAAGGAGGATACTTCCCGATCCCTACCCGGTCGATCTGGCGCGACACGTTGTCCATCCCGGCGTCGTTGGCGATGCGCACGGTCATCAGGTTGCGGGATTGCTCCAGCCCCCAGCGCATGGTGTGCGTGCCGCCGGCTCCGCGCATGTCAAAGTTGCGGAAGCACTTCTGCCCCAACTGCGCACCTTGATAGACGCAGAACTGGCCATCCAGCACTTCAGTTGCCGGGGTCATGCCGTTGTCGAGGCCGGTGGCGTAGACAAACGGCTTGATCGTCGAACCAGGCTGGCGCTGCGCCTGGGTGGCGCGGTTGAAACTACCCAACCCGGCATCAAATCCGCCCTGCACCGCCAGGACACGGCCCGAATTGGGATCAATCGCCACGAAGCCGCCCGAGACTGCGGGAACATTCTTGACCGCCCAGGCATTGCCGTTCGGCGCTGCTGCGATCACGTCGCCCGCACGCAGCGAATCCGGCAAGGCAACCAGGGGGGCCTTGCTGCCATCGGTAAAGCCAATCGTCGCCTGATTGCCCGAGCGTGACAGCACTACCCCAACCCGCCAGTTCTGGAAGGTTACCGACTTGCCGGCGGCGATCAGCTCGGTCTGCCAGCCATCCGGATCGACCTTGATCTTGGCGATCGGGCCGCCCCAGCCCCGCCCGGCCTGATAACGAAGCAAACCGGTGCGCAGCGCGTCCTGCGCTGCCTTCTGGAGTTGCGGGTCAAGCGAGGTCCGGACCCAGAGGCCGCCGCCATAAATGCTGTTTGGGCCATCCTTGGACTGTTCGCCATACTTGTCGATCAGTTCGCGGCGGACGTCCTCGACGAAGTAACCGACCGACGGATCGAAACTTTCCGACCGCCGTGCGATCAGGCCAAGCGGTTGGGCCTTGGCCTCTGCCGCCTGTGCGGGGGTCGCCCAGCCATTGCTGACCATTTGATCGAGGACATAATTGCGCCGGTTGATCGCCATTTGCTGGTACTTCTCGCGCCCATAGCGTTCCGGTGCCTTGGGCAGGATCGCGAGGAAGGCAGCCTCGTGCAGCTTGAGATCACCGACGTCCTTGCCGAAATAGGCCCGCGCCGCAGCCTGGACACCGAAAGACTGCCGGCCGAGCGGAATTTCGTTGAGATAAAGCTCGAGGATCTGCTCCTTTTCGAGCACGCCCTCGATCCGGCGCGCCAGGATCATTTCCTTAAACTTGCGGGTAATCGAGTACTCATCCCCAATCAGGATGTTCTTGGCGACCTGCTGCGTGATGGTGGAACCACCCACCGCCCGGCGGGTGCGCAGCGGGTTGGCATAATCGATCACGGCACCAAGCGTACCGGTAATGTCCACGCCGCCATGGCTCCAGAATGTCTTGTCTTCCGCAGACAGGTAGGCGTTAATCAGCGGCTTGGGCAGATCGACGAAGCGTAGCTGAACCCGCCGCTCACGCGCATAGCTGTAAACGATTTCACCGTTCACCCCGCGGACCATGGTCGGCAGCGGTGGCTGATAGCTGAGCAAGCGGTCTGCCGACGGTAGCGACCGCAGAACGCTAACCCACAGCAGCATATAAAGCACCACCAGCGCGGCAAGCCCGTAGCCAACCTGGCGGAAGCGCCGGCTGGACTGCCAATTGGCCATGAACCACTGGCCGGCCTGATGCTCCTTGAGCCGGGTGAGCAGTCCTCCGGCTTCGCGCCGAATGCGCAGGTGAATGGATTCGGTTTGCTCGCTCATCTTGCGTTGGCCCCTAGCATGGCGGAGCGGCGATAGGCCAGCGGCAAGCTGTTACAGGGCCGTCGCCTGCCCACTTTCGCGAGCAAAATGAACGCGAATGGCGCTGGCCACTGCCTCGGCAAAGGCGCGACGGCCTTCTGGCGAGGCGATCCGGGCGGCATCGTCCGGGTTGTTGATGTAGCCACTTTCAAACAGGACCGACGGGACATCCGGCGCCTTGAGCACGGCAAAGGCGGCCGATTGCACGGTGCCTTCGCGGAATGGCAGCCGCCCCCGCCCCTCGCGCAGGATCAGGCTACCAAACGCCTCTGACTTGGCCTGCATTTCGCGCTGGGACAGATCAACCAGGATCGCCCCGACATTGTCACTTTGCTCGGCGATGCGGATGCCATTGATTTCGTCCGCGGCGTTTTCGCGCTTTGCTATCCGCTCTGCCGCCTCGTTGCTGCCCCGGTCGGAAAGGACATAGACCGTAGCTCCCCGAGCGATGGTGCCAACCTCCGTACTGTCAGCGTGGATCGAGATGAACAGATCTGCCTGCAGCCGCCGCGCAATGTCGGGGCGGACCGGCAAAAGAATGTAACGATCATCATCCCGCGTCAGGGCCACACGAACCCCGCCTTGACGCAGCAGTTCATCACGAAGCGCCAGGGCAAGGCGCAGGACCAGGTCCTTCTCTCGAAGCTGGCCGATCCCGGCCCCGGGATCCTTGCCGCCGTGCCCGGCATCGATAACGACCAATGGGCGGCTGGCATCTTCTGGCCCCAAAACAACGGGCAACCCCGCACGCGCATCTTCGCCAGGCAAGTTGAGCTGGACGACATAGCCCCAGCCTCGGCCAGGAGCACCAAAGGTGCGATCAGCCGCCACCATTGCAGAGAAAACCGCTAAAGGACCGATAAATAGGCCAAAGATCACTGCGCCCCGCCGCATAATGGGGCCTAGCTAACTAAGGTAAAGTTCAAGGGCAATGGGCCAGTTGCTCAATCACGGTTGCTGCCACCGCCCTTGCCGCCAGCCATCCTTGGTGCTAGGCGAATGCGGCGCGAGACCCTGCGCGGTTCACTCGTAATGCTACCAGGCACTGCTTGTTAACCAATCGCGGGCAGTTCTTGCCATGAATCCCGGGCCAAGCCCGGATGCACAGGTTGATGCCGAAATGAGAAGTGGTTCGTTGCCTGCCGAAACCCTGCCCTCCCGGGCTGTGGCCGTTGCGGTGCAACAACCGGCGCATGAAATGTCACTGCGCCATCTTGTTACCGCAGACACACAACACGCCGCCGGGCGGATTATTGCCCCTGGCTATTCCCATACTGCTGTTCGCTTTGCCGGGATCCGCTCCCGTGTGAACAGTTGTTTCGTACAAGAACGCGCCGATCATGCCGGTTCGGGCCCTTATCGGGCGGACCAGGCCCGGCGCGCACGGAGAGTTATAAATGACAATGCGCATGCTAATCGATGCGCGCCACCAGGAAGAAACCCGGGTGGCGGTGCTCAAGGGCAACCGGATTGAGGAATTCGACTTTGAATCTGCCGAACACAAGCAGATCAAGGGCAACATCTATCTCGCCAAGGTAACCAGGGTCGAACCGTCGCTGCAGGCGGCGTTCGTCGATTTCGGTGGCAACCGCCACGGCTTCCTGGCCTTCAGCGAAATCCATCCGGATTATTATCAGATCCCCAAGGAGGACCGCGAGGCCCTGCTGGCGGAAGAAGCCGCCCATGCTGAGGAAGAGGCCGCGCTGCGCGCCATTGCCGAGGGCGAGGAAGACTTCGTTGGCGATGACGAACTGGGCGAGACTCTGGCGGACGATCTTGCCGGAACCTCTCATCAATCATTCCACGGTGATGACGACCACGGGGTGACCGAAGTCGACACCGACGAGAAGGACGAAGTCGCCACGATCGAGGACGGTCAGATCGACAACGCCTTCGATCACGAAGGTGAAGAAGCCGCCGAAGCCGAAGGCAGCGAAGACCGTCGCCGCGGTCGCGGTCGTCGCCGTCAGGGCCAGGGTCGCGGCAAGGCCAAGGAAGCTGACGAAATCCGCGCCAAGCGCATGGCGCTGCGCCGTCGCTACAAGATTCAGGACGTGATCCAGCGCCGCCAGGTGCTGCTGGTCCAGGTTGTGAAGGAAGAACGCGGCAACAAGGGCGCAGCCCTCACCACCTATCTCAGCCTCGCCGGCCGTTATTGCGTCCTCATGCCGAATTCGAGCCACGGCGGCGGCATTAGCCGCAAGATCAGCTCGGCCGCTGACCGCAAGCGCCTGAAGTCGATCATTGCGGAAATGGATCTGCCCAAGGCCATGGGCTGCATCGTCCGGACCGCGGGCCTGCAGCGCACCAAGACCGAAATCAAGCGTGACTTCGATTACCTTGCCCGCCTGTGGGACGATATTCGCGAAACCACTCTGAAGAGCACGGCCCCGGCGCTGATCCATTCGGACAGCGACCTGATCAAGCGTGCGATCCGCGACATCTATAATCGCGAAATCGAAGAAGTCGTGGTCGAAGGCGAACATGGCTATCGCCTGGCCCGTGACTTCATGAAGATGCTGATGCCGAGCCACGCGAAGCGGGTGAAGCAGTATGCCGACCCGGTACCGCTGTTCCAGCGCTATGGCGCCGAAGACCAGCTGACCGCGATGTACGATCCCGTCGTCCAGCTGAAGAGCGGCGGCTACATCGTCATCAACCCGACCGAAGCACTGGTCTCGATCGACATCAACTCGGGCCGCTCCACCAAGGAGCACGGGATCGAGGCGACGGCGCTCAACACGAACCTTGAAGCCGCGCGTGAAATCGCCCGCCAGCTGCGCCTGCGCGACATGGCAGGGCTGGTTGTGATCGACTTCATCGACATGGAATATGGCTCAAACGTCCGCAAGGTCGAGAAGGCCATGAAGGACGCGCTTAAGAACGATCGCGCCCGGATCCAGGTGGGCCGCATCTCCAGCTTCGGCCTGATGGAAATGAGCCGCCAGCGCCTGCGCACTGGCGTTCTCGAAGCCACCACCCGTGAATGCCCGCATTGTGACGGCACCGGCCTCGTTCGTACCGCCTCAAGCGCAGGCCTCTCTGCCTTGCGCCTGATCGAAGACGAAGCGGCCAAGGGCAAGGGTTCGATCATCTCGCTCTTCGCCAGCACCGAAGCGGCGGTTTACCTACTCAATGCCAAGCGCGCCGATCTTGCCGAGATCGAAGAGCGTTATGGCGCGCGGGTTGAGGTACTGCCGGAAGGTGAGAACGAAGGCGCGAAGATGCGCGTTGCCTCGTCTGGTCCGCGCCCTGAATTCGTGCCCAAGTTCGAACCGATCGCGCTTGAGGACGATGACGACATCGCCGGCATCGATGACGAGGACGAAGACGAAGATCGCGATGAAGACGAAGGCCGCGAACGCGGTGGCCGCCGTGAGGACGGCGAAGGCCGCGGCAAGCGCCGTCGTCGTCGTCGCCGCCGGGGTGGCCGTGATCGCGAAGAAGGTGATAGCGCTGAGAACGGCGAGTCCGACGAAGGCGAAGAAGCCGCCGAAGGCGATGACCAGGACCGCGAAGACGGCCCTGCCGGCGAAACCGATGAGCAGCGCAAGCGCCGCCGTCGCCGCCGCCGGGGTGGTCGCGGCCGCAATGGCAACCGCGAGGAAAACGGCGAGGCCACCGCTGACGAAGCCGGCGAAGCGCCTGCTGAGCCAGCGGCCGAGCCCGTAATCATCGAGGCTGAACCGGCCGAAGCAGCCCCTGCCAAGCCCAAGCGGACCCGCAAAAAGGCAGCCGCCGCAGAGCCGGCCGCCGAAATCCCGGCTGAGCCGGTCGCCGCTGTTGAGGTTGCTGCCGAAGAACCGGCCGCCAAGCCAAAGCGCACCCGAAAGAAGAAGGCAGACGAAGCTCCGGTCGAAGCCGAAGCCGCCGCTGCCGCACCGGAAGCTCCGGCCGAGGAAGCGCCAGCCAAGCCCAAGCGCACCCGCAAGAAGGCCGTGGCCTCCGAAGCTGAGCCCAGCGCTGCTGTGCAGCAAGGCGAAGATGATGATGGCACCCCGCGCCGCGGCTGGTGGCAGCGAACCTTCGGCAACTAAGGGTCTTAAAGGCCGGGTGGCGGCAGCTACCCGGCCTTAATCCCTACGCCCCATTCCATCCAACCTGCGAAACGCGGCACCTTTGGGGCATATTGGGCACCCAGCGGCTTTAGCGTGAACCCGCTTGAGCCGATGGCCGCACCCACCGGCCGTGTCAGATGGCACCCCCCTGCAATCCGCTTCCAGACCGGCTCAATCCGGGATTGCCATTGCGCAACGCCGGCGTCTGGCGCGGCTCCATGTTCGGCAAACAGAAGTTGCCCGCCAGGCTTCAACACCCGGCGCATTTCGTGCAGCACCCGCACCGGGTCCTGAACCGAGCAGAGCGTAAAGGTGCAGACCACCGAATCGAAGCTTTCATCGGCAAAGGGGATCGCCTCTCCCGTCCCGGCGCGAATATCGTGCGCCCAGCCTTTGCGTTCCGCAGCGGCACGCGCGAACGCCAGCCCTTGGGCCGAAGGGTCAATCCCGGCATAGGAATCGATTCGGCCGACATCGTAGAAGTGCTGGTTCAATCCTCCGCCACAACCCAGTTCGAAAACCGCTCCACCTGCAAGCGGCACGACCTTTTCGCGTAACTTCATGATCGCCGGGCCAGAGCAGGCACACCGGATCAAACGTGGTACTACGTGTTCCTCATACCAATTGCGCACTCCCATTGCCGCCCCCTCTTTCCATGCCGGAATTGCACCGCCATGATGGCAGAAACTGTCGAGGGGAAAAGTAACAATGCAAGTCTATAGCACGCCAGATGCCCGTTTCGAGGACTTGCCAGATTTTCCCTATGCGCCGCAGTACCACACGCTGAAGTCTGGGCTTCGGCTACATTACATCGATGAGGGGCCACGTGATGGCCGCCCGGTCCTGCTGCTTCATGGTGAACCGACCTGGTGTTACCTGTGGCGGCATATGATCCCATTGCTGACCGCAAAGGGGTACCGGGTGATCGCACCGGATCTGATCGGCTTTGGCCGGTCTGACAAGCCGCTGGGGCGCGGGAGCTATTCCTATGCAGGCCAGGTGGCGTGGATCGGCGAATGGGTTGAGGCCCTGGATCTGAAAGACATCACTCTGGGCTGCCAGGACTGGGGCTCCCTGATCGGCCTGCGGGTGGTTGCGGATATGCCGGACCGCTTTGCTGCCGTTGCTCTATCCAATGGCGGCCTGCCCGATGGCCAGGAACCGCCCCGCGCTTTTGCGATCTGGCGCGCCTTTGCGAAGTACAGTCCGCTCTTTCCAATTGGGAGGATCGTCAAACGTGGGACGAAGCGCCCGCTGTCCGAGGCGGAGGTTGCAGCCTATGACGCCCCCTTCCCGACCCGCGAAAGCAAGGCTGCGGCCCGCGCCTATCCGCCTTTGGTGCCGTTCAAAGGCAATGTGGCAGTGCCGGATCAGCTGCGCGCCTGGCAAGTGTTCCGGCAGTGGGAAAAGCCGTTCCTGTGCTGCTTCTCGGACAAAGATCCGATCACGCGTGGCGGCGATGCCTTGTGGCTTGAGCGGGTACCGGGAACACGCGGCATGCCGCATTGCACATTGAGCGGCGGGCACTTCATCCAGGAAGATGATCCCGCTGGCTTCGCCGCGGCAATCATCGAAGCTGCGAGCGCAACAATCTGATAAACTCTTAAGTTTTAGTGGATTTTTCGTCTTGCAATCCATTGTCGTGATTGCTCGCCGCAATGCGGATGCTATTCTCCGGCGCGATGGAAGGTCAGACTCGGCCCATGCCTGATTTCGTACTGCTGCCGCAACTGACGGCCAAGCAGCGCGAAGTCATGGCATTGGTTGCCGACAACCGGACGAGCAAGGAAATTGCGGGTTTACTTGGAATTTCCGAATCGGCTGTAAATCAACGCATCGAACTTATCCGGTCGCGTTTGGGGGGGATCCCCCGCGGGGAAATGGCGCGGCTTTACCGCCAGGAATTTGCCCGGGAGCAAACGATTGCCGCCACTTTCCCGCCAACATGGGAAAAAATTCAGGTTCTATATTCCGCTGCTTCAGGTCACAGCGGGTTTGTGGAGGGTCCATCCGGTAATGCTGCTGCCCCATTGCAGAACGGCACTGTCGGAGCAGGGTCGCAACCTTCCCAATCGCTCCTCCCGGTCGGGTTAGCCTGGCTCGCCCGGGAGGAGTTTCTAGCTTCTGCAATCCGCGCTATCCTTGTTGGATCGCTTGCCGTCATCGGCGTGGCCGCCGCTGCAACCATTACTGAGTTCGTTGGCTTTGCCGCCGTTAACTGATTTGCTGCACACTGGTGCTTGCTCCTTTGCGATGAATCGCTAGAGGGAAGCCAAAGCGATTTAGGGATCGCGCAGCGACAGGGATCGACATGGCCACTTTCACGCTTCCTGCAAACAGCAAGATCACGGGCAAGGCTCAGCATCACAAGGCTGATGGCGCGGCCCGCGTTAAGCAATTTACCGTTTACCGTTACGATCCCGACAGCGGTGAAAACCCGCGTTACGACACGTTCGAGATTGATCTGGATAACTGCGGACCGATGGTGCTTGATGCACTGATCAAAATGAAGTCCGAACAGGATCCTTCGCTGACCTTCCGCCGCTCTTGCCGCGAAGGGATCTGCGGATCCTGCGCGATGAACATGAACGGTCGCAACGGCCTGGCCTGCACCACGGCGATTGAAGACCTGAAGGGTGACATCCGCATCACTCCGCTGCCGCACATGGAAGTGATCAAGGACCTGGTTCCTGATTTCACGCACTTCTATGCCCAGTACGCCTCGATCCGTCCCTGGCTGCAGACTGTCAGCACCACGCCTTCCGGCAAGGAGCGCCTCCAGTCGCCAGAGCAGCGTGAAAAGCTCGATGGGCTTTACGAGTGCATCCTTTGCGCCTGCTGCAGCACCTCATGCCCCAGCTATTGGTGGAACAGCGACAAATTCCTTGGTCCGGCTATCCTGCTGCAAGCCTATCGCTGGCTGGCCGACAGCCGTGATGAAATGACCGGCGAACGGCTTGATGAACTGGAAGACCCCTTCCGGCTCTATCGCTGCCACACGATCATGAACTGCGCCAATGTCTGCCCGAAGGGGCTTTCACCGGCGCGCGCGATCGCCGAGATCAAGAAGATGCAAGCAGAGCGCCACGTCTAAGTGGTCGATCAACGCGGCTTCATCTACGAACCCGATCCCGAAAATCCCGGCTGGCATCGCTGGGAACTGGCGGACGACACCCGTTTCAATGCCCAGACAATGGGACGCATGCTGGTCCGCGCCGAAAGTGCGCGGACTTGCCGGGTTCGCATGTTTCCCGAGCGCAAGCATTCCAACCTGCTCGATATGGTCCACGGCGCGGTTACCCTTGCCCTGGTGGACATCGCGCTATTCGCCGCGATGCGGACGCTGCTGGATGGAAACGCGGGGGGATCCGTGACCCTCGAGCTATCCAGCCAGTTCATCGGCGCCGGAGCCCTCGACAAGCCGCTCGACGCCGTTGTCGAAGTGATGCGCGAAACCAAACGCCTGGTCTTCATGCGCGGCACCGTGGTTCAGTGTGAAGGCGATGAGCATCTCGTCGCCAGCTTTTCGGGCATTGTCCGCAAGCCATCGGGTCAATGACCGCCCTGCTCTCGCGCTATGAGCAGCTGGTTGCAACGGGGGAGCTTAGGCTCGACCCGGAGCAGCGGGAGGCCGCGATCCACCTTGCAGATCTGCAGAAGGCGCTTGAACACCCGCAAACCGGCGGGCTGATGGGCAAGCTGTTCGGCAGAAAAGCGCCCCCGCCGCGCGGCCTCTACCTGTGGGGCGGGGTCGGACGTGGCAAGTCGATGCTTATGGACCTGTTCCACGACAGCCTTGCGATCCCTGACAAGCGACGGGTGCACTTCCATGCCTTCATGCAGGAAGTCCATGCCCGGTTGCGCGATGCGCGGAAGAGCGAAACGGGTGATCCAATCCCCCCGGTTGCCGCGGCCATTGCCAAGGGCCTGCGCGTCCTCGCCTTCGACGAAATGGTCGTGAACAATTCCGCGGACGCGATGATCATGAGCCGCCTGTTCACAGCCTTGATTACGCAGCACGGGCTGGTGATCGTCACCACATCCAACCGCGCACCGACCCAGCTTTACAAGGATGGGCTGAACCGAGAGCATTTCCTGCCCTTCATTGCCCTGATCGAGCGCGAGCTTGACGTCATGGCGCTGAATGGCCCGATTGATTACCGCCTTGAGCGGTTGGGTGGCATGGCGACCTGGCACATTCCGTTGGGCGACAAAGCCACGGCGCAGGTCCGCGAAGCCTTCTTCCGCCTGACGGACTATCCACCAGAAGATGCCGAGCATGTTCCATCAGCCGAACTCGATGTCGGCGGCGGCCGCAAGCTGCACGTGCCAAAAACCCTGAAGGGCGTGGCCGTATTCAGCTTCAAGCGCCTCTGCGCCGAAGCACGTGGCGCGCCTGATTACCTCGCCATAGCCCAAACCTATCACACTGTGATCGTGGTCGGCATTCCGCGCATGGGACCGGAAAACCGCAATGAGGCGGCGCGCTTCGTGACCTTGATCGATGCGCTCTATGAGCAAAAGGTCAAGTTGCTGGCCACGGCTGACGCCTTGCCGGACGAACTCTACGCTGCGGGCGACGGACGGTTTGAATTCGAACGCACTGTCAGCCGGCTGATGGAGATGCAGAGCGCCGACTACCTCGCGCTGGGCCACGGCGAACAGGGTTGAATTAGCCTTAGCCCGCCCCATTTAGCCAGAGTTCCGGCGGCAACTCCCCGCCGAGGTGGATAGCGCAGATGATCGAAATACGCCCCTTTGCCAGCCTTGGTCATGCAAACCATGGCTGGCTTGATGCCCGTCACCATTTCAGCTTCGCGTCCTACCACGAGCCGGCCAGGATGAGCTGGGGCGCCATCCGTGTGTGGAATGACGATACGATCACGCCGCGTAGTGGCTTTCCGCCCCACCCACACAATGACATGGAAATCGTCACCTTTGTTCGCACCGGAGCGATCACGCACCAAGACAGCCTGGGCAACAAGGGACGTACCGGTGCCGGCGATGTTCAGGTGATGAGCGCAGGGACCGGGATCGTCCACGCCGAATACAACCTGGAGGACGAAGCAACCACGCTGTTCCAGATCTGGATCATGCCCGACCGCGCAGGCGAAGCCCCTGGCTGGGGGCAGCGGGAATTTCCGCGCGGCGAGCGCGCCGGGCGCTGGGAAATCGTTGCCAGCGGGACGCCCGAAGCCGACCAGGCTCTGCCCATCCGCGCCGATGCAAAGGTTGCGGCGGCAACCCTATCCGCGGGCGAAATCGCCTCCTGGTCAACCGAGGCGCAGCGCCATGTCTACTTGGTCGCCCCAACCGGATCGATCCGAGTCAACGGGATCGAAGCGCAGCCGCGAGATGGGGTGGCGATCACGGGCGAAAGCAGCATTACCGTCGAAGCGGTGAGCGACTGCGAGGTCGTCCTGGTGGATTCGCGTTAAGCAGCAGCGCGCGGCAAGCGGGATTGGGCTCCCGCCAGCCGCTGCATCAGCTTGAGATCTTGCTCGCGGAGTTGAAGCGCAGCATCAGCCCAGTGGTCAACGACATCCCGCAGTTCTGCCAGTGACACCGGATTGACCCGGCGACTGGCACGGCGGGCGCCAACCAAACCTGCGTGGCGGCGACTGGATTTGGCCATGAAATCGCGCACAGCAGCCTCACCCTCCCCAGGCTCGGCCAGTTGTTGGACGATCCCCATCTCAAACATGGCTTCGGCCGAATAGACCGCGTTGCCCATGATGATCCGGTCGGCGATGGCTTGGCCCAAGCGGCGTGAGAGGATTGCGTGGGCACCCATGCCGGGGAACAGCCCGAACATCACTTCTGGCAACCCGAACGAGGCCCCACGCTCGGCAATGATATAGTCAAACGAGAGCAAGGCTTCGAAGCCGCCGCCCAAGGCCTGGCCTTGCACCATCCCAATGGTCAGGATCGGCAGGTCCAGCGATTGCATGTTGCGGTGAAGAATTTCGACACACCGATAGCCATAGGCCACCAAGCCATCGCGATTGCCTTCGCGGATCAGGCTGGCAAACAGTTCCAGATCGCCTCCGAAGCAGAACACCCCGGGAGCCCGGCTGCCAAGTACAAGGTATTTGAGCGGCACGCGTTCGGGACCGAAATGGGCAGATATCAGACGCTGCCAGAGGTCAAAATCCCGCAGCATTGGCGGGGTGAAGCTGGGTCGCTCGGCAGGACGCATGTAGGTCCAAAGGGCTTCCTCACCTTCACTATAAAGAACGTCAAGCTCGTGAAGGCGGAACAGTTCATCAGGGATAGCCATGCGCAACCGGGCCTGGTGCAAAACTGAGGCCGCCCTATTCGAAGGGTCTACAACCGCCGCAACGGTCTGAGCACCGGAGGTTTGCGAACCCGAAAGATCGGCTGCAAGTCGATCCATAAACCCCTCGCTTTGAACCCGCCCGTTACACCAGGTAAAATCACGTTACCTGATATTTTTACTAATCTAAACGAGTGCGGAGTCGCTTGGCAAAGGAAATCTTTTATTCTTCCGCACCTTCGGGCCCTCATTCACGTCAATTCCCGCGTCCTCTCAACAGTGCATTGGCCCCCAGCAGTGCAAGACTGGCCACCACGAACATTGGCCATATGTGCCCAACGACTACAGCAAACGGCATGTCTTTTAAGAAAATGCCGTGGCACACCGCGAGGAAATGACTGAGCGGATCGACCGCCGCGACTGGCTTTAACCAATCAGGCATTCCGTCAATCGGGCTGGCATAGCCCGAAAGCAGGATCATGGGCACGATCACCAGAAAACCGCCAAGGAACGCCTGCTGCTGGCTCGCTGCAACGCTTGAAATGGCTAAGCCGATCGCCGTAACAGCAAGGCTAAACATCAGACTTGCGCCTACATGACCGGCCCCCACTGAGTGGTCCGTTCGGTTTGTTAGTGCATGATCGCCTCCTGCGCCATGGCTGGCCGTAGGTGGAGCGAAGCGGAACCGGAGGGCAGCCATGGCGATGGCGCTGTTTCTG